>CACGPQ010000006.1 GCA_902574955.1 uncultured Synechococcaceae cyanobacterium
TTAGATCCGAATGTTGTAAGTATAGTTACTGCAATAAAAAGGTAAGGGACAAATTTAAAGGACAATTTTTTAGCTTGAATTTTAGACATTTGTTTTTTTTATAAACTATAACATAATATTACTAATTATGAAGATATCTCCTTTTAAGAAAGACTTTTAAGCGCATTTAATTACAAAAATGTATCAGAAATGTTTAAAGTTTATTTTTCCCCTCATTTCTTGTCAGCAAATGCAATAAATAATTCTATGTTTTTATCTAAAAAGATTAACTTTTAACAAACGTTATCTTGATAACTGTTCCTTGACCAAAACAATAGTCAATAAGTTGATTTTTGTTATAATAAAAAAGTTAATTTTTTCAAAAGCCTTGGGAGCGTGGTGGAATTGGTAGACGCACCGCACTCAAAATGCGGCACCTTCGGGTATGTCGGTTCAAGTCCGACCGCTCCCACTTTAATGAATACCTATAGTCGATTCGATATATCTTTCAAAAAAGGAAAAGGTTGTTGGCTATGGGACAAAACAGGTAAAAGGTATCTTGATGCTGTCGCTGGTATAGCAACTTGTAGTCTTGGACATAGCGACAGAGTTTTAAGAAGAAGGTTATCAACTCAACTAAAAAAGATTCAGCACATTTCTAATCTCTACAACATTGAAGAACAAGAACAATTAAGCAGAACTTTAACGAATATGAGTTGTGCTAAAAGCGTCTTTTTCTGTAATAGTGGTGCGGAAGCAAATGAATCAGCAATTAAATTAATTAAAAAATATGGCAATAAAACAAATAAAGGTAAAGAATCAATTATTCTCGCAGCAGAATCCAGCTTCCATGGAAGGACGCTTGCAGCCTTGAGTGCCACTGGACAACCAAAATATCAAAAAGGTTTCGAACCAATGATTCAAGGGTTCAAATTTTTTAAGTTTAACAATTTTGATTCGGTAAAAAAATTATTTGAAGAGTGTGAAAATAATGATCAAAAAATTTCCGGCGTTTTAGTTGAACCAATACAAGGCGAAGGCGGCGTAATTCCTGGAAGTAAAATATTTTTTAAAAGCCTGAGAGAAATATGTGATAAATATAATTCTCTTCTCATTTTAGATGAGGTCCAAAGTGGAGTAGGTCGTACTGGGAAAATGTGGGGTTATGAGAATTTAGGAATTGAACCTGATGGATTCACCCTTGCTAAAGGATTAGGAGGAGGTCATGCAATTGGAGCATTATTAGTAAAAGAAAAAGCCAACATTTTTTCTCCAGGGGATCATGCAAGCACTTTTGGAGGGAACCCATTCGCTTGTAAAGCTGCCCTAACTGTATTAGAAGAAATAAATAGAAGAAATATTATCAATAATGTTTATCTAAGAGGGGAACAATTAAATGCTGGGTTTGAAGAATTGTCAAAAAAATTTCCAAATATTATTAGCGGGAAAAGAGGTTTAGGTTTAATACAAGGTCTTGTGATCAATGATGATTATGCTGATGCAAAAAAAATTACACTAAAAGCTTTTGATAAAGGATTACTGGTAGTTCCTGCAGGAGGAAATGTTGTAAGGATTGTCCCACCATTAGTTATTTCTCGAAGAGAAATTAATATTCTTTTGGATAAGCTAAATTCAATTTTTGAAGAGTTATAGCAATTAAAATTTTGAAAAATGCAAATTTAAAAACTTTTGAATTATTATCTCCTAAATATGAAAGGGATAATATCAAGTTAGGTTTATCAAGAATTAAAAAAGCACTTCAAGAACTTGATAATCCCTGCAAGAATATCCCTGCGATACAGATTATTGGAACCAATGGGAAAGGATCAATCGCGGCATATTTAGAAAGTATACTTTTTGAAGCTAAAAGGAATTTCGGTGTAACGACATCTCCTCATCTTTTGGATGTATGCGAGAGGATTAGAGTTAATAAAAAAAATATTAATAAAACTGATTTTGAAAAAATCTATAGATTAATAGAAAAAAATTTTTCAACATTTGAATTAACTCCTTTTGAAAAAATCATTTGCTGCGCACTAAATTTTTTTGACCATAAAAAAGTTGAATTACTCATTCTTGAAGCTGGCTTAGGGGGACGATTAGACGCGACAACGGCCCATAAATCTAGACCAATCATTGCTATTGGGAATATTGGCTTAGATCATAAAGAATTCCTTGGAGATACGATTGAAAAAATTGCCGAAGAAAAATTAGCAGTTATTGAAAAAAACTCAATTGTCATCTCATGCAATCAAAATTGTCAAGTTGAAAATTTAATAACCAAAAAAGTTAAAGAGGTTGGAGCAGAAATTATTTGGAAAGATTCAATTTCAAACAGCTATGAGCTTGGATTAAAAGGAATTTTTCAGAAGCAAAATGCTTCAGTAGCTGTTGGAGCAATTGAAGCGCTGAATAATTTGGGATTTAATATAAAAGAAAAACACATATCTGAAGGCCTTAAAAAGACAACTTGGAACGGAAGGCTAGAAATAATAAATTATTTCAACAAAGAAATTCTTGTAGATTGTGCGCATAATTATCCTGCTGCAAAAGCACTCTCTAATGAGCGAAGCAATTGGGAGAATGAAGATAAAGGAATTTATTGGATTTTAGGTGTCCAAAGACAAAAAGATATTTACGCAATATTAAAAACACTTCTAAAGAAAAATGATCGCTTATTACTTGTACCAGTTCCAAACCAACCTAGTTGGCAATTAAATGATCTCTCTCAAATTAAAGAAATTGACTTTCAAAAAACAATTGAATTTAAAACATTTGAACTTGCCATTGAGTATTTATTTTCCCTGGAAAAATGGCCAGCTAATCATCCTGTTCTAACAGGTTCTATTTTTTTAGTTGCTGAATTTATTAAATTTGCGAATAAACAGAAATGTTAAATTTTAAATTGTTCTTTTACTTCCCAACCTTCCAATTTTCCTGGATTTAATAGCCCTTTAGGATCAAATCTTAATTTCGCTTTTACTTGATCTGCATCCACCACTCCGAGACCTCCACCTTCAACTGTTAAAACATGAGGATTAAAAATAAACGCATCAAGTTTCTTGCAATCTTCCATTATTTCATTAAGTTCTTCTGCCCCATTCCACTTTAATACAGGCAAAGCCGCTAATCGCGGTGATCCTTGTTGAGAAACTGCCTCTAAATGCCAAAGAACTTTTTTACCCCATTTTCTTCTCAAAAAATTAATTAATTTTAGTTCATTATTAAGCGGCAAAAGCATCTGTAAATACGTCCAATTTTTATCCCTAGACCTCATATGAAGAGTTGTATGATTCCATACGACTTCAGAAATTCCATTAACGAGTTTTTCTTCTTCCCCAAGGAGGGTAGATTCAACTTTGAATTTTTTACAAATTAGCTTGATGGTTTTTATTCCTCCAAGCGTAGATTGAATTAATATCTTGTGACTTCTAGGATTGGTTTTAAACCATTTTGGCATTTGATCTACAATTTCTTCTTCAAGAATTGCTCCTAGTTTCAGATCAATTGCTGCGCTGGTGAGAGTTTTTAATATTTCTATTGTTTTTTCAAATTCAATACAGTCTATAACTATTGAGTACCACTTACGTTTGATATCAGTAGCAAGTAGTAAAGAAGTAATTATTCCATTAGTCCCATAAGCATGATTCAGAGGTTCAGATTCTTCAGCATCAAATTTTAATAATTCAGGTTTTTCATTCATCGTTACTGCCTCTAAACCAATAAGATTTCCTGGATCTCTTAAAAATCCCCACCTAATTGAACCAATACCTCCTGATCCACCTGCAATAAAACCTCCAATTGTTGCAGTTTTCCAAGTACTAGGAAGCAACCTCAATTCCCTCCCATATTTCTCTAATTGTTTATTCAAATCTCCCATAACGCAGCCAGACTGTACTTTTACAAAACCTGTATCTGGATCAAATTCTTCTAACTTATTAAAGTGACTCATCTGCATTACAACTCCTTTAAACAATGGGACAGCTTGTCCATAATTACCTGTACCTGAACCCCTTAAAGTAAGTGGAATAGAAAATTCCCAACAAATTTCTGCTACTTCCTTTACTGCTTTGTGATCGCTCGGTCTTACCACCAAATCAGCAATACATTCGTCTAATTTTTCAGTAAGAATTGGAGAGTAGTTATAAAAATCTTTTGAAAGTCTTTTTATGTCAGATTGGCTTCCAATAATCTCTAAGTTTTTAACTTCCCTAAATTTGTCTATTAATTTAAGAGTATTTGATGTCATTGATTAAATTCTTATTGTTTTGTATATAAATTAGCCGATTAGCAATATAAATCGCCTTTTATAAAAACTTTTCTCTTTAAGGAACTCGAAAAAACATCTGCCCATCTTTGTGCATCTAAAATCACAAAATCAGCAGGGCAGCCCTTTTTAATTAAACCATCCCACTTTAAGTTTAATAATCTGCTTGGAGCTAAAAAAATAGAAGAAAGAGTCATTCTCTCCCAGGGATTTAGTTGAAGCAAAGGTATCGAGCAAGATAACACATAAAAAGGATCAAAATTACCAAATGGGTACCAGGGATCTTGAACGTTATCACTACCCAGAGATACATCCACGTGTGATTTTTGTAATTGCTTTATTGGAGCAACTGGTCTTTTTAATGAGGTAGTTTTATTACTTCGATTGAGCAGCCAAAAATTTGTTAGAGGTAAAGCAATAACTTTAATATTTTTCTCAGCCATTTTTTCTCCTAAATTTAAAATCTCTCTATGACTTAGAGAAATAAGACTACTCAAATGACTACAAGTAATTGGAATACTATTAATTTTTAAATTTTCGATTGTCTCCAATAAAACTTTTATTCCCGCTCCAGGCTCATTGATCGATTCATCTATATGCAAATCAATTTCTAATTTATATTTACTAGCTAGAAGAAGCATCTTTGCGAGAAATTTGCTTGTATCATTTTTATTGAAAGGAGGAACAATTACACCTCCTAAAATACCTCCATTAGAGGAAAATATTTTTGCCAAATCTTCTCCATTAGTTGTATCCCAGAATTCCAATGGAGCTAGAGCAACGAATTGTAAAGTCAACTCAGATGAAAATTTTTTTTGTAATTTAAAAAGTTCGATCCAAATATCAATAGATTGACTTTTGTAAGTATCAATATGACTTCTAATAGCTCGATATCCATTTTTTATGGCAAGTTTTAATGATTTCTCAACTCTTTCAAGAACCTTATCTGTAGTTCTAGTTTTGTGTTCTTCAAGATTTACTGACAATGCTCCTAAATAGTTTGATTCCAGATTAGGAAAATCTGCCCATGTAAAAGATTTATCAAAATGCGAATGCGTTTCAACAAATCTTGGGAATAAAATATTTTTTGGTTTTATAACTTTATTTTTTAAAGGCTTTAACTCAGAAACAAATCCATCCTCCCAACTAATGGAAACTGAACATAAATCCTCTATATCGATAATGAGGTTATCTATATCTTCTATTAAACAAAGGCTTCTGGGAATAAGAACCTCAGCTGTGCCGGAATTACTCAAATTTTTAAATTTTCTTTTATTTTAAATCATAAGAAAACTTTATTGAATTAGAAAATAATTCAAATTTCGGTAAAAGATAAAAATAACTATGAAAAATTACCCTTGAGTTGTTAAATTTATAAATGTGAGGCGGGCGTCGCCAAGTGGTTAAGGCAGCGGCTTGTGGCGCCGCTATTCGGGGGTTCGAATCCCCTCGCTCGCCCTCAAAAATATTGCAGCAAAATTATTTAACTTGTAATTTTGAATTAAAGAATCATAAAAAATTCCTAGCAAAGTGCTAACAAAAACAAAATCAGACGAAAAAGAAACTCAAAAGAATTCAACCACTGGCAGTTATTGGATAACCACATTTGGATGTCAAATGAACAAGGCTGATTCTGAGAGAATGGCTGGGACATTAGAGAAAATGGGATACACCAGAGCAGATAATGAATTAAATGCCGATTTGGTCTTGTACAATACATGCACTATTAGAGATAATGCAGAGCAAAAAGTTTATAGCTTTCTAGGAAGACAAGCAAAAAGAAAGCACAAAACACCTAGCTTAAAACTTGTTGTTGCAGGTTGTCTTGCTCAGCAAGAGGGAGAATCCTTACTAAGAAGAGTCCCAGAACTTGATCTGGTTATGGGGCCTCAACACGTAAATAATCTTGAGAATCTTCTGGGGAAAGTTGATTTAGGAAATCAAGTTGCTGCTACAGAAGAAACCTTCATTTCTGAAGACATAACAAGCGCCAGAAGAGAAAGCTCTATTTGTGGCTGGGTTAATATTATTTATGGATGTAATGAAAGATGTTCATATTGTGTAGTCCCCTCTGTGAGAGGAAAAGAGCAATCAAGATATCCAAATGCGATAAAAAGTGAGATCCAAAAATTAGCTGATGATAATTTTAAAGAAATTACTCTTTTGGGTCAGAATATTGATGCTTATGGTAGAGACCTTCCAGGAACTACAAAAGAGGGGAGAAAAGAGAATACTCTAACTGATCTTTTATATTATATTCATGATGTTAAAGGAATTCGCAGAATAAGATTTGCTACTAGTCATCCAAGATATTTTTCAAAAAGGTTGATTCAAGCTTGTTATGAACTTGATAAAGTCTGTGAACATTTCCATATTCCCTTCCAAAGTGGAAATGATGAAATCTTAAAACAAATGTCAAGAGGATATTCTATCAATAAGTATAAAAATATTATCGAGAATATAAGGTCATTAATGCCAGATGCATCAATCACTGCTGACGCAATAGTTGCTTTCCCAGGAGAAACCGAAAAACAATATCATGACACATTAAAGCTAATATCAGAAATTGGTTTTGATCAAGTAAATACGGCAGCATATTCTCCAAGACCAAATACGCCTGCTGCAGTTTGGTCGAATCAACTTTCTGAAGTGGTAAAAAAAGAAAGATTACAAGAAATTAATGATTTAGTCGAAAAAACTGCTAAGATCAGAAATCAAAGATACATAAATAATATTGAAAGCGTTTTAATTGAAGGTTTAAATCCAAAAAATTCCTCGCAAATTATGGGTAGAACTAGAACAAATAGATTAACTTTCGTGGAGATTCCCAAAAATATTAATTTTAATTTTTCATTGGGAGATGAGATAGATGTCAAAATAAATGAAGCAAGACCTTTTTCTTTAACAGGCGAACTTTACTTATAATCTTTTTTAAATGATAGGGGGGCAAAAAAAATGTATTGGTTTAATATTTGGTGGGAATTCCAATGAGCATGAAGTATCTATATCATCTGCAAAAACAGTTTTTCAAGCATTTAATTCAGAAGTAAACAAAGAACGCTATACAGTTAAAACTTTTTACATAAACAAATATGGAGATTGGGTAGATAGTCATCTCTCGGAAAAGATACTAATTGGTGGAATTGAAAACAATAAAACAAAAAAACAAGAAATTTTTAATCAGAAAAAAATTAACTTCCTTGACGGAATTGAATTTCAAAATGTTGATGTTTGGTTTCCTCTTTTACATGGATTTAATGGTGAAGACGGCTCAATTCATGGCTTACTTAGATTTACAAAGAAACCTTTAGTTGGATGTGGAATTATTGGCTCTGCACTTGGAATGGATAAAATATTGATGAAAACAATTTTCTCAAACCTTAAACTTCCACAAGTTAATTATCTAGTTTTGCAAAATGAAAATCTCAAGGATAAGGAAGTAAAAAATAAAATAATTAATTTAATTTTAAAAAAATTAAAATTTCCTGTTTTTGTTAAACCATCGAATTCCGGATCATCTCTTGGCATCTCCAAAGTCAAAAATGAATCAGAAATATTACAAGCATTAGAAAAGGCTCGAGAAATAGATTCAAGAATCTTAATAGAAGAAGGTTTAGAGGTAAGGGAGATTGAATGCGGAATAATTGGGGATTCAAAAATCTTAACCTCTGAGATAGGCGAGGTAAATTACGAAAGTGATTGGTATGATTACGATTCAAAATATAACTCAAATAATAAAATAATTATCCCAGCCGAAATAGATTCTAAAATCACAAAAGAAATTAAAGAAATTGCTATTAAAAGTTGTAGAGCACTAAATATTTTCGGTTTTGCAAGAGTAGATTTCTTTTTAGAAAAATCTACAAATAAAATTTTTCTAAATGAAATAAATACAATTCCTGGTTTTACAAAAAACAGTATGTTTCCAATGCTTTGGGAAGCTTCAGGTTTAAAAATTGAACAACTTGTGGCTAAACTGGTAGAAATATCTTTAGATTTGTAATTTAAATCAAATGTTGCATGGACTACTTTGGTTACCATTACTTTTAATCTTCATTTTATTAACTGCACTTGGATGGTTAGAAAGAAGAAGGCAAAATCTTTTTAGAAGTTGGGCGAGTGATTCTGAACTGTGCAAGTTAGACAGTTCAGGTGCAGCTTCCCTAAAAGATGGTGAGTTAAAGTGGAGCGCATTTGAAGCTGGTAAATTTGAAGAAAAAGATAGTTTCAAAATAAAGAAACTTGAATTAGTTGAATTAATGGCACTAACTTCAGGAGAAGCTCCTCTAACAAGTGAATCTCAGGGCAAGTGCAGGTTGAGATTAGTTGGTGATGGGAAAGAGATGGATGTCCCATTTTCAGATGCAGAGCAAGCGAGGAAATGGATGGACCAATTGATGGAAAAAGCTAGATGTGATTTGTGAAAAATCAAAAAAAAATCAAAGATAGAAGCTTTTTTTTTCTAATTTCATTTTTATTTTTAACAAGCTTATTAAGCATAAAAACTTTTAAAAAAGTTAATATGCAGGACATTAAGATTTCTGGTAGTACATTATTTTCGCAGAATGATGTGGTAAATAATTCATCTTTAAAATTACCGACCCGATTAATTTTTGTTAAAACTAGTTTGTTAGAAAAAGAGTTAAAACAAAATTTATCACTCAAGAATGTTTCGGTAGATAGAGAATTATTTCCTTTTGGTTTGAAAGTTCATATTAAAACAAGAATTCCAATAGCTTACGGTGAGAAAATAATAAAAGACGAAAAAATATTAGGCTTTATTGATAAAAATGGAATCTTTATAAGTAGAAATAATGCGGGTGAACAAAATTTGAAGAAATTAACCATACAAGTTTTTGGATGGAAAGAAAAATTTAAAAAAATATTATCTGAAATTTTCATCGCCCTACAGAATTACGAATTTGAAATAGTTAAAATAACTTTTTCACCCGATGGTTTTCTAACTATTGAGGAGAAAGATTTAAAAAAAATCTTCCTAGGATATAATCCAGAATTAATCAACTATCAATTACAAATCATCAATAACATAAAAAATGAATTTGAGAAAAATAGCTTTTCGATAAAAATAGATAATATTGATCTTACTAATCCAAATAAACCAAAAATAAAAGTGTTCAAACCCTAATATTTGAAAAAGGATTTTTAATAATTTTTTTTAATTATTGTAGTGTTGAAGTGGGTTTTGCATTCAAAACAAAATATTTAATAAATAAATATTTTTAGGTTTTTCCTCAACAAATTCCTACAGATGAGCTCAGTAAGTTCATAATGCACCCAATACTAATTATAGATTCCTAATTAAGAGATGAGCTTCGGTAACAATCCAAACTTTGATCAGTCGAGAGAAATCCTTCCAAGCCAAAACGCCAAAATAGAAGTTATTGGTGTAGGAGGTGGTGGCAGTAATGCAGTCAATAGAATGATAGACAGTGATTTAGAAGGTGTCTCATTTAGAGTCCTCAATACAGACGCACAAGCCCTACTACAGTCTTCTGCAGAGCGGAGGGTTCAACTTGGTCAAAACCTCACTAGAGGTTTAGGTGCAGGTGGGAATCCAAGTATTGGGCAAAAAGCTGCCGAAGAATCTAAAGAAGAGCTTCAACAAGCTCTAGAGGGATCTGATCTAGTTTTTATAGCCGCAGGAATGGGTGGAGGAACTGGTACAGGAGCAGCTCCGGTAGTTGCAGAAGTAGCTAAACAAAGTGGTGCTTTAACAGTTGGTATAGTAACCAAACCATTTTCTTTTGAAGGGAAAAGAAGAATGCGTCAAGCAGAAGAAGGGATTGCAAGACTAGCTGAAAACGTTGACACTCTTATAGTTATTCCAAATGACCGATTAAAAGACGTTATTGCAGGAGCTCCACTTCAAGAAGCATTTAGGAATGCTGATGATGTTTTAAGAATGGGAGTCAAAGGTATCAGTGACATAATTACTTGCCCAGGATTAGTTAATGTTGATTTTGCAGATGTAAGATCAGTTATGACAGAAGCAGGCACTGCTCTTCTCGGAATAGGTATTGGTTCAGGAAGATCGAGAGCTTTAGAGGCTGCACAAGCAGCAATGAATAGCCCTTTACTAGAAGCAGCTAGAATTGATGGAGCTAAAGGCTGCGTAATAAATATTACTGGTGGCAAAGACATGACTTTGGAAGATATGACCTCAGCATCTGAAATTATCTATGATGTTGTTGATCAAGAAGCAAACATAATTGTTGGTGCAGTCGTCGATGAAGCAATGGAAGGAGAAATACAAGTAACTGTAATTGCTACAGGATTTGAAACAAATCAACCATTAAACCAACAAAGAATTAAAAACAGATTGTCGAATCAACCTTTATATAATTTTTCCGAGAATAAAGAATCAGGAGCTAGTATTCCTGAGTTTTTGAGATTAAGACAAAATAAAAAGGATATAGGTTAAAAGGTAAAATAAAGTGACTCGGTTATCTCGCCTGCCTCAAGCATCCCTTGTGGCTGCTACCTTCCGGTCCTGACCAGGTTTAGGCGTTAAAACCGCGAAAGGCCGAGTCAAAAACATATTAGCAATTCTTGATTCAAAAAGATACATAAACTTATTATGTTACCTTCAGACCTGATTAATTATAAAAAAAAGTCTAGAAAAATCATTGCCCTAACTGCATGGGATTCCATATCAGGATCTATTGCAGAACAAGCTGATGTTGATCTCGTCCTCGTAGGTGATTCCTTAGCAATGGTCTGCTTAGGATACAAATCGACCTTACCATTAACTTTAGAAAACATAATTTATCATACTAATGCTGTTTCAAGAGGATTTAAAAAGAAAATTGAGGAACAACCTTTGGTCATTTCAGATATGCCTTTTCTGACTTACCAATGTGGAGAGGATAAAGCTGTTGAGTATGCAGGGAGAATCATTCAGAGCACCTATGCAAAAGCTGTAAAGGTAGAAGGAGCTGAACCAGAAATACAAAAAGTTATTTCTAGATTAGTAAGAATGGGAATCCCTGTTATGGGGCATATAGGTCTCACACCGCAAAGCTATCTAAATATTGGATTAAAGAAACAAGGAGAAAGCTTAGAAAGCCAAGAAAAAATCAAGAAGGAGGCTTCAATTCTTGAAAAATTAGGATGTTTTTCAATAGTTCTTGAACATATTCCTGATTTGCTTGCTAGAGAAGTACAAAACTCTTTAACAATTCCTGTAATAGGTATCGGTGCAGGTAATTATTGTGATGGGCAAGTAAGAGTAACTGCCGATTTGTTAGGCCTCAATGATGATCAACCACCATTTTGCCAACCGATTATTCAAGGTAAGAAATTATTTAAGGATAAATTAAAAGAATGGGTAGACTCTGAAAGGCTTAATTAATTTCATCCCACCACTTAAACATAGAAACAAGAACTTGATTACTTAGTTCCATTCCTATAGGCTCACTTAAAAAGAATCTATTACCCTTTCTTACTAGTAGTCCACTTTCAAGAAATCTATCCCATTCTTCAAGCAATTTACAAAAGTTTCTTTCAAATTCTTTGTTTTCCCAGTTTTGTTCTTTAAACACTTCTTTAATATCTAAACCCTCTTTGAGTCTTAATCCCAACATTATTTTCTCATCAAGTTCTTTGTAAACAAAATCCTTATTAATTAGGGATGAATCTAAATTAAATTCGTACTGTCTTATTACCCATTCTTTATATTCTTTACTAACTCTTGGTCTAGTTAACTTTTCCCCCCACGGAGAACTTGTGGAACCTTGACCAAAACTCCACCAGCCTAAACCACTCCAATAAACTCTATTATGTCTCGATTGATGCCGCGGGAGGCAATAGTTTGAGATTTCATATCTTGAATACCCTGAGTTTTTTAAAATTAAATGAGTTGATTCACTATTTCTAAAAGCTTCTTCATCACTTGGGAGTTTTAAATTTCCTAATTTAACTAGTTTTTGAAAAACAGTGCCATTTTCAATATTCAAATCGTAAATAGATATGTGCGGTGGTGAAAATGTTATTGCTTTTTTTAAGTCATCTTGCCATTCTTTAAATCCACTAAGTGGCAAGTTTTGAATTAAATCTAAACTCCAGCTTTTTATTAACCGAGAATTATATTCTCTCTTCAACCATAAACAAGCTTGTTCTGCATCTTCTCTCAAATGACGCCTTCCAGATTTTTGAAGTATCTGATTATTAAAACTTTGTACTCCTAGACTAAATCTATTTATCCCAGCATTTATGAATCCATAAAGATCATCTTGAGTAAAACTAGCTGGATCAACCTCCATAGTAATTTCAGCACCATAGTCAATTCCGTAATTTTCTCTAAAAAGATTAATTAATTCTTTGATTTGGGTAGGATCCAAAATTGATGGTGTACCTCCTCCTAAATAAATTGTCGATAGAGGTGATTTATGCTTAATTGACAATATTTCTTTATATAAAAATTGCAAATACTCTTTAACAGTTTTACTTCCATAACCTTGTAAAGTTTCAATTTTGTTTCCTAATGGAATAACTGCAAAATCACAATAAAAACACCTTCTATGGCAAAAAGGAATGTGAACATAAGCACTTCTTGGAAACTTATTCATAATATAAATTCATTTTTAAGCTCCAAAAAAGTATTAAGGATGGGAAAAAATAAAATCCTTATTTACTCAATTAATAAATCCTAGTAGATTATATATATGACAGATATCTTAGTATTAATTTTATTTGTATTGTCTGGGGCTGCTTCTGGATGGCTTGGTGTTGATTTATTGCCAGTAGACATACTTAAACAGGTATCTAATGTAGAAGGTTTTAGAATTGTTTTAGCAATAATAGGTTTTTTTGTTGGATTAGCAGCTGGTTTTGTATTCCTTCAACTTAGAAAAACGTTTCTTGATCAAATAAGAACTATGCCAACTGACTTATTAATAAGTAGGTCCGTTGGATTAATTTTAGGATTACTTGTTGCGAATCTCCTACTTGCTCCGATACTGTTAATTCCATTCCCTAGAGAGGTTTTCTTCGCAAAACCCTTAGCAGCTATATTAAGCAACATTTTCTTTGGAGTGCTTGGTTATAAGTTGGCGGATACCCATGGAAGGACATTATTGAGATTATTCAATCCAAATAATACTGATGCATATCTAGTCAATGAAGGAATACTCCCTGCAGCAAGTCCAAAAATTTTAGATACAAGCGTAATTATTGATGGAAGAATTAATGGCCTATTAAGTTGCGGCTTATTGGAAGGGCAATTAATTGTTGCTCAAAGTGTAATTGACGAATTACAAACTTTAGCTGACTCAAGCAGTAATGAAAAAAGGTCCAAAGGCAGAAGAGGTCTCAAGTTATTAAAAGAATTAAGAGATTTATATGGGAGAAGACTTGTAATAAATCCAACAAAATATGAAGGAAATGGGGTAGATGAAAAACTCTTGAAAATTACTGAGGATATGACAGGAACATTAATTACGGCTGACTATAATCTTTCTCAGATTGCTGAAGTTAAAGAATTAAAAGTTATGAATTTGAGTGATTTAGTTATTGCTTTAAGGCCAGAAGTACAACCAGGAGAATCTCTTAATATCAAAATCGTGAGAGAAGGCAAAGAAAAAATGCAAGGTATTGGATATTTAGACGACGGCACAATGGTTGTTATTGATGAGGCAAAGAATTTTGTGGGGAGCAGATTAGATATTGTTATTACAGGCGCATTACAAACTCCCACTGGAAGAATGGTCTTTGGAAAACTGATAAATAATCCTGAGTCAAACAAATCTTTTAAATCACCAGCGACACAGAGCTAAATCTAGCTAGAATCAGTTCAATCTTAATTTCGTGATACAAATGACTGTATCTGCTCCTTATTACGGCGAAAACACCGTTATGAGGACCCCTCCCCCTGATCTCCCCTCTCTTTTACTAAAAGAGCGAATTGTTTATCTTGGTTTACCATTATTTTCAGATGATGATGCGAAAAGACAACTAGGAATGGATGTAACTGAGCTAATCATTGCTCAACTTCTTTATCTAGAGTTTGAGGATCCAGATAAACCAATCTATTTCTATATCAATTCAACAGGGACAAGTTGGTACACTGGTGACGCAGTTGGTTTTGAAACAGAAGCTTTCGCTATCTGCGATACAATAAGCTATATTAAGCCCCCAGTACACACAATATGCATCGGACAAGCAATGGGGACTGCTGCCGTTATCCTCTCATCTGGCACTAAGGGTCAAAGGGCCGCTCTTCCGCATGCTTCTATTGTTTTACATCAACCCATAAGCGGAGCAAGAGGCCAAGCAACCGATATCCAAATAAGAGCTGAGGAAGTTTTGAAAAATAAAAAATCAATGCTGGAGATTCTATCTAGGAATACTGGAAAGACTATCGAAGAACTCTCAAAAGACTCTGACAGGATGAGTTATCTCAACCCCCAAGAAGCCCTAGATTATGGAGTTATCGATAGAATACTCACCAGTCAAAAAGATTTACCAAATAAAATTTAACTCTCACAAAACTATTTTAAAATCATGCCAATAGGAACTCCAAGCGTGCCTTATAGACTTCCAGGAAGTCAATACGAAAGATGGGTGGACATATATACAAGATTAGGTGTTGAAAGGATTCTTTTTCTTGGACAAGAAGTGAATGATGGTATTGCTAATAGCCTTGTTGCACAAATGCTTTATCTTGATTCTGATGATAATTCGAAACCTATCTATCTATATATAAATAGTCCAGGAGGATCAGTAACTGCTGGCTTAGCTATATATGACACTATCAAATACGTAAAAAGTGATGTAGTAACAATATGCGTAGGCCTAGCAGCCTCTATGGGAGCGTTCTTACTAGCAGCTGGAACAAAAGGTAAAAGAGTTGCTTTGCCTCATAGCAGAATAATGATTCATCAACCTCTAGGAGGAACATCTCAACGCCAAGCCAGTGATATTGAAATTGAAGCTAAGGAAATTTTAAGAATTAAAGATATGTTAAATATGTCTATGGCAGATATGACGGGCCAATCATTTGAGAAAATTGAAAAGGATACAGATAGAGATTATTTTCTAAGTGCGGAAGAAGCAAAAAACTATGGCTTAATTGATAGAGTGATCACACATCCAAGCGAAGCAAATCAATCTTAAAATTTCTAAATAAATATTTTAATTTTTTATTTTTAAATTAATAATTTTTTGATTTATTTACACCTTTAATGTCTAAAATATTAATTATCAAATGCAAAGAAGCTACAACTAATGACCCAACTCTTTTACGACACAGATGCAGATTTAAGTCTTTTAGATAAGAAAACAATAGCGATTATTGGATATGGTTCACAAGGTCATGCACATGCCCTAAACCTTAAAGATAGCGGTATGGATGTAATTGTTGGATTATATAAAGGGAGTAAGTCTGAAAGCAAAGCTATTAGCGATGGAATACAAGTATTTAGTGTTTCTGAAGCTTGCAAAAAAGCAGACTGGATTATGATTCTCCTCCCAGATGAGTTTCAGAAAGATGTTTACCTTAATGAAATAGAACCAAACTTAAAAGAAGGAAAGATATTAAGTTTTGCTCATGGCTTCAATATTAGATTCGGACTTATCAAACCTCCTAGTTTTGTGGATGTTGTAATGATTGCCCCAAAAGGACCTGGACACACTGTTCGTTGGGAATATCAGAATGGTCAAGGAGTTCCAGCATTGTTTGCAGTAGAGCAGGATTCTTCCGGAAATGCAAGATCATTGGCGATGGCCTATGCTAAAGGGATTGGCGGAACAAGAGCAGGGATTCTTGAAACAAACTTCAAAGAAGAAACAGAAACTGATTTATTTGGCGAACAAGCAGTTTTGTGCGGAGGATTATCAGAACTTGTCAAATCAGGCTTTGAAACCCTTGTAGAGGCAGGATATCAGCCCGAACTTGCTTACTTCGAATGCTTACATGAAGTTAAACTTATTGTTGATTTAATGGTGAAGGGAGGCTTATCTCAAATGAGAGATTCCATTTCAAATACTGCAGAATATGGAGATTATGTAAGTGGTAAAAGACTTATTAATAGTGATACAAAGAAAGAAATGCAGAAAATTTTAAAGGATATTCAAGATGGAACTTTCGCTAAGAATTTTGTGGAAGAATGCGATAAAAACAAACCCTTAATGACAAAATTAAGAGAAGAGAACTCAAAACATGAAATTGAAAAAGTGGGTAAAGGTTTGCGCTCGATGTTCAGTTGGCTGAAATAAATTTATTTTTAATATTTCTTGGATCTATTGGTTTTGATTTATTGATCGGCGATCCAAGATTCTTAATCCACCCAGTTCAAGTAATTGGCTTTTACATAAAAAAAATATCTGATTACTTCATAAATAATTTTGGAGAAAATAAAAATATATTGTTTTGGGGCGGATTAATCGTAGCTTTATCCACTATTGGAATAAGTTTTGGTTTAGGAAAATTGATAGAACTCAATTATGTCCAATCAAGAAATCATTTTTTTATTGGATTATTAATTTTTTTTGGACTTTCAAGTTGTTTTGCGACTAAGGGACTTATTGCAAGTGTAAAAGAGATTGCAGAACTAATAGAACGCAGAGAGGTTAATGAGGAAAATGAAAGAATAATTAAAGAGAAAGTACAAAGAATAGTAAGTAGGGATGTAAGGTCATCCTCTATAAAACATCTTTTGAGATCAAGTACTGAGAGTCTTACTGAAAATTCTGTTGATGGAATATTTGGGCCATTATTCTGGATTTTTATTGGAATTGTTTTTATGAAGTTTTCAATTTTTCTTCCAGGACCTTTATCACTTGGTTTTTCTTATAAAGCCATTAGCACACTAGATTCAATGATAGGTTACAAATATGATTACTTTAGATATCTAGGTTTTTTCAGCGCAAAAATCGAAGATATTTTTACGTTTGTACCTTCAAGATTAGTTTTAATCACATTACCTTTAGTTAGCTCCAAAGTTAATGAGTACGGTTCAATCATAAAAAAAAGCTATCTTGATGGTAAAAAATATGATTCGCCTAATGCTGGGCTTTCAGAAGCTATATTTGCCTATATTTCTGATATTAAATTGGGAGGAAAAAGTAAATATAAGAATGAAATTATTGAAAAGCCAATAATCAATGCGACTGGAGATAATTGCACTGAAGGAAAAATCAATTTAATTTGTCAATTAATTTTGAAATTACAATTTTTATGGATAATAATTTTTGTCTTAATTTTTTTTATAATTTCAACTTTAATTTAATAATAAATTAGTTTTAAAATTACTAAAATAGAAAATAAAATCTATGCAAGAAAACGGCTCTCCATTAGAAAATCAAAATGATGATTTTACTACTACATCATCAACTAATAATAAATACTCAAAATGGGTAGACAATCAGGGAGATGAAGTAAAGAATGTTTTTGGATTTAATAGTAGTGCTGAACTTGTAAATGGTAGAGCAGCAATGATTGGGTTCTTAATGCTCATATTAACCGAGTTAGTTTTAAGCGGCAGACCTGTTACTTCTTCAATTTTTGGTATTAATTAAAAATGGAAGCAAAAAAATCTAATCCAATAAAAGTATTCTTATACATATCTGTATGGGTAATTATTTGGGGTACTATAGGATCTTTAATAGATTTTCCTCTATATAAAAATAAAATCTACCTAGAAGGAAGCATATATCAATATCTTACTTTCACAATTACAGCGATTATTTCTATTATATCTGCAAAGTTTTTTTATAAGAAAATTGATTTATAAAAACTTATACCTAAATTTCTTAATAATTTTTGCTGGTTCTTTACTTTCATTGGACTCGTAAAGTATCCACTGATGTGTCTCAGTATCATGATCACAACTATAATTTCCAGATGGGTTATCGTAACTTGAAAGATATGAATGACAATTTTGGTCTGCCTCAAAAGCGGAGTCATAACCTGTTAGAAAATATATCAAAAATAGGACAGTTATCAACAAAAAAAATACTTGAGAAACTAAATTAACTACCTTCATAAGATATTCTAAAATTTAAATATATCATCTAATAAAATCTTTCCATCTAAAAATATAGCTAACGTCCAACATTAAATACAAAGTCATGGAATTCTTCATTCTTTAAATACAGGATGACTAGCAATACTAAAATGATATTTAAGCCTATTACTATTGATCCAAAAATATTTATTTGTTTTTTGCCTGGCAAAGTGTAAGTAAATTTCTTGCCTTTAAGAAAACCAGCTAAGCCTTTTTTTTCTTTTATTTGAGTATTTTGAGTATTATCCTTAACTTCATTATCAGAAAAACCTTTTACCATTACAAATTAAATAACAAGTTTATAATATTCCAAAAAAATAAATTATTTTAATAATTAACAATTTTTAATCACATATGGGATCATTAATGAAATTCTCTCATTTGAGAAATTATTAAAAAAATAAGCTTCAATAATTTCCGTTTGTAGCCCCAATAAACTTGATTGACATTTGAATCTATTTTGATCAAATACTACTAATTGAAGTTTTTCTATTTCAGAAACTAATTCTTTACATATTTGGGTTGGAGAATCTTTAAAACAATCACTAGATAGTTTTAAAATTTTAGACTTTGTGGGTATTGATTCAGCCATAACAAAATTAGATAACAACAAAAATTTAAGGAATAAAATAGTTAAAAATTTCATTACTTCTTAAGATTTCAAAATTTTGTATGCCTCGATAAGAGTGCTGGGCATTGAGCTAATTGCATCTTTTTGCTATTAAAAAAAAAAGATGCCCTAAAAGAGCACCTTGTTATTAAAGGAAGAAATAGATTAAAAAAAATTACCCTTGAACTCTATCCTTAAAAAGTTTACCTGCAGAGAATGTTGGAACTCTTTTAGCGGGTATTGCTATTTTTTCGCCTGTCTTAGGGTTTAATCCCTGTCTTGCAGAACGATCTCTTGGTTCAAAAGAACCAAATCCTAGTAAAGAGACTTTTTTGCCTTCCACTACTGAATCAACAATAGTTTCAATAGCTGCATCAACAACTAAAGAAACATCAGTTTTTGTCAGCTCTGTACGAGCTGCAACAAGATTTACTAAATCAGCTTTGTTCATTGAAATTTAAATTAAAGCTAGGGGTTAAAAAAAGATTTAAATCGAGTTTAAACCTCGAACTTTCACATCATATGGAGCAAATACAAATACGGCAACCGAAAATGCCGGCGGCGCAAAGCTTTATACAAATTTTAGGGACATTTTTAGCAACATTATTTATTTCTTCTAGCCGCTCTTTTTCATTTATAAAAAATAGCCTCTTCATTTAAAGAACAGCAAAAAGCATTGGTAGCACTGGATTTAGCATTAAAAATCTAACTACATTTAGCAAAGAGGGAAAATGTTAAAGTGAGGTGAATTTAAGAATTTAAGCTATTTATTATGTTTTATTAATTTTCGGATATATTTCCTTCTCATCACATGAAAAAACACAATTTGTATTTTGAAATCAAGAAAAATCTGGTTTTCTCATTATTAAACTTTCTCTGTAAATCGTTTTATGCACTGAGCAGATGTATGAAAAAATTGTAATTTATTAGAAAATTAATACTCTCCAAGATCTAATAAAGTTGATTAGTGAAGCCTTAAATTTGAGTTTTTTTTTATATTTTGCACCTATTATTCAAATATCAGTAATTTAAATAAATTATCTCAATATTTAACTAATCAATGATAAAGAAAAAGTGATTCATCTTAATAAAGGTAAACCATTTCCTTTAGGGAGTTCTCTAACTTCACAAGGGATTAATTTTTCCTTAGTAGCCACAAATGCAGAATATGTAGAAATCTTATTGTTTGAGAAAGAGGACTCTATTTCCCCAAAAAACATATTCAAATTAGATCAGACTCATAATAAAGGTCCTTACTGGCATGCGGAAATAAAAAATCTAGATGAAGGTTGTATTTATGCTTTTAGAGTGAAACAAAAAAATAATGAAATTAATAGTAACTATGAAAAAAAAGTATTACTTGATCCATGTTCAAGGGGTATTACCGGATGGGGAAGTTATAAAAGAGAAAATGCATTAAAAAAGCAAGAGAATACTAATTCTTGTCTTAAAAGCGTTGTTTGCGATAGAAAATTATTTAATTTTAAGGATTATCCAAGACCGAAACATTCTTGGGAAGAAACAATTATTTATGAACTCCATATCAAAGCTTTCACTGAATCAACTGATAAAGATAAAAGTTGTTTTAAGAAATTTTTAAAAAAAATTCCTTATCTCAAAGAACTGGGTATTACAACAATTGAATTACTTCCAATTTTTTGTTTTGATCCTACTGATGCTCCAAATGGTCTAAAAAATTTTTGGGGATATAGTCCAATTAATTGGTTTACTCCGCATTTTGAATATCTTTCGAATGAATCCGCCGAAAAGAATAGAGAGGAATTTAGAAGATTTGTAGAGGAATGTCATAAAGCAGACATTGAAGTAATCTTAGATGTTGTATACAATCACACTTCCGAAGGCGATTCAAAAGGGCCAGCAATATCTTGGAAAGGTATAGATGAAAATCTTTATTACTTTATTGGAAAAGATAAAAATTATCAGGACGTCTCCGGATGTGGTAATACTATTGCAGCAAACAGAGGATTAGTTAGAAAACTAATAATTGAATCTTTAAAATGTTGGGCGAGTGAATTAGGAGTTGATGGTTTTAGATTTGATTTAGGAATTGCCCTATCAAGAGGAGAAAATCTTTCACCGCTTGATAATCCTCCAATTTTTGAAGATATAGAATGTGAACCTGAACTTATCGATATCAAGTTCATAAGTGAGCCATGGGATTGTGGCGGTTTATATAAATTAGGTAATTTCCCATCTAAGAATACTTTCACTTGGAATGGTCATTTTAGAGATGACTTGAGGAGATTTTGGAAGGGGGATAAAGATACAGCTTGGAATATGAGTGACAAAATAAAAGGGTCGCCATCTATTTATAAAGAAGACAATATTTTTCCAAAGTCGATAAATTTTATTACTTCACATGATGGATTCACTCTAAAAGACTTAGTAACTTTCAATAGAAAACATAATTTTGCCAATAGAGAACAAAATAGAGATGGAGATAACCATAACAATTCTTGGAATCATGGTACTGAGGGACCAACTACGAACTTATTAATCAATGATTTAAGAAAAAGACAACAAAAAAATCTTATTCTTAGTTTACTTATCTCTAAAGGTGTTCCAATGATACTTATGGGTGATGAGATAGGAAGATCACAAGGCGGGAACAATAATTCTTGGTGCCAAAATAATTTATTAGGCTGGATAAATTGGGAAGATGGTCAACAAGATTTGGAATTATTAGAATATTTTAAATACGTCATAAAAATCAGAAAAAAACTAATAAACATTTTTAATCCATCATCCTTCCCTGATAATCAAACCAATGAAAATATTCCAACATATCATTGGCATGGAACAAAGTTAGATGTCCCCGATTGGAGTAGTTGGTCTCACACAGTTGCCTTTAGCATTAACAAAAACAATACTAATCCGCTGGTCTGGATAGGTTTAAATGCATATTCAAAAAGTATCGATTTCCCCTTGCCGAAATGTAAATATAATTGGTTAAAAGTTATTGACACTAGTATGTCTGAGATTTTTGAACCCTTAATTATTAATGAAAAATCTGTTTCAATAAAGAGTAGAAGCTCTTTACTAATCATTTCAGAAGAAGTATTTGGGGCAAAAAATAATTTATTCTAAAAGCGGGCGGCGGGAATCGAACCCGCATCTTCAGCTTGGAAGGCTGAGGTTTTACCACTAAACCACGCCCGCATTAAGTAATAGAATTACCATTGCAATAATACATTATCAAACAATAAACAAAGTAAAAAGATTGGAAAATTCACACTCGAAAAAATATATTTCTAGATCAACAACAAGATTAATGTTCTCTTATGGGCTAGGAGATGCAGGCACAGGTTTGGTCGCGACACAATTTGGTTTTTTTCTTTTTAAATTCTTTATTTCTGCTGGTTTACCAGTAATAATTGCAGGATCATTATTAATGTTAATAAAGATATGGGATGCAGTAAATGATCCTTTAATTGGATGGTTAAGTGATCGTACTAAATCAAGATGGGGGCCTAGAATCCCTTGGATGGTAGCAGCATCTGTTCCTCTTGGTTTCTCTTTAGCTGCGATATGGTGGACACCCACTGGTTCAGTACTAACCAAGACTATTTACTATGCCATAATTTCTATAATCGTAATGACTGCTTATACAAGTATTAATCTTCCTTTTGCAGCTCTATCTACTGAAATTTCTGAAAAAACAGAAATAAGAACAAGACTAAACGCATCTAGATTTACTGGCTCAATAATCGCAGGACTAACTGGTTTAATAATTGCTGGAGTTGTCTTAGGTTCTGAAGGATCTGCAAATAATGAATATTTTTTAATGGGTAAAATAAGCGGATGTATTGCAGTTGCTGCAACATTAATTTCCTGTTGGGGATTAGCTCCATTCGCAAAAAAAGCAAGAAGGCCTTCAGGAAAAGTTGAAGCTATAACACTTCAATTCAAAAGGATATTCAGAAATAAAAAATTTCTAAAAGTTATTACGCTCTATATTCTTCTCTGGTGCGCCTTACAATTAATGCAAACAGTAGCTTTAATCTATGTCGAGGATGTACTGAATGTACCAACATATATTGCGAAGTGGATTCCGATACCTTTCCAAATTAGCGCTTTAGTGGGTTTACAAATATGGACCAGAGTATCAAATAAATTGAACAGGATTTCAGCGTTAAACTATGGAGCGATTATGTGGATTATTTCATGTACAGCAGCTTTATTTTTACCTTCATTATCAAAAATTTCAGGAGTTGGAGATAGTTTATTCCTAAATGCCAGCAACATATTTCTGTTCATTCTTTTAATTTTCATAATCTGTCTTATTGGCATTGGAGCTTCAACCGCTTTTCTTATCCCTTGGTCACTACTTCCTGATGCAATAGACGAAGACCCAGAGAAACCAGCAGGATTATATACTGCTTGGATGGTACTTATTCAGAAGATAGGTATCGCGTTTAGTGTTCAATTATTAGGATTTTTATTGTATTTATCAGGTTATCAATCATGCTTTGTTGATAAAGATGGTCTAAATATTATTGAACAATGCTACTCAGCACAATTAACTATTAGATTATGCATTGGTTTTATACCCTCAATATTGGTAATAATTGGTCTTTTAATCATGAGAAAATGGGATCGAAAATTAATTACAAACTAATATAAAAATATGTATTATCTTAATTTTTTCAAAAGACTTCTAGACAGCCTAGTCATTGGAGGGCAAGCAATTAATTTTATCTTTAAGGGTAAAATTTCCAAAAATGATCTCTTTGACCAACTTATGGAGTCGGGTCCTGGCAGTTTATTAATTGTATTAATTACAGGAATTGCCGCAGGTACAGTTTTTAATATTCAAGTTGCATCACAACTTACAAGTATGGGGGTTTCAAGTGAAATTGGAGGTTTATTAGCAGTAGGCATGGCTAGAGAAATGGCTCCTCTTCTAACTGCTACTTTAATGACTGGAAAGGTTGCCACTGCCTATGCTGCTCAACTGGGTACTATGAAAGTCACAGAACAAATTGAGGCAATAACCATGTTAAGGACCGAACCAGTCCAATATTTGGTAGTCCCAAGGTTACTATCGATGGTAATAATGTCTCCAATACAGTGTCTTTTGTTTTTATCTGTAGCTTTATGGAGTGGACAAATTTGGAGCACAATTTTTTATAAAGTTCCTCCCATAGTTTTTTGGACATCTGTAAGATCAGGTAATGTGAGTTTAACCAGTACAGACTTAACTTCAATGTTAATAAAATCTGTAGTGTTCGGATTACTTATTTCAATCATTGCTTGTGGATATGGACTTACAACCAAAGGAGGTCCAAAAGAAGTTGGGACAAGTACAACAGGTGCAGTTGTAATGACTCTCGTTACTGTATCTTTAATGGATGTATTACTAACGCAAATTTTATTTGGATGATACTATGTTTAACACTAAGTCAAAAAAAGAGGAACCAGTAATAATATCTCCTTCATTTCAATTACCAATCATTCTAATATTTTTAAGTTTTATGCTTTTATTTTTGAATATTGGTTCTTTGCCAACAATAGTTTTTGCTTCTTTTAGCTTTTTTTTATTACTTCAGTCATTCACCTTAAGAATAAAAATAACAAATGATGATTTTATCGTTTTACAATTAGGGAAAGAGATTAGAACTTTTCCATTCAAGAACTGGATATCATGGAAATTCTTTTTCCCTATAATCCCAGGTATTTTTTATTTTAGAGAAAAGTCCAGTCCTCATTTATTACCAATTTTATTCAATCCAAAGCAATTAAAAGATGAGCTCATAAAAAAAGTTGACTCCCTGGAAATTAAAAATTCTTAAAATTCAGACTTTGCCTAATCATCAAAATTATTTAAATGACCAATACAGAAATTCCCGAAAATAATCCTGAAAAGGAATTAAAAATAGATAAGTCAATTTCAGATGATAAAACCAAACAAATTAGTAAGAAAAATACAACTCAAAATAAAAAAATTATACTGAAAAACGATAAATCAACTAAATCTTTTGATGAAATTTCAAATGAAATTTTTAGAGATCTCTTTTCAAAAAAAGACTCTTTACTTAAAGAAATACAAGTGTTAGAAACAAAAAAAAATGAAATAGAAAAAGATATTGAATCTAACTTTAAAGGACAGTCAGATAATATTGCTAAAAGAGTTAAAGGCTTTCAAGAGTACTTAACTGGAGCTTTGCAGAATCTTTCACAAAACGTAGAGAGACTTGAATTAGTTTCTCAACCAATAATCGTAAAGCCTTCTCCACTTGATGAGAAAAAGCAAGACAATAGCGCAAATAATGTAGTTAATGTTCCTGCTCTTTCCGAGACATTTAAGCCAGATGAAGAGATTATAAAAAGTTGCTTTACAAGTTTCACAGAACAACCCGACTTTTATGCAGAGCCTTGGAAATTAAGACGGAGTCTTGATTCCTCAGATATAGAGATTATGGATGATTGGTTCTTTAACATGGGCGGAAGAGGTTCTCTTGAAAGTAGAGGATCTCGACAAAAAAATGCCTTGTTATCAGCTGGCTTAATATCTATTCTTGGCGAATTGTATGGAGATCAATTTCAGACTCTTATTTTAGCTTCGCAGCCTGAACGATTAGGTGAATGGAGAAGAATTCTTCAAGATTCACTTGGTCTAACAAGGGATGACTTTGGACCTAATAGTGGGATTGTTCTGTTTGAAAGGCCTGAAGGTGTCATCGAAAGAGCTGATAGATTAGAAGCCAATGAAGAATTGCCATTTATTATCATTGATGCAGCAGAAACTTCTGTTGAAATTCCAATACTTCAATTCCCATTATGGGTTGCATTTGCTGGTTCAGATAATGAAATTTACGATGATCTTGAACTAAACTAGGGTTTATGAATATCTTAATAATTTTTACAAGTTATCTTTTAGGATCACTTCCGACAGGTTTTTTAATTGGAAAATATCTCAAAAATATAGATCTAAGAACTATGGGTTCTGGATCTACAGGTGCCACAAATGTCTTAAGAAATGTTGGAAAATGGCCAGCACTTTTTGTTTTTATCATTGACGTTGGCAAAGGCCTTATAGCAGTAAAAATTGCTCAAAATTATACAGATCAAGTATTAATAGAGGTAATAGCGGGGATATCCGCTATCTCAGGACATATTTGGCCAATATGGCTTAAAGGTAAAGGAGGGAAAGCTGTTGCTACTGGATTAGGTATGTTTTTAGCTCTTTCTTGGAAAGTTGGACTCGCATCTCTTGGCATTTTTTTAATAGTCCTAACAAAAACTAAATTTGTTTCTTTATCCAGTATTTCAGCTGCAATCTTACTTCCTATTTTTATGTTTTTTTACCTAGGTATATTTATGCACTCCTACTTTTTTATAAGTTTAATTGTGGCATTATTAGTAATCTGGAAACATAGAACAAACATAACAAGATTGCTTAAGGGAGAAGAATCCAAAATTAATCAGAATCAATAGATTTAAATATTTCTATTAGAGCTTTATTAGGATCTATAGCTTTTGAAATTGATCTTCCAATGACTAACTTAGACGCGCCATAATCTATAGCTTCATGGGGAGTCATAATTCTATTTTGATCATCTTTATTGTCAATATTTAATCTGATACCTGGTGTAATAAGTTCAAAATTATGTTTATAAATAGATCTCAAAATATTTACCTCCCAAGGGGAACAAACACATCCATCTAATCCGGCATCAAAAGACAACTTTGCAAGTCTCAATACATTTTCTTCAATTGAATTATTTCTATCAAGATCAGTTTGAAAATCTTTAAGAGAAAAGCTTGTTAAAACAGTTATTCCTACAACCAATGGAGGTTTAACACTGACTGAGGTGGCTCCTTCTAAAGATGCTTTTTTCGAATCCTTAAGAGCTTTTAAACCTGCTGAAGCATGAATAGAAATTATATCAACGCCTAATTTTGAAACTTGGAAACATGCTGCCCGCATAGTATTTGGAATATCATGAAACTTTAAGTCTAAAAAAATTTTTTTATTTAAACCTTTTAATATTTCAATAACTCTTGGACCTTCCCTAACAAAAAGCTCTAAACCAACTTTCACCCACTTAATATTAGGACATTTTTCCAAAAGTAATTTTGCTTGACTTAAATCTAATCCATCAATTGCCAATATTATTTTATTTTCCGAATTAAATCTGTTATTCATCAATTTTCAGTTTTCAAACCTCTTAATTATTTTTTTTCCAATTTGCAAAATTTTCCCTTCCAAATCATTTTTTGAATTAAAAACTAAATCAGGATTTATTACTTTTTGACTATCAATTTTTACACCCCCACCTTTAATAGATCTTTTGGATTCGCTGCTAGATTTGAAAAGTTTTAGAGCACTTAATAAGTAGAAAAATTTTACTGGAAAAACTACTTCTTTTAAAGAAATCTCTGGAATTTCTCCAACTTTTTCTTTGTGTCCAAGGAATAATTTTTCGCAGTTTGATTGCGCCTTTAATGCTTCTTCGGCCCCATGGAATAAAGTAGTAACTTCTAAAGCCATTCTTCTCTGCAATTCACGAGGATTTGAGTTTTCCAGAAAACTTAAATCTAATTTAGTAAGTAATTCAAAATAGGTAGGTATTATATTATCGGGTACTTTTTCTAATTTTGAATACATTGAAAGAGGATCTTCAGTCAAACCGACGGTGTTAAATTCAGATTTACTCATCTTCTTAATTCCATCTAAACCTGTCAAAATTGGCAGCAGAACACCAAATTGAGGGTCTTGTTTAAAATGCCTTTGAAGATCTCTTCCTATTGCAATATTAAATTTCTGATCTGTGCCTCCAAGCTCAATATCTGATTGAACAAATACCGAATCGTAACCCTGTAATAGTGGATATAAGAATTCATGCAAAGAAATTGGAACTTGCGAAGTATACCTTTTATTAAATTCCTCCTTAGCTAGCATTTGACTAACTGTTGCACTCCCCATTAATTCAATTATGGAATTAAGATTTAATCCTTTTAACCATTCACTGTTATATCTAATTTCTATTCTATCTTTTGAATCAAAATCTAAAATAGATTCATTGGCTGGCTTTCCCATCCCTAATTGGGTTAAGTATGTTTTTGCATTATCATTAACTTGTTTTTCCGATAACTGAACTCTTGTTTTATTTTTTCCGGTTGGGTCTCCAATTTGAGCAGTAAAATCCCCAATAATTAGAACTGCAATATGTCCATTATCTTGGAATGCCCTAAGTTTTTTAAACAGTATGCTGTGCCCAAGATGTATATCTGTTCCAGTTGGATCGATACCGAGTTTAATCCTTAGTTTTTTATTATTTTTTTTCGCATGATCAATTATTTCTGAAAAGGTTTTATCTGTTCCCTTAATTGGAAAATATTCTTCTATTCCTCTTGACAACCATGATGGCAATATTGAATTATCTGACATGAAGCTTTAACCGTTAAATTTAAGAAGTTTTATCAAGTTCATCCTTCATTCTTATTAAAGTTTTATTCATTTGATCGAACATTTGATCAGGAGTAATCCCAAATTGACTTAACTGTGTCTTTAATTGTTCTACTGTCATTTTTGCTTGAAAATCTTCAGACAATTCAAATCTCTTCATAAAAACCTTATAACGATCCATAAGAGATTCCATTTTTTTTATAAACATTTTTTTCCCTTCTCTGTCAAACTTTCCGTAATCAGAACCAAGTTTCATAAGTGCTTGATAGTCTGTAAAAAGCTTTTTAGCTTCTTCTTGAACGATGTCTGACTCAAAGAATCCCATTTCTATTTTTTTACTTCGCAAGATTAAGGCTCAATTACAAGATAACAAGAATCTTTTAAATTGATTAGAACATTAATAAATTTTAGTTTATAAATAAATCTTTGATTTATATTTTTTGAGAAGTAAATTAAGTAGACATGTTTCATAGATATTGGAAAAATTCAACGTAAATAATATTTCAAATCAAAATAGACAATTTGAATTATTTGGTTCAAATGTAAATACATCAATTAATTTTCAACAATCAAATAATCTAAAAATCAAAGGCGAAATCCTAACTGAATGGAGAAATAAAATCCATAATCACCAATTTAAAATTTCAAAAGATGCTTACAATAAAACTTTGCACCAAACATGTCTTCCAATAAATACAATTTCAAATGAAAGAAAAATTGATCCGTTTTCCCTGCAGCCATTATCATTAAACTTTTGGAGAACAAATCAATATATACACGATGGTCCAGCAATGTATTTTGTAATTGACTCAATGGAGAGTTCTAAAATAATCCTTTATATAGGAGAAACAAACGTAGCAAATAAAAGATGGAAGGGAGAACATGACTGTAAAAACTACCTCATGAACTATAAAGAAGCCTTAGCCCATAATAACCTCTCAAGTCATCAAGATATTCGTTTCTTCTTAGATGTACCTAAAGAAGTAAAATTAAGACGTAAATTAGAACAGCAACTGATATATTTATGGTTACCACCTTTTAATAAAGAAACCCGAGATAGGTGGGCAACTACTTTCACAAACAACTAAAAGTCAATTAAATCCATTTTACAAATGCAATTTTCCACATTCCAAAAAAATCTAGATAACTGGCAAGGTGCTTTATTAATTTTTGGAGTTTTAGAGGAAGAAATTGCAAGCCAACTTGAAAACATAAAATTTGTTGTTGACCCAAAATTATTACTAAAAACATTTACTCAAAAAAAATTCAAAGGAGAAAAAGGAAAAACTCTAAGCTTTGAATTTTTAGATCAAAAATTAGAAACTTTAATCATAGTTGGTCTTGGCAAATCGAAAGACCTAAAAAAAAGTGATATAGAAAACTCTATAGGAAATCTTATTAGAAAAACTGTTGATAAAAATGAAAAAATCAGCATCTTGCTACCTTGGGAATTATTAAATTCAAAACTAAAAATAAATCAATTAGCAGTGTCTGCTAGATTATCCGCTTACAAAGACAATAGATTCAACAAGAAAAAAGATGAAGAGAAAGTTCTTAAAGAAATAGAGTTTTTGAATTTAAAAAAATTTGAGAATATTAGCTTTGAAGAGACAGAAAAAATATGTGAAGGTGTAGAACT
Source organism: uncultured Synechococcaceae cyanobacterium (assembly GCA_902574955.1). Lineage (GTDB taxonomy): Bacteria > Cyanobacteriota > Cyanobacteriia > PCC-6307 > Cyanobiaceae > Prochlorococcus_A. The sequence goes on from CACGPQ010000006.1 coordinate 29,953, forward strand.
AGCCAGAAGACTTGTAGCCGCCCCTCCAAATAGCCTTACTCCCAAGGAAATGTCTATTCAGGCTTCTCAAATAGCAAAGGATCATGGTTTGGAAGTAAAAATTTTAGAGGCAAAAGATTGTGAAGATTTAGGAATGGGTGCATATTTAGCTGTTGCAAAAGGTTCTGATCTAGATCCTAAATTTATACATCTTACTTTGAGCTCAGAGGGTCCTATAAAAGAAAAGATTGCGCTTGTTGGGAAGGGTTTAACCTTTGATTCTGGAGGATACAACCTTAAAGTAGGAGCCTCTCAAATTGAAATGATGAAATATGATATGGGCGGAAGTGCTGCAGTTTTAGGAGCAGCAAAAGCACTTGGAGCAATAAAACCAAAGGGACTAGAAATACATTTTATTGTCGCAGCTTGCGAAAACATGATAAATGGTTCTGCGGTACATCCTGGAGATGTGGTTAAGGCATCTAATGGTAAGACAATTGAAATAAATAACACTGATGCAGAGGGTAGACTCACATTAGCCGATGCTTTAACTTACGCATCCAATTTAAAACCGGATTCAATAATAGATCTCGCCACTTTAACAGGAGCTATTGTTGTTGCTTTAGGAAATGATGTAGCTGGATTCTGGAGCAATAATGATGATCTAGCAAATGACCTAAAAGCTGCATCAGCCGAGTCTGGAGAAGAATTATGGCAAATGCCTTTACAAAAATCTTATAAAGAAGGGTTAAAGTCTCATATAGCTGACATGAAAAATACAGGTCCTAGAGCAGGTGGGTCAATAACTGCTGCTTTGTTTTTAGAGGAATTCTTTGATAAAGAGATTAAATGGGCTCATATTGATATCGCTGGGACTTGTTGGACTGATAAGAATAAGGGAATTAATCCATCAGGTGCAACCGGTTTTGGAGTTAAAACTCTTATTCAATGGATTAAAAATAAATAACTATATTTAAATCATTCATTCCAAAGATTTGTTGATCTAGCGTTATCACCCCATAATTTATCCAACCTCTGATCTCTCCCACATGAGAATCTATAGAACTTATATTTTAATTCATTTCTCTCAGCAAAATCCTGATGATATTCTTCAGCCAACCAAAATTGACCTTTTGATTTTAGTTCTACAGATATTTTTTCTAATGGTACACGCAATTCATTAGAAGCGGAAACAATTGCATTGGTTGCATCACTTTCCTCAGATGCATCTTTGAAAAAGATCACTGGCCTGTAAGAATTTCCACGATCACAAAATTGACCCTTGCCGTCCAGAGGATCAATATTTCTGAAATAGAGCCTAAGTATCTCGGGTAAAGTTACCAATTTGGAATCATAGTCTACCAAAACCACTTCCTGATGTCCCTCATGATTTTCGTAAGTGGGATTTTGCAAATCTCCACCTGAATAGCCACTTTGTACAAAATTTATCCCCTTTAATGACTCTAAATCATGTTCTAAACACCAAAAACAACCTCCTCCAAGAATTAATTCCTCTCCAAAGGCGTTTAAAGGATTAATAAATATTAAAAGAGCAATTATTAGAGGTAAGAAATATTTCATTTTTTTATTATAAACTTTAATTAATAGAATCAATAATCTCTTTAGCAGCTCTCTGGACTACGCCTTTTTCTCCTAATTCTTTTTTTAAAAAAGCATAACCTTTTTTAATTTTTATATTTTCTGACTTCCCCTCGAGAATCCTACAAGATTTATAGAAAATTTTATTTTCATCAAATTCCTTTTGCACAAACTCAGGAATTATAAATTTATTAACTAACAAATTTACTGGAGAAATAAATTTTACTTTGAAATTGAGAATTTTTTTAGCAATAAAAGCAGTTACCCGACTTACTCTATAACCAACAATCTGTGGGATTCCATATAAAGCTAATTCCATATTAACCGTCCCAGATTTACAAAGAGCAATTTTAGTAAGCGAATAAATATAAGGCTTTAATTTTTCACTATCTTTTTGAGAAATCACAATTCCTTTTACTTGATATTTTCTAAAGGCTTTTTTGAATATTTCATCAAAAGCATCCCGACATGAGGGAATATAAACAACCAAACTTGGATATTTTTGTTGTAATTTTTTAGCCGATTTCATAAAAGTAGGTAATATATATCGCAATTCTTGAGGTCTTGATGCGGGCATTAGAAGTATGATGTTTTGATCTGGGCGAAGCTTTAAAATATTTCTGGCATCTTTCTTTAAAGGAAGTTTTTTTGTTAAATCAATCATTGGATGTCCAACCCAAAAAACATTTCCGCCCCTCTTTCTATAGAACGCTGCTTCTTTCTTGAAAATTGCAAAAATCTTATCAGAAAACTTTATTAGATTTGTTGTAGTATTATTGCCAACCCTCCAAGCCCACTCTTGAGGAGCAATATAGTAAAAAATTGGAATTTTAGTCTTCGATCTTTTTAATTTAGTACCAATTTTTATATTGGGTCCCATATAATCAATCAAAATTAAACAATCTGGAGGATATTTTTTTAATAATTTATAAAATCTTCTTTGAATTATTATTGTTGGAATAAGAAGAGGTAAAGCTTCCCAAATTCCTATTGCACTAATTGATGTAGTATCTTGGAGGATTTTTACACCTTCTTTCTTCATCCTTTCCCCGCCTAATCCGCAAATTTCTAAATCTATAAATTTTTTTTTAGCTTCATTTAATAATGCTTTTGACAACAAACTTCCGTGCAAATCTCCAGAGACTTCTCCAGTACTTATAAATATTTTTTTATTCATACATTCACTACGGGCATTGGTCCTCGTCTTTCTTTAGATATTGACTCTTTTAAAAAACTACATAATCTTGAAGATGAAATATCTAATTCTCCTTTAAGTACTTTTTCTAATGAATTGGAAATCGCATCATTAGACTTAAAAAGTATATTCCAAGTGCTTTGAAGTAATTTTAAATCAAAATCTTTATTTTCCATTAAACCACTTCTCTTAATTCCAATCCTATTTAAACCTCTCAATCTCCCTGGATGCCCCTCGGCCAAACAAAAAGGAGGTACATCTCTATCTACTCTAGTCATCCCTCCAATCATTGCTAAATATCCAATATGTACAAACTGATGAATACCTAAACAACCGCCAATAATAGCTTTATCTTCAATCTTTACATGGCCTGCGACTTGAACACTATTTGATAAAACTATCCTATTACCAAGTTCACAATTATGGCCGATATGAGTGTAAGCCATCAACAAATTATTATTTCCAATAATTGTTTTTTCGCCTTCATCAGTTGCTTTATTGATAGTTACACATTCTCTGAAAGTATTATTATCTCCAATAATTACTTCAGTATGGGCCCCTTTATATTTAAGGTCCTGGGGATCAAGACCTATAAAAACACTTGGGAAAACTTTATTGTCAATACCAATTTGAGTTTTTCCTGAAATAACAGCATTCGGGCCTATTTCTGTTCCTTTCCCGATAGTCACATCAGGACCGATAATAGCTCCTTGAGAGACAATAACCCCATCATGTAATTCGGCACTTGGATCAACAAAAGCATTTGGGTGCACTTTGACACCACTAAATCTTGAGTTAAATTCATTATTTTTATGATCCATATCCCTAATCAACTAAAGAAAACATTAATTCTCCAGCACAAACCAACTTCCCATCAACGTGCGCCTCACCTTTAACCTTCCCAAATCTTTGTCTTTTAATAGACAATAACTCACAAGAAATTATCAATTGATCTCCTGGCACAACTGGTTTTCTGAATTTAACATTATTGATTCCAGCAAAGACGAAAAGTCCTTTAGGAAGATCAGGCATTTGCGTTACAATTATTCCACCAACTTGAGCCATTGATTCAACAATAAGAACCCCAGGCATCAAGGGCCTTTCAGGAAAATGACCCTGAAATTGAGGCTCATTTATAGTTACATTTTTTACTGCAACTGCTTTCTCCCCAGGAATGTACTCTATGACTTTGTCCACAAGTGCGAAAGGATATCTGTGAGGTAACAAACCTAGTATGTGCTCAGAGGAAAGTTGATTATTTTCACTGGATAATTTCTTTTCCAAAACAATTAAAGATAAAGTTAATTTTTTAGCGATGAGGCCAATAAAGCATTTAAAGAATGTGATCCTTTATAAACTAAAATTTGAGCCTTAGGTAACCCTACCAAAGCCAAGTCCCCAATTAGGTCTAAAATTTTATGTCTTATTGGTTCATTATCAAATCTTAATGGTGGATTAACCCATTTATCACCGTCACAAACAAGGGCATTTTCCAAACTTCCACCTTTTATTAATCCAAGTTCACTTAATTCTTGAAATTGATCTTTAAAACCAAATGTTCTAGCAGGAGCTATCATTTCAACAAAATTTTTTGGATTTAAGTCAATCACAAAAGTTTGATTTCCAATTGCTTTATAGGCAAAATTTATTGTGGATATAATTGTAGTTTTTTTAGAAGGGGTTGCCGCTATGACTGAGTCTTCTTTATTTAAAATTATTGATTTATTAATCTCATGAAAGAAATTATCTGGTCTAGGTGCCTTTTTTATCCCTACTTCTTCAAAATCTTTAACCCACTGGATTGCTGATCCATCTAAAAGGGGAATCTCTTTCCCATCAACCTCAATATGAATATAACTTAACCCACACCCAGCCATTGATGATAGTAAATGCTCAATAGTATATAAATTTCTTCCTCCCAATTTAACTGCCGTACAAAGCATCGTACTTCCAATTAAATCCTGAGTTAACTTAAAAATCTCACCAGGTTTATCTTTGAAAGAGACATAATATCCTTCTTTGTCATAAGGAGAAATTGTAACTCTTGTTTTTTCTCCACTATGCAGACCAATACCTTCTCTGGAGATAACACCAGCTAAGGTATAGCAGAAATCATAATTAGCAGGCCAAGAAAACACTTAAAATTTCCATCCAACTCCAAGTGTATATCTCCAATCTCCACTTAGGTCCTTACTGGCAACATCTAGTCTTAATGGACCAATTGGCGTTTTCACTCCAACTCCACCTCCAAGGGAAAAACCGGCACCTGACTTCTGTAATAATTTGCCTGGCTTGCCTGGGACATCATTTTGAGAGCCTAAATCACTTCCTGCATCAACAAATAAAGCTCCCGATATCATTCTCCAAACAGGGAATCTATATTCTGCAGTGCCTTCAACAAAACTTTTACTTACAGCTAAATCACAAGACCCCCAACCTCTAACAGATGAAGTCCCCCCCATACAAAATGCTTCGTAAGGAGGTAATTCCCCTAAAATAGTTCCCGCCTTAAATTGAAATCCAATAGCTTGAGGGCAATCTTCACTTGTAGCATCACTAGACTTACATGATTTAGTTAAATTTATTAATTTTGTTGGTATAAAAAATGAATATGAGGCTCTCATTCTATTAAAAGTTGGAGAGTTTCTCCCCATTGAAACAAAGTGTTCGGTACCAAAGCTAAATTTATTCCCTGCTGTTGGGTTGATGGAATTATTCAAATTATTTCTAGATGCACTTGCAATAACACTTATCAATGTATTTTCATCAGGGCATGATCCATCATTAGGAGTAAATCCAATACAAATAATGTCGCTTATATTATTTCTGGTTGTGGTTGGAGTCTTATCACCATAAGGTTTTTTGTTACCATCACCATCAATCATTGCTACTTTCTTAAAATTCATCCCTGCAAGAACTCTCCACTTAGCGGGCTTAAATGGATCCCCACCATTAAGAGGCCTTGAAAAAGAAAATCCACCGCCAGTTTTTTCTAAAACTATTGATGAAAAACTATCAGAGCTAGTTGGTATTTGATCATCGACTGCATATAATCTGCCATTGTTTTCACTTTTAAATTCTTGAGGATAATCTCTACTCAAAAATATATTTGTTCTAAAAGATGTTTTATGTTTATCTCCTTTAATCCATGGATCAGATAATGAAAAATTATAGGTTGTTGAATATTCTCCAAAATTAAGATTTAAATTTGTAGACCATGCTCTTCCTAGTGCATTTGTTTCCTGCAAACCAATTGAAGCGAATATACCTGAACCATTGCTATATCCAAGTCCACCTGTTAATGAGCCTGTTCTTTGTTCGCTCAAGTCTAAAAAAATTATGACTTGACCAGGATTTAAATTATCAGGACCAAGAGAAACCTTTACATCATCAAATAATGATGTGGCATAGAGTCTACCGATATCAGCTTCTAAAATTTTTCTGTTAAATATTGAACCAGGTTGTGTTTTTAATTCTCTTTTTATGACCCAATCTTTTGTTTTCCCTTTTCTAGGTTTTCCATCAATAATAAATTCACCATCAGAATTTGGGAATCTTATTTTTACATCAGATATAACACCCTCAGAAACTTTTAATGTTACTACTCCGTTCTCAGAGATTCTATCAGGACTACTAATTCTAGCTAAAGAATAACCCTCTTTTTCATAACGTTTTTTTATTATTTCTATCTTATTTTGAAATTCATTTAAGTTGAGAGTTGTCCCATAATAATTATTAAAAATATCATCTACATATTCATTTGAGATTACAGCGTTAGTTGGTTTAAGTTCCACTTTTTTCAAAATTGGATTAGGCACTACATTGACTATTAGCCTCACTCCTAGCGGCCCATCTTGAGAGCTTATTTTAACTCCTGAAAACCAACCACTAGCATATATTGAATTGAGGTCTTGATTTAAAATTCGATTATCAACAAGACTTCCAGGCTTTATGCTCATAGAATCGTATGCAGCCAATTCAAGTTTTCTACCCTCAGGATGATTTTCCCAACCTTCGATAATTATTTCTGAAATAAGAACTCTTTCTTCATTAATTTCATTATTACTCTCGGCAAGAAGAAATTTCTTATTTTTTTTGATATCAATCCCTTGAAATAAATTATTACTAATAGTTGTTATTTCTAAAGTTTGTATTGATTGATCAACGTAATTTGGCAAATAATTAGCAGCCAGTTCTGAATTATTTAATATCAAAATCAAGGGAGAGCAGGAAACATTTGCGAAAACCTTCCCAAATTTTAAAAAATGTTTTTGCATAGTATTTTTGATTAAGATAAATAAGTCATTATTGATTCAATTAGGTTAAAGATAATCGTTTATCCTTCTGTGAATTTCACTATAAGCTTCAATTAATCCACCTAAATCATTCCTAAATCTGTCTTTATCCAGACTAACAATTGTATCATCTTTTTGGTTTAGATCCCACAATCTGCAATTATCTGGACTTATTTCATCTCCTAAAAGAATGTTATTACATAAATCATAACCAAATTCCAACTTGAAATCCACAAGTTGAAGTTGAATATTTTTAAAAAAACTTTTCAAGATTATATTAATTTTTAAAGTTAAATTAATTATCAACTCCAAATCATCAGAGCTTAATATGTTCATTAATTCAATTCTATCTTTTGTAATAAGGGGATCATTAAGTTCATCATTTTTAAGATAGATATCAATTAATGGTTTAGATAGGAAAGTTCCAGGTTTAATAGTCGTTTGTTTACACAAAGAACCATAAGCAGTATTTCTTAGAACAATTTCTAATGGAATTACTTTTATTTTTTTTGCAATCATGGTATTTTCATTTTCAAGTTCAATAAAGTGAGTTGGAATATTTTTCTTAATTAAAATCTCAAAAATTCTTGCACTAATAAGGCAATTAAGTTTACCTTTACCTTCAAATTTTTCTTTTTTCAACGCATTAAAAGCTGTAGCATCATCTTTAAATTCAATTTTTACTTTATCTGCATCATCATGAGTAAATACTTTTTTTGCTTTGCCTTCATATATCAACTCATATTTATTATTCATTAATTAAAACCTTATTATGATTACTAAAGTACTTTTTGTAATTAACATAATTATTAGAGATAAGTTCAAATGATTTTTCTTCATTTTAACTGATTATTCATCGAAACCTTATAACCTTAAAAAACAAATACATGGGAATTGATTCACCAAGTTCTAGAAACTTTACTAGGTTAGAAAATATCTTAATAATTGGGAATGGCGGGAGAGAAAACTCTCTAGCTTGGGCTATTCAAAAAAATGAATTAGTCAAAAAAGTTTATTTAATACCTGGTAATGCTGGTTCAGAAAGAATAAATAAATGTAAAAGACTAAAAATTGATATAAATAATAAGAATGAACTAGTAGAAGAGCTTGATTTCCTTAAAATAGATTTAGTTGTAATCGGACCAGAAATCCCTCTAGCAAATGGATTAGCTGATTTTCTTCGCAAAAAAGATTTTAAAGTATTTGGTCCTAATAAAGATGGAGCAAAATTAGAATTTAGCAAATCTTGGGCTAAGGAATTTATGCAAGAAGCAAATATTCCAACTGCAAACTTTTGGAAAGTAAATTCTCTTGAAGAAGCCAAAAAAATTATCAATTCTTCATCAATTCCACTTGTCGTAAAAGCTGATGGTCTAGCTTCAGGTAAAGGTGTTTTTGTTCCTAATTCAAAAGATGAATGCTTTAAAGCAGCAGCGTCAATTTTTAATGGTAGATTTGGTAACTCTGGGAATGTAGTTGTTCTTGAAGAAAAAATTCAAGGACCAGAAGTTTCAGTTTTTGTTTTGTGCGATGGGAAGAGATACACAATACTTCCAACTGCTCAAGATCACAAACGACTTAATGAGAGAGATCAAGGGCCAAATACAGGAGGTATGGGGGCTTATTCTCCTGCTCCATTATTAACAGAAGATTATCTTAATAGAATCATCAAAGAGATAATTGAACCTACAATATATCAATTAAATAAAAGAAATATTGACTATCGAGGTGTAATTTACTTTGGATTAATGATCACAAAATCTGGGCCCAAAGTTATAGAATATAACTGCAGATTTGGTGATCCAGAATGCCAAACAATAATGCCTTTAATGGATCAAAATTTTGTATTTCTTTTAGAAAAATGCTCAATGGGTAATTTAACTGGTCATGAAATAATTAATACTTCTGATAAAGTAAGTGGTTGCGTAATAGCGACCTCCAAAGGTTATCCTCATGAATATAAAACTGGCTTTCAAATAAATATAGGTAAGATTGACTCTGAAGACTGTCAAATTTTTGACTCTGGTACTTCTTTAAGTGAAAATGGGAAATTATTAACTGATGGAGGAAGGGTCTTAAGTATTGTCTGTCAAGATAAAGATTTTGATATGGTTTTTGAAAAAGCATATAAGAATTTAAAAGAAATTCATTTTGAGGGTATCTACTTCAGAAATGACATAGGTCATCAAGTCAGAAAAAACTTTTCTAAGGAGAATTAAAGTTATGGTGGATGCCAATAATCAAGATAGTGGAAATAATAACAAAACTGTTAATGAAGATATGAATAATAACTTTTGGATTAATGGATTCCTCGCTTGGTGGAGTGGGTTCAGTTTAAGAACAAAGTTGCTAGCCATAGCAACTCTTGTCGTAAGCCTATTAATGACAGGAATAACTTTTTTTGCATTAAATAGTATTCAAAGAGATGCAGGTATGAATGATACTAGATACGCTCGAGATCTTGGCTTATTGTTATCCGGGAATGTAACAGAGTTAGTCGCTAATAACCAAAAAAAAGAAATTTCAAATGTAGCTGAAAAGTTTTGGAGATCAAGTCGAAACCTGCGTTATATATTCTTTACTGATGCTGAAGATATTGTTCAACTTGGGATACCGATAAGTGCAACACCGACAAGCTCAGATAGCCAGTTTCAGCTCACTCGAAGATTAAAACTACCCTCAGAATTAAAGAAGAGGCCACAATTTCCATTGGTAAGGCAGCATGATACACCTCAAGGTCAAGTAACAGATGTATTTGTTCCAATGTTGTGGAAAGGCAAATATCTTGGGACTTTAGCTCTAGGAGTCACCCCTAATAAAAAAGCACTAGCCAGTGCTGCCTTAACTAGAGAAGTTACCATTGCAGTGTTTATCTCTATTTGGGTTTTAGTAATACTTGGTGCTGTATTTAATGCACTAACTATTACGAGACCCGTAAGAGAGTTAGTAAGAGGTGTTAGAGAAATTTCAAGAGGAAATTTTAAATCCAGAATTTCATTACCTATGACAGGTGATCTAGGAGAACTCTTAAATGGATTTAACCGAATGGCAACCCAGTTAGAAAATTATGACGAAGCTAATATAGAAGAACTAAAAGCAGCACAAATCAAGCAGCAATCGCTAATAGCTACAATGGCTGATGGTGCGATATTACTAGATTCACAAGGAAAGATTGTACTTACTAATCCAACAGCAAAGAGATTATTTCGTTGGGAAGGAAGATTCTTAGAGGGTAAACATTTTTTAAATGAAATTCCGGAAATTTTATCTAACGACTTACATACGAATATAGAATCTATTTTAAACAGGGAAAAGGAGAAGGACGATTTAAGATTCAGCTTGGGAGAACCAGCAAGAACCTTAAGAATTGTCTTGCAATCAGTTTTGGATACAAATAAAGTTGAATTAAAAGGAATTGCCGTAACAATTCAAGATTTAACTAGAGAAGTTGAACTTAACGCCGCACAAAATAGATTTATTAGTAATGTTTCGCACGAATTAAGAACGCCGCTTTTTAATATCAAAAGTTATGTAGAGACCTTACACGATTTAAAAGATCAGCTCTCTGATGAAGAACAAATAGAATTTTTGGGAATTGCAAATTCAGAGACTGATAGGTTAACAAGACTAGTAAATGATGTATTAGATTTATCAAGATTAGAGTCTGGGAAAATTGTTCAACTAGAGCAAATGGATATAAAACCAGCAATAGAACAGACTCTTAGAAATTATAGACTTAATGCTACAGAAAAAAATGTCTCATTAGCTCATGATATAGAGGAAACTATTCCTCCAATTCTTGGAAATTTTGATTTACTTTTACAGGTTTTTGATAATTTGCTAGGTAATGGATTGAAATTTAGTCCAAAAAATAGCTCCCTAATTATAAGAGCTTATACATGGCCAGATTCCTGTCCTGCTTTCCCTCCAAGTATTAAAAATGATTCAGCCCCTCAATGTGAATTAGTATCACCACTCCCAAAAGTAAGAATTGAAATAGCTGACACTGGCTCAGGAATATCTCAAGCTGATCAAGAAAAGATATTTGATCGTTTTTATAGAGTAGAGAATTCTGTTCATACTGAGCAAGGGACAGGTTTAGGTTTATCTATAGTGCGAGGAATAATTGAAAAGCACGGTGGGGAAATTCGTATGGCTAGTGAATTAGGAGTAGGTACTACTTTTTGGTTTGATTTAGCCTTGGCTCAATCTGATAAAGATGAATTATTAACAAAAGCTATTAATAATTCAGATTCTTTTTCAAGTTCTGAAATTAAAGAAATTATCTAATTTTTATCAATTCCTTTAAAAACATTTTGAACATTTTGATCAGGTACAACTCTGTGAGGCGCACCACTAAATATTTGTTCAAAATTTGAAAAAGAATCTTTTATTTCGGGACCACTATTAGTAATGATAAATTCTCTTATTCTTTTATCATGCCATGATCCCCGCATTTTAAAAACATTTAAAGCTCTTGCCATCTCACCTTTTATTTCTACATATTGAAGCAACAATATCGTGTCTGTAATTGTTGAGATATGAGAATCAGTTATAGAGTGACTTCCCATAAACTCTTCTGCAGTATTAGTAAAAAAGCCTGCTATCTCCTCTTGTTTTGTATAACCAGTAACTGCTATTACAAACTGTCTAAATGCATTCAAACTTACACCTCTGGCTAATGCGGAGAGAGAATCAATGGCCATTCTTTTTGGTTTAAATTGATTAATTTGCGTTTTTATAATTTGCAAGTGATCTTCTAAACCAGTTGATTCAGGGTATGCACAAATAATTTTTAATAACCCATCACTTTCCATTTTTTCAAAATCTATTCCCCAACTAGTCGCATTCCTAAGTAATTGAGCCCTAGATTCTTCATATGCAAAAAGTATTGCTCTTTCACTATTGTTATAAGCATCTTCAACAAATTTTGATACAAGCATTGTTTTACCTGTACCAGTAGCTCCAGTGGCGAGAATGATGGAATCTTGAAAATATCCTCCGCCACACATATCATCAAGATCTTTAACTCCTGAGCTAATTCTAATATTTGAGGATCTCTGCGTTAATCTCATTGCTCCTAGAGCAAACACACTTATTCCATCTATTCCCATAGTAAATGGATATTCACCTTTCATATGTACAGTACCTCTTAACTTCAAAACTTCTAAAGTTCTCCTTCTCTTTTCTGACTCAAGAACATTTCTTAATAAGACAACATTATCAGATACAAATTCTTCAACTCCATATCTAGCAATTGGTCCGTAATCATCAACTCTTTCTGTAGTCATAACAGTTGTCACACCTATTTCTTTTAATCTTGCTATTAGTCTAAATATTTCTCTTCTTACAACGTAAATAGCATCATACTGTTGAAAGACCGCAGTTATTGAATCTATTGCAACTCTTTTGGCTTTATATTTTCTAATTGCATAACTAATTCGCTCAATAAGACCAGACAAGTCAAAGTTACCCGCAACATCCTGACCATCAGGATCAGGTGATGCATCCAAAATAAAAAGTTTATTTTGATCAACTAATTCTTGTAAATCCCAACCAAAACTTGCGGCATTTCTAATAATATCTAAAGGTGATTCCTCAAATGTTACAAAGATACCAGGCTCATCAAAATTACAAATTCCATGATGCAAATATTGCAAAGAAAAAACAGTTTTACCAGTTCCTGAAGTACCACTAACGAGTGTGCTTCGCGAAACAGGCAACCCACCCCTACAAACATCATCAAAGCCTTCTATTCCAGTTGGTAATTTTTGTACTTGCATTTTATTCGATTTGCCAAATTTCTTATCATTCATAGTTTTGTGCTAATTAAACAAAAGTAAAATAAATTTTGATTTTATTTTTAATTTAAAAGTTTTAGATATTTTATTTATCTCCACTATATTCAGTTTCAGTTAATTCATCAAAAAGTAGATCTAAACCAATTAAAACTTTCTCTCTATCTGAGAGATCACCTATTATTTTTCTCACTGGTGGCGGTAGAATTTTAGCTAAGGTTGGGGTGGCTAAAATTTTATCTTCTTCTGCAAGTTGTGGTTGCTTAAGTACATCAATCACCTTCAAAGCATAAACTCCTTTGAATTCATTTTCTAAAATTTCTCTTAAAGTATTTAAGGCTCTCATTGAATTAGGAGTATTTCCAGCAACATAGAGTTTTAAAATGTACGTTTTTCTTGCTGCCATTGGTATGGATTCTTAAATTGATATAAAAGATTAAAATAACCCTTGACTTATTACACTACAAAATAAGAAAATAGACAAACTATTATGATTGCTTATTTGGCTAAATCAAATTATCAATTTGAGCCTAATAGCGTCTTTAAGATATGACAAATTCTAAAAACTCCCCAAACAATTCTTTAAACAGTAATGAATTGTACGCGATCGCTGAAACTTCGGGCCAACAATTTTGGTTTGAAGTTAACAGATACTATGACATAGACAGGTTAAATGCAAAAGAGAAAGACAAGATAACACTTGAAAAAGTTTTAGTTTTAAAGGACAAAGAGTCTATAACTATTGGCAAACCTTACGTTAAAGATGCAAAAATTGAATTAGAAGTGGTCTCTCATAAAAGAGATAAGAAGATTCTTGTATACAAAATGCGTCCCAAAAAAAAGACACGAAAAAAGATGGGCCACAGACAAGAACTTACAAGAGTTATGGTAAAATCTATAACAATTGGGAAAAGTGCTCCTAAGTCTACTTCTAAAAAGGAAACTGTTAAAAAGGAAACTAAACCAAAATCTGAAAAATCTACAAATTAAACACTTCTAATGGCACATAAAAAAGGAACAGGTTCTACTAGAAATGGAAGAGATTCAAATTCCAAAAGATTGGGTGTTAAAGCTTATGGAGGAGAAAAAGTAACTGCTGGATCAATCTTAATTCGCCAAAGAGGTACATCATTTTTGCCTGGGATCAATGTAGGTAAAGGTAAAGATGACACCCTTTTTGCGCTCAAAGAAGGAACCGTAAGTTTCGAAAGCATTAAAAGAAATTTAAGAAATAGAAAAAGAGTTAATATAGTTATCTAATCTTCTTATAAGCTCTTGTAGTTATAAGAATAGGATGAAATACTTCTAAAAAATTTGATTGAAGAGTCTCAAAAAACTTTTCGACGATTTTACTGTCGTCTATATGAAAGGGATACTCATTCTTATCTCCCTTGTAAAAATACCAATTAAATAAAGCAATAGAATTACTATCCATAATCTCACTGAAATTATTAATTTGTGAAGCTGGATCTGCAAGATGTTCCAAAACATCAAGACAAACTATCGTATCAAATTTCAATATTTGAGTATCTTGAATTGTCTTGCAGAAAGTGAGTTTTTTTTCGACTCCTAATTTCTTAGCCCTGTATTCAACAAAATTTCTATTTGTTTGATTAATATCTACAAAAAAAACATGCTCAACTTTTGAAGACATAGCGTTAGCTAAGGCATGCGTACCAATACCTCCACCAAAATCCAAAACTAAATCTCTAGAAAATCTCTGCTGAAGTTTTAAAGTATCAGCGATGTAGTCCCTACTTGTGATATGCCAAGCAGCTAAATCAGCTAAATGCCTATCTCCTACAATCTCAGTATAAAAATCTGAAACATCATTTAAAGCATCCCCAGGATGTGAATTTGCCAAATTCATCTTTGCATTTGCAAGGAATCCATCTAAATCACATTCTCTAATAGATAAGTATTCCATTAAATGTGATTTCAAATTAAAAGCATTATCTAAAAACCCTTTTAAAATAAAATTATTATTCTTCAATTCCTTACCCTAAATTTCCAATACCAAAATCATAGAATGGTTATAAATCTTTCTCAAAGTATTCTTAATATTAAAAATGGAAACTAAAGATGGATTCTTAGTAATTAATAAAGATAAGGGTTGTACATCTCATGATTGCGTTAAACAAATAAGGAAGTTACTAAATACAAAAAAGGTCGGGCATACTGGAACTCTTGATCCAGAAGTTATAGGAACATTACCAATCGCAATAGGCAGTGCAACAAGATTTATTCAATATCTACCTCAGGGTAAAACTTACATAGGACAAATTAAATTAGGGATAAGAACTAACACTGATGATATTCACGGAGAAATAATATATCAAAAAAGTTGGCCTAAAATCAGTGATGAAAAATTAGATCAATACTTAAATAGATTTAGAGGAATTATTAAACAAATTCCGCCAAAAGTATCTAGTGTGCACGTCAAAGGTGAGAGAGCTTATAAAAAATCTTTCAGGAATGAAATTTTTGAATTAGCACCTAGAGAAGTAAAAATAGACGAACTTATCTTAATGAAATGGGACCAAATAAACGGAATCATAGAAATAAAAATCAAGTGTTCAGCTGGCACATATATAAGAGCAATTGCAAGAGATTTAGGCGAAATTCTTAATTCTGAAGGTTGCCTTCTACAACTAAAAAGAATTTCGGCTTGTGGCTTTGATGAACAAAACTCAATAAAAATATCTGATATCGAAAACTGTAAAAAAAACTTAGAAAATTTTATTATCCCAACAATTTCTGCTCTTAATCACATTTCATCATTTGTCTTAAGGAATGAAGAACAAATCAATTTTTGGCAAACAGGAAGAGCAATTAAAGTTGATATTAATTACTTCAAGGGAAGCAAGTCTTTTGATTATAAAAAACCCATAAAAGTAATAGATAAAAAACAAACACTACTTGGGATTGGATTCTTAAATAGAGATCAGTCTCATATAAATCCAAAATTGGTCCTTAATGCTAAATAACTTCTACAAGTAATCTTTTTTAAAAGGTTTAATCTCCACTCCTCTATAAAAATACTTTAATATTTTTTCAGCTTTTTGGCCTCTAGACGCCAGATATTTAGCTCCCCATTGACTCATTCCTACTCCATGACCTGATCCCTGTCCAAAAACTATCAAACCTTTCTTTAGGGGAGTATTATGGTTTAATTCTTCCTCAAACAATTTAAATCTCACAAAATTACTTTTGAGTCCTAATCTTTTTCTTAAGGCTACCCCAGACATTTGATCAGAACCATAAGCCCCAATAAGTTTT
Source organism: uncultured Synechococcaceae cyanobacterium (assembly GCA_902574955.1). Taxonomy (GTDB): domain Bacteria; phylum Cyanobacteriota; class Cyanobacteriia; order PCC-6307; family Cyanobiaceae; genus Prochlorococcus_A. Next base: position 46,098 of record CACGPQ010000006.1, read on the forward strand.
ACATTTTTTACCCTCCCGGTATTAGAAATATCTAGAATCTCTATATTTTTTAAACCTCCAATCTTGGGAAATAAATTTATTAATTCATTACTCGAAATTTTTTTTTGCCATCTAAAATTTGGATTATTTTTATCAAAATCTTTCACACTTGATAAGTACGGATATTTATTCTTCCAAACATCTTGACTATTTTCTGTCATTCCACCTGAGCTGCTATGAAACAAAGCATTAATTAATTTATTTTTAAACGTTAAAACCAAAGATCTTGTACTTTTAACTGCTCTGATAGTTTTATACGTTCTTGACTCCAAGCCATTATAGACTTGGTTTTTCTGCGTTGAATCTATATCAAATAAATTATTTCCATTTTGCTTTAAAGCATAAGTTCTAGAGGCAATTGCTTGTGCCTTTAATGCTTCAATAGGCCATTTTGTTGGCATCTCTGAACCCACTACGCTACTTAGGTATTTTTCTATTCCTAAAACATTTACCACCAATATTTCAGATTCAAGCACAAAAAGATTAAGCTTACCAGAATATCTCTTCTGACCTACCCAAATACCTCTCCCATCAGAAGAACTAACTTGAAATTGTTGCTTACTTTTTAAGTCATATTTTTTTTGTTTATTTTTATCAAAATATAAAATTTTTCTATTTTTCTCATTTTTAAAAGTTAAGCCTTTTATTTTTTTGCTTGAAAAAAATTTCCCCTCTATGGTTAAAGGAATTGATCTATCTGCTCTGATCCTTAAATTGTTATTTTTTGAAATCAAAACTCTAATTATTGGCTCTCTCGATGCAAAAACACTTTCACTCTGAAAAACACAAATAAATAAAATACTTGTCAGGCAACACTTACTAAAGTTATTTTTCAATTTAAGTATCACTTTGTTTAAAAACAAATGCTTAATTTGCCTTAGTTTGACTAAAAGTCTAAATTTAATCCAGATATAAAAATAAAAATATCATAAATAAGTGAATATCACCTTCTTAGGAACTAGTTCAGGAGTCCCATCCTTAACGAGAAATGTTTCTTCTCTAGCACTTAAATTATCACAGTCATCAGAAGTTTGGCTTTTTGATTGTGGAGAGGGAACGCAACATCAAATAATGAAAAGCAATATTAAATCTTCTCAAATCAAGAAAATATTTATTACCCATATGCATGGAGATCATATTTATGGTTTGCCTGGACTTTTGGCTACCTTAGGATTATCAGGCAATAGCGCGGGTATTGAAATTTACGGTCCTTCAGAGTTGCGGAGTTTTATAAATTCAGCACTTAAAAATAGTTTTTGCAAATTGTCATTCCCATTACATTTTGTGGAAGTTGAAAATTTTGCATCAACAAAGCGAAATCTATTTGAAAACAACAAAATAAAAGTAAATTGCGCCTGCCTTAAACATAAAATACCTGCTTATGGTTATAGGGTTAGTGAAAAAAGTAAGCCAGGTATATTTGATATCAAAAAAGCAAAGTCTCTAAAAATAGCACCTGGACCAATTTATTCAGAACTGCAACAAGGTAAAAAAGTCGTTTTAGCGGACGGTAGGACATTTGATGGAAAAGAATTCTGTGGGCCTCCAAGAGAGGGAGGTAGTTTTGTTTATTGCACTGATACAGTCTTTAGCGAATCAGCTGTTTCACTATCAAAAAATGCCGACTTACTCGTACATGAATCAACATTTTCTCAGGAAGATGAGAGCATGGCCTATGAAAAATTACATTCCACAACGTTCATGGCTGCCAAAACAGCATTATTATCTAATACAAAAAAATTAATTATTACTCATTTAAGTCCAAGATATAATAATAAAAATTCAATTACGCCAAGCGATTTGCTTAAAGAGGCACAAAAAGTTTTCCCAAATACTCACCTTGCCAAAGATTTTCTAACTGTAGAAATAAAATAAACTGCAACAGTTCGTTAGCAGGAGCGTTGTAAATGACCAACCCATGAAATAATAGTCTTAGGTTTTTCTATTAGATGTCGATCGAAATGGTCTCTATTTTTTCATCACTACATAAGTCTTGTAAAAGACTATTTATTTTTCTTCCATTAATTATTGGTTTACTTATTAATCCAATCTCTGCAAACGCACTCTATCCTAGTGATCCTTCATCAGTTGACGTACTAAAAGATGATCTTCACGGTGCCGACCTCCATAATACTGAATATGTTAAATATGATTTATCTAATCAAGATTTAGGAGAAGCTAATCTTCAAGGCGCATATATGAGTGTTACAACTGCAAAAAACTCTAGTTTTAAAGGGGCCAATATGACAGACCTAATTGCATATGCAACACGATTTGATAATGCTGATTTTACAGATGCAAATCTTACCAATGGTGAGCTAATGAAAAGTGTTTTTGATGGAGCAATTATTGACGGAGCAGACTTTACTGATGCAAATCTTGATCTTTCTCAGAGAAAATCATTATGTGAAAGAGCTAGTGGAACTAACTCACAAACTGGAGTTAATACAATTGATAGTCTTGAATGCACTGGATTAAAAGGTTATATGCCTCCAAAGCCAAAAGCATAATATTTAAAGCTAACTAACTTCAGAAGGAAAAATATTATCAGGCTCTTTTGAGCCTGGTTTTTTGCTATACCACCATTCTTGTATATTAGAAGAAAATTTCTTTGAAAAAAAAGTTATAACTGTCTCAACAGGTTTTGATCCAGGCTCCAAAATCTGTACTGAGTAAGATGGGCATTTTCTTGAAGCCATATCAGCAACGAACCTAGAACCTATTCTTCTCCAACTAGGCTCCTTACTTCTCCAAGCAAGTCTTGAGCAGGGCCAAGGCAAGTCTTCCCTATCATAAAGCCTGCAACATGGTCCAATTACCTTATAACTAAACTGGCCGCCATAACTTGATTGAACACTGCCGGTCTTGAAAAATTGAAATTTATTCATTTACAATAAAAAAGCCACCTTAATAGAGAGTGGCAAAGAAATGATGAATAATCAACTTGGAAAAGTTAATTTTTTATTATCAATACAATTCTTCCTCAGCATGAGTTGTAATTGTTACGTCAGATGTTGGATAAGCAACACATGTAAGAACAAAACCAGCTTCTAATTGGTCATCATCCAAGAAACTTTGATCTGATTGATCAACACTACCTGAAGTAACTTTTCCAGCACATGTTGAACAGGCTCCAGCTCTGCAGGAATAGGGAAGGTCGATACCTTGTTCTTCAGCTGCATCAAGGATGTATTGGTCGTCAGGTACTTCAATAGTTGAATTGAGACCTTCACCTTCGCTGATGAGTGTAACTTTGTAAGAAGCCATTTAAAAAAAAAATTGTTGGTAATTAGTACCTATTACATACATTTTTAACATCGATTAGGTCGATATGTGAGATTTTGAAGTAAAAAATGACACAATAAAATGTATGAAAGAGTATCTATAAGAAAAACTTATACTTAGGTTGGATTGCTGGTTTTTTGTGCAGAAATACATGCCCAATCTTTTCTAGTTGATACATCCAATAATTTCAAGTCATTCTGAATTAATATTTTTATAATTTCATCCTTTTGTGAATTCAAAATTCCACTGAAAATGACTTCCCCATTGTTTTTCAAACACTTATAAATATTTGGAATCATTTCTTTTATTACTTCAGCGATAATATTACAAAAAACAAAATCAAATTGTTTGAGTTGATTCTTTAAAATTACCTCATTAAAAGATCCCAAATATGTATTTAAGTTTTTTATATTACCGAAATTCAGTTGAAAATTAGAGTTAGTTGAATTTATAGCTAAATAATCATTATCCACTGCACAAACCTCTTTAGCGCCAAGTAATCTCGCGGCGACACTCAAAATTCCGCTACCACTCCCAATATCTAATACCTTTTTATTAGAAAATACAATATTCTCCATTTTTTCCAAGCAAAGATAAGTCGAAGGATGACTTCCTGTACCAAAGGCTGCTCCAGGATCAATTTTTATGATTTGTTTATCTTTAAACTTTTTATTAAGATTTATCCAACAGGGCAATATTAAAAAATGATTACCTACTAATTCAGGAGCCCAATATTTCTTCCAGCTTGTCAACCAATCCTCCTCTTTAATAATACTCCAGTAAAAAAATTGATTCTCAGGAGGATTTATATTTAGAAGTTTGCTAATTATTTTTTCAAAACTACTTCTAGAACTCTCGCCCCAATCATCAATTGGAAGCCATATATTCACTTCTTTTTTATTTTTATTTTTAATTAAATATTCAAATGAAAAACTAGATATTCCCAGCTCATTTAATTTCCAAATAATAATTTCTTCAGAATCACTTTCTATCCGAAAAGTTAGCTTATACCAATCTTTAATTGCCATTATATGGAGCAGGTCTCTTTATAGAGTTACTGGATTAGCGTTGGTAATCCCATCTACTTCAATAATGGTATCAAGCAGCTTATTAGGTATTGGATCATCAATACTTAGAACCATAACAGCTTCCCCTCTAACAATTTTGCGCCCAACTTGCATTGAGGCAATATTTACATTGTTGCTACCTAATAAAGACCCGAGCTTGCCAATAATGCCTGGCATATCTCTGTGCCTAGTAACCAACATATATCTGCTTGGCGATACATTAACTGGGTATTGATCAATACTAATAATTCTTAATTCCCCATCAGCAAAAATGCTTCCTGCTACGCTATGGTCGCCATTATCTCCATAAGTGGTTAACTGAAGTGAACCACTAGCAAATTCAGGTCTTGCTTCATCTTTATTCTCGACTACCAAAATACCTCTTGAATCTGCTTCTAGAGAAGCATTCACATAATTAATCCTATCTCCCAAAGCTTTACTTAGAAGACCTTTTAGACTAGCTATTATTAATGGCTGAGAAGGATGCTGAACAAATTCACCTTGAAGCTTTACTTCTAGTTTCTGTATCTGCCCACCTGAAAGCTGGCTTATAAGCAGACCCATTGTTTCAGCCAACTGCAAATGAGGTTTTAGACTATCCATAATATCAGGGCTCAAACCTGGAATATTTACTGCAGTTCTAGCAGATAAACCAAGCAAGACATCTCTTATTTGTTCTGCAACATCAACAGCTACATTTTCTTGTGCTTCCCGAGTAGATGCTCCTAAGTGAGGGGTAAGAATAAGATTCTTTTCAACCTTCAAAAGTGGTGAATTAGATTCCAAAGGTTCTTTTGAAAAAACATCTATTGCAGCACCTGCAATCAATGATTTATTTAAAGCTTCTGCTAATGCCTCTTCGTCAATTAAGCCTCCTCGAGCACAATTAATTAATTTTGCGCTACTTTTCATACTTTTAAGGACATCTATATTTACCAAATTCTCTGTCTCTGGTGTGCGAGGCAAATGCAAAGTTACGTAATCAGATTGTTTGAATAAATCCTCTAGTTCAGATAGTTTAACTTGTATTTGTTGAGCTCTTTCAGTTGAAA
>CACGPQ010000007.1 GCA_902574955.1 uncultured Synechococcaceae cyanobacterium
AGTAAAAGTTGAATTGTTAAATTACCAAAAAAATAAACTAGAGGCCCAATTAAAAACAGGAGACTATAACGTTACTCTTTTTGGAGCAGGTTCCTCAGGAAAAACATCTATAGCAAGATCTTTATTGAAAAATATTGTAGGACAAACTTCAGCAAAAATAGGTACAACAAAGCAAATTAATAGCTATAAAATTCGCATCCCAATCTTAAAAAGAAACATTAATATTGTTGATACTCCTGGTTTATTCGAACCATCTAAATTAGGAGAACAAAGAGAAAAAGCAACAATTTTACAAGCATCAAATTCTGATTTAGTTCTTTTTGTCTTAGATCAGGACATAAATAAATACGAAAACTATTTAATTAAAGAATTATTGAAAATAGGAAAAAAAATAATAGTAGTTCTAAATAAATGTGATTTGAGGTCTAGAGATGAAAATAACCTCATCAAAGAAAATATAATTTCTATAACTTCCGCTAGTAAAAATAGAATTTCAGTTGTTCAAACAATTGCGGTACCTAAACAATCTCCCTATATAAAATCAGATACTTTAAATTTAGTCCCAGAGGTAGGAAGTTTATTTAGAGAAATAATTGAAACGCTCGATAATAATGGTGAAGAATTATTGGCGGATAATATTCTTTTTCGCTCAAATAAGTTAGGTATTAAAAGTAAAAACTTCGTGCAAGAGCAAAGATATTTAATGTCAAATAAAGTGATTAATAAATATATGTGGATAACAGGAGGAGTAATACTAGTTAATCCACTACCAGCTGTTGATTTCCTAACTACTACCTCCGTAAACCTACAAATGATAATGGAATTATCAAAAATATATGAAATAAAGCTTACAAAAAAAGATGCAAAAGATTTGGCGACATCACTGCTAAGCGCATTGGCTAAACAAGGAATATTAAAAGGTGGTCTCGCCATTATTTCTCCTGCTTTAGCTACAAGCTTGACTAAAATAATATTATCTAAATCTATACAATCAGTTACCGCAGGCTGGTTAATAAGAATAGTAGGACTAAGTTTGATTGAATATTTTAAAAATGGTCAAGATTGGGGAGATGGAGGAATTCAAGAAGTAGTAGATAATATTTATAGAATAAGTAAGAGAGAGGACATTTTAAACAACTTCGTAAAAGAAGCTATTTCAAAAATTGAAATGAAAAACTATTTTAAATCAAATAAAAGTTTGCCTCCATTTACTAAGTAAAATTGGATAATTGATCATTTAGATAAGTTCTGAAATCAAAGATAGTTATTAAAAGTAAGTAAGCAATACAAATAGCTATGGATATAAACCCTGTTACTATTGCAATAATTTTTGGTCTCCCCATATTCATAAGTTACGCATCTAAAAGTCTCAAAAGTTCTTCAATATGAGATTCTTTTGTATTGTAATTTCCCATGACAACCCGTAAAAAGTATTTACCTTTAAATTTTGGCCTAGAAAGCATAAAATTATTGTTAATTAGTTCATTAACTTTAGTTTGAGTCCATGCATCAGATTCATTTGGCTCAAGTTTCTTTGGTAAGAACGATACAATATGAAGAGGACCTGAATATATATCAAATTTATTTTTACTAATATTTTTTATAAAAAAATCTTTTCTATTAATTGATGATTTTAATATATTTTCTATTCCATTCAGACCTAAAAAACGTAACCCAAGCCATAGTTTGATAACCTCTGCAGGTCTAGAACCTTGTATTCCTATTTCTCCTCTATTTATGATATCTTCTTTAGATGATAGGTAAGGAAGTCCAGTAGAAAATGTATTTTCTAAAGTACTCATTTCTGAAACTAATAACAAAGATGATGTCTTTGTAATGCCAATAATTTTTTGAGGATTTATTGTTATGGAATTAGCCTTATTAATATTATTTAATCCTTCTATTGGAATAGAAGTTATGGCAAAAATGCCTCCAATGGAGCCATCGATATGAAGCCATATATTTCTTTCTTTGCATATTTCACTTATGTCTTTAAGAGGATCAATTGCCCCTCTTACAGTTGTACCTAGCGTGGCAACAATAGCAAATATTTTTTTATTATCAAGAAAACATTTATCTATTTTATTTCTAAGATTTTGTATATCAATACTGCCGTTATTATCAGTTTTAATCCTGATAAGATTTGATTTATCAAGACCCATTATTCTTATACATTTAATAAAGGAGGAATGCGCATCTTCACTAACAAGTAATACAGAATTGGGATCTGAACCTAATCCAGAATTATGTCTAGCTGCTATAAGTGCATTCAAATTACTCAAAGTACCTCCGCTAGCTGCTATGCCTCCTGAAGAATCATTAAACCCTATTTTCTTTGCAAACCATTTACATAATGATTCCTCAAGCAAAGTAATACTTGGAGACAACTCGTAAGCAAGAAGATTATTATTTAAACCAGCAGCAATTAAATCGCCTAAAATAGAAAAAATCAAAGGTGGGGGATCCAGATGAGCTAAAGAGCCGGGATGAACTGGATTAAAAGAATTATTTAGGAGGGATTGAATATCAGAAAACAAATCTTCTGTAGAATTACCATCCTCATCAGGCATTAAGCACTTGAAATTCTCATCAAATGGTAATGGACCATGTTTATCGGCTTTAGAGAACCAGTCACAAAGAATTTGAGTTGTTTTATTTAATAGAGTAATTAAGTTATCGTTAGTCCCTAAATACGAAGGGAAGTATATATCTTTTTTATTAATTAAATCTTCAGTCATCAGATAAGATATCTATTAATAAGTTTATTCTTAATATTGGTAAATGAGGTATATTTTTGAAAATGTAAATAGTAATTATGATAAACAGAAAGGAATAAATATTTTAAAATACTCAAGATGGATGAACTCAATTTTAAGAAGATCAGAAGAAATTGGGAAATTTGAGTTACCAATCTGTTCAATAATTTTAGATGAGAAAGGAAGATGTATTGGAAGAGGGGTTAACAGGAGAAATATAAATAATGATCCATTAGGTCATGCTGAAATTATGGCATTAAGGCAGGCATCTCTAATAAAAAATGATTGGAGATTTAATGAATGTGTGATCATTACAAATTTAGAACCATGTACAATGTGTGCATCGGCACTTATTCAAGCAAGGATGGGTAAAGTTGTTTTTGGTGCCTACGATAAGAAAAGAGGTGGATTGGGAGGCTCAATTGACTTATCAAAGCATAAAAGTTCTCATCACAAAATGGAAATCGTAGGAGGTATTTTAGAAGACAAATGCAGTAAAATTTTACAATTATGGTTTAAAAAGTTGAGGACTCAAAAATAGAATATTTTTTTAACTCAGTATCAAATAGGTTTAATAATCTGTCTACATTCTTATCACTTGAGTTAAAGCCCATTAATCCTATGCGCCATACCTTACCAGACAATTCTCCAAGTCCATTTCCTATTTCTATTCCAAAGTTTCTTAAAAGATGATTTCTAAAACCATCTCCATCAACTGCAGGTGGGATCTTAACTGTTGTAAGTGTTGGCAATCGATAATCCTTTGATACATGTAATTCCATTCCTAGGCTTTCTAAACCTTTCCAAAGTTTCTTTGCATTAGTATTATGCCTATACCAAACATTCTCTAAACCTTCATTAGCAATTAATCGTAAACCTTCTCGAATAGCAAAATTCATATTTACAGGGGCAGTATGATGGTAAACGCGATCAGAACCCCAATATTTATTTAAAAGAGATAAATCTAAATACCAGTTAGGAACTTTTGTTTTTCTTGAACTTAGTTTATCTTCAGCTCTTTTATTCATTGTAAAAGGACTTAGTCCAGGCGGGCAGCTTAATCCTTTCTGGCTACAACTATATGCTAAATCTATTTTCCATTCATCTATCAATAGTTCTAGAGCACCAAGAGAAGTAACTGCGTCAACTAAAAATAAGCAGTTATTTTTTCTACATACATCACCAATTCCATTAAGAGGTTGTAAAACCCCACTAGATGTTTCAGCGTGAACAATTGCAAATATAGCTGGTTTTTTAGTCTCTATTTCATACTTAATTTCTTCATAAGAAAAGGATTCGCCCCAAGGTTTTTCCATGACAGATACATCTGCTTTATATCTAGTTGCCATATCAACAAGTCTGTCTCCAAAATATCCTTTTTTAGCGATAAGAATTTTTTCTCCTTCCTCTATAAAATTAGCTATTGAAGCTTCCATAGCTGCACTACCAGTACCACTCATTGGAAGAGTCAAACGATTATTAGATTGCCAGGTATATCTTAGAAGTTGTTGAACATCAGACATCAATGAAATATATGCTTCATCTAAGTGACCAATTGGATTTAAGGAAAGAGCATTTAGAACTTCTGGATGCGCGTTTGAAGGGCCAGGACCTAATAAAAGTCTAGAGGGAACATAAGTCTTTGAGAAATGAGATAAATTCTCTTTATTTAAAGCCGGAATAAGTTTTGCTTCTGTCAAAGCATTACATTCAATTACCTTTAAATTAAACTAATATCGTCGCCTAAGCGATATTTATTTAAAGAAATTAATTCAATTTAAATAATTAAGTAAATAATTATTAAAGTTATGACTTGAAACACTGAAAGAAGACGTCTAGTGTTGAAAAAAGTGATGGTTGATACATAATAAGAATCATCAAGTTATTAATTTCATATAAGGTATCTCAATAGTTATGTCTAAGTCTCCACAAGATGTTTTAAGTCAAATTAAAGATGAAGGAATTGAACTCATCGATTTAAAATTCACTGACATCCATGGTAAATGGCAACATTTAACTCTTACATCAGACATGATAGAAGAGGATTCATTTAAAGAAGGTCTAGCATTTGATGGTTCATCAATAAGAGGTTGGAAAGCAATTAATGCTTCGGATATGTCAATGGTTCCCGATGCAAGTACAGCTTGGATAGATCCTTTTTATAAACATAAAACCCTAAGTATGATTTGCTCTATTCAAGAGCCCAGAAGCGGAGAGCCTTATGATAGGTGTCCAAGAGCTTTAGCCCAAAAGGCATTAAAATATTTAGATTCAACTGGTATAGCAGATACTGCATTTTTTGGACCAGAACCAGAATTCTTTTTATTTGATGATGTTAGATATGACTCTAAAGAAGGAGGTTGTTTTTATAGTGTAGATACTATTGAAGCACCATGGAATACAGGGAGAATTGAAGAAGGGGGAAACTTAGGATACAAAATACAATATAAAGAAGGATATTTTCCAGTAGCTCCTAATGATACTGCACAAGATATCAGATCTGAGATGCTTCTTCTTATGGGTGAATTAGGTATTCCCACAGAGAAGCATCACCATGAAGTTGCTGGTGCTGGCCAACACGAGCTAGGAATGAAATTTGATTCGCTAATAAATGCTGCTGATAACGTTATGACTTATAAATACGTTGTCAGAAATGTTGCAAAAAAATATGGAAAAACTGCAACATTTATGCCCAAGCCTGTTTTTAACGATAACGGAACCGGAATGCATGTTCACCAAAGTTTATGGAAGAGTGGACAGCCACTATTTTTTGGTGAAGGAGCTTATGCAAATTTATCTCAAACAGCAAGATGGTACATCGGAGGCATACTTAAGCATGCCCCTTCATTCCTAGCATTTACTAACCCAACTACAAATAGTTATAAAAGATTGGTTCCAGGATTCGAAGCACCTGTAAATCTAGTTTATTCTGAGGGTAATAGATCAGCTGCAGTAAGAATACCTCTAACAGGTCCAAGCCCTAAAGCTAAGAGATTAGAATTCAGATCAGGTGACGCACTTGCAAATCCTTACTTAGCATTCTCTGTAATGATGCTTGCTGGTATTGACGGAATTAAAAATCAAATTGATCCTGGTGATGGAGTAGATGTAGATTTATTTGAACTTCCAGCAGATGAACTTGCGAAAATTGATACAGTACCTTCATCTCTAAATGATTCACTTAATGCACTAAAAGCAGATAAGGATTATCTTTTAGCTGGTGGAGTATTTACAGAAGATTTTATTGATAACTTTATCGATATAAAATACGAAGAAGTTCAACAACTAAGACAAAGGCCTCATCCACATGAATTCTTTATGTATTACGATGCATAGTTAAAAGAAAAAATTAGTTTAAATTAATCAATTTGAGAAATATCACAAAATATTCTCAAATTGGTTTTTTTTTTGTTGGAATATAGATATATAAATTGAAAAATGGCTAGGGAATCTATTTCAAAAATTGCATATAAAACGCTACAACAAAGTAAAAGCATTGCAGGTTTTGCACACAAGCAGATAAGTTCAAGATTAATGAATTTTATTCTTCCCGATTCGAAACTTGAAAATTTTAATATGGATAAGGATCTTCTAATACAAATCCAAAATTCAATGGAAATTTTAAGAGAAGAAGACTGGAATGATGCAGAAAAAAATATATATCCAAAAAAATTATTGTTTGACGAGCCATGGCTTAGATATCTAACTCAATATCCCAAAATTTGGCTCGATATGCCTAATACATGGGATAGACGCAGAAAACAAAACTTTGACGACCTACCAAAATCAATTGATAAAGATAATTATCCTCAATATTATTTGAGAAATTTTCATCATCAAACAGATGGTTATTTATCAGACTTTTCAGCTAGCATTTATGACCTACAAGTAGAGATACTTTTCAACGGAAGTGCTGACTCAATGAGGAGAAGAATTATTAAGCCAATAAAAGAAGGACTTGAAATTTTTAGTGATAGAAAAAAAAGTTCTATTAAAATACTTGATGTAGCTACAGGATCTGGAAGAACATTAAAACAATTAAGAGCCGCATTTACTAAAGAAAAAATTATAGGAATTGATTTATCTGATTCATACTTAAAAGAGGCAAGTAGATATGTTTCAGATTTAGATGGAGATTTAATTCAGTTAATAAAAGGTAATGCAGAAGAATTACCTTTTGAAAATGATAGTTTTCAATGCATTTCTTGTGTTTACTTATTTCATGAATTACCTAGAACAATTAGAGCTAAAGTATTAAATGAATTTTTTAGAGTTCTTGAACCTGGGGGGATATTAGTATTAGCTGATTCAATTCAAATAAGTGATTCGCCTGACTTTACATCCATAATGGAAAGCTTCTATAAATCTTTTCATGAGCCTTTTTATTGTGATTATATAAAAGAGGATGTAGATTCTAAAATAGAGGAAGTAGGGTTTAAAGATGTAAAATCAAATTCCTTTTTTATGACCAAAGTATGGTCTGCTGTAAAGTAAATAAAAAATTCTATGACCTATTGGGATAAAGATACTATTCAGCTTGTTCAATGTCTTAATGACAAATTAAAGATTGATCATTCTAAATGGCATAAAGATAAAGGAAATAAATATAAACGATCTGCAGAACTAATTTCTGCAGGATTATGCCATTTAATTATTTCTTGTAATGAGAAGGAAACTATTGAGTATATAGAAGAAAGTATTAAATGGTTAAAAGAAATTAACGTAGATCAACCTTGTCCTAGTAAAAATCACCTTTTTAAAGCCAACTGAAGCCTATTACCTTTACTACTCCATCTAATATCATCAAAACATTCATTAATAATGTATAGTCCACGGCCATTAACACTACTTATTTTTTTTGGTAATTTGTAGTCTCTTTTTTTTATTTCTAAACCATTACCTTGATCTTGAATTTGCCATACACACCAATTAGGAGTAATTATTCTTCTTACTCTAATATTTTTATTAGGATCTAATTTATTTCCATGTTTTACTGCGTTAACTAGAGCTTCATGTAAACCAAGTTTTATAAGATAGCTTGATTGAGAATTTTTAATAGGTTCTAATAATTGATCGACAAATTCATTTAACTGTAATGATGATTCGAATTCGTAGTTTGACCAGTTAATCTTTGGTCTTTTAAAAAATTTTTTTAAAATATTTTTGCCCCGAAATAAGGACATAATAATATTTTGATACTTTCTTAATTTTAACTTATTAAATACCTCATTTAAAGAATATTATTATGTCTCTTTGCAATAGCAGGATGTCGTAGAATGGAGTCCATAAGTCTTACTCCTCTTAGTTGATTTATTAAGGGCATATGTCCATCAGGAGCATCCAATGACCAACAAAAGGATCCAGGATATCTAGTCCATAAGCCCTCTTTTTTCCAACCTATTTTCGGCCACATTAATTCATATTTTTTTCCTACTGATTTTAATATCTTTGCCTGAATTGAGAATCCAAATCTACCAGTAGAATAAATATTCCATAATCGATCCATTGTTTCTAGATCTTTACCTGACATATTTTTAACTTCACTATAGAAAACATATCCACGTTTTTCAGCTAATTTTCCAGCTAATTTTCGTAAATAGGAACTTGTTAATCTATCTGCCTCTTCAAATTTTTGCTCAACCAACATCAATTGCAAATCTTCATAATTAATATCAATATCTGAATATGTATTAAACCAATTATTGAATTTGGAGTTTTCAAAGAATTCAGGCTTAAATTTTTTTAAAACTTGCAATATCCAACCAGCAGCCCAGTCGTCTCCATCTCTATCAAAGGTATCAAACAGTGAAGGGCAAAGATTAAAAATATTATCGACTTCAGATTCTATTTGAGTTAATGAATTTATTCTTTTCCTTTGATTGGAATCTACAAATTTTTTTATCAGATCTAATGTAGCATTATTATAGTTATCTTGTTCTTTGTAAATCATTTTAAAAAATCAATCTAAAAAAATAAAAACTATCCATGTATTTCAAAAGAAAAGAACTAGTGAAATTTAGAAGTTTTAAAGGACCACTTATTGATGTTAGAAGCCCGAGTGAATATTATAAAGGACACCTGCCTAATTCTATTAATATTCCACTATTTGATAATGATGAGAGATCTATAATTGGAACGATTTATAAAAAAGAGGGAAGAAAAAAAGCAATCATAGAGGGATTAAATTTTTTTGAAAAAAAAATGGAATTACTTCTTGATAATTTATTCATGAGTATTGAGTCTCATAAAACTATTGATAATAAAAATAATGAATTTCTTATCAGAATATATTGCTCTAGAGGAGGAATGCGTTCACAAAGCATTGCTTGGCTACTAGAAAAATATAAATTAAATCCAATAACACTTAAGGGAGGATACAAAATATATAGAAGATGGGTATTAGATAGTTTTTCAAAAAAGTTGAATATAGTTGTTATTGGAGGAAAAACAGGAACAGGTAAGACAAGATTATTATCATTACTAGAAAAATATAAATATCAAACTATTGATCTTGAAGGATTTGCTTGTCATAGAGGAAGTACATTTGGAGGTTTAGGAATGAAAGAACAACCTTCAAATGAACAATTTGAAAATATTATTGCAGAAAAATTAAATTCTTTTAAAATTTCTAATAATATTTTTGTAGAAGCTGAAAGTGCAAATATAGGCAAATGCAAAATACCCCATGAATTCTTCAATCAGATGAAAAATTCAAGGAGAATAGAAATTATAAGGAGCGAATCTAACAGGTTAGATGAGTTGATAGATACATATAGTGTTTTTATGAAAGAGGAACTCCAAGAATCTGTATTAAGGATTAAAAAAAGATTAGGACCACAAAGAACAAAAATAGCTCTCGAATCAATTAATAATGAGAGATGGGACTTAGTTTGCAAATCAGTTTTAGATTATTACGATAAATGTTATGACTATGAAAAGGTTGGCAAAACAAATATAAAGATATTAGATTTAACCGATAAAAAATATGATGAAAGTATCATAGAGTTAGTAGATAATGTTTTATAAATAACTACAAACGAATTTGAAAATTATTTCCTAAGATAATAAATCGTTAAACTAACATTATGACAGCAAATAAAACTGCAAAAATACAATTTTATGAGGGAACTGATGAACCTGTAGTGCCTGAGATAAGACTCACTAGAAGTAAGGATGGTACCACCGGCCAAGCTTTATTTTTGTTCGAAAAACCTCAGGCATTATCTTCTATTACGGATGGTGAAATAACAGGTATGCGCATGATTGACTCTGAAGGTGAAATATTAACTAGGGAAATTAAAGTAAAGTTTGTTGATGGAGAACCAATATTTTTAGAAGCAGTATACATTTGGAAGAACTCATCTGACTTTGATAGATTTATGAGATTTGCAAATAGTTATGCCAAATCAAATGGATTAGGATATTCTGAGAGGAAATAGAATATTTTAAAAATTGAATAGTTCTTCATATTTCAATCTAGTAGTAATTTTAATAACTTCTTTAATAGTTTGGACTCTAAGAGACTTTCTCCTATTAATAATATGTTCCTTAGTAATTTCAAATATTGTATGTAATTTATGTAATCAAATACAAAAGGGTTTAAAAATTCCCCGACCGCTGTCATTGTTTCTTGTCTTAACTGTTATATCAGTAATAGTATTTACTATTTTTATTCTTGTATTGCCTCCGTTTATAAAAGAATTCAATGAAATACTAGTTGATATTCCAAATGGTTTATCAAAAATAAATATTTTGATTAATACAAATCTGAATAAATTTAATGTTTTATTATATGGTGAACAATCAGAAAATGTTATAGACATTTTCAGCCTTATAAATAATGTAGTAACTATTCCAGATGCCTCAACTATTGCAAAAGCTATTCAAGAAAGTTTCAAAAATTTAATAAATATAGCGGGGAATCTTGGTTCTGGTCTTTTGAAATTAATATTCGTATTAGCAGTAAGTTTAATGATTTCTATTGAACCAAAACAATATAAAGAAAATATACTTCTATTAATTCCAAAAAATTATCGCAACAAATTTAGAAATATTCTGGAAAAATGCAATACCGCATTATCAAATTGGACCTTTTCTATGGTCATAAGCTCAATATCAGTAGGTCTTTTATCATTAATAGTTCTGTCTATATTAGACGTTAAATATGTTGTCTCAAATGCTTTAATAGCAATGGTTCTTAACATTATTCCAAATATAGGTCCAGTTATTAGTGGGATATTTCCAATCTCAATTGCACTACTAGATAATTTTTGGAAACCACTGGCCGTTTTAGGAGCATATGTAATTATTCAAAATATTGAAAGTTATATAATAATGCCATCTATTATGAAGAAAAAAGCAAACTTACTTCCTGGTTTAACATTAATATCACAATTTGGATTTACCTTCATTTTTGGTCCATTAGGCTTAATACTGTCTCTTCCATTAGCTGTAGTAATTCAGGTTTTAATAAAAGAATCATTTAAAGATATTTAAAAACTACTTTATTTTTTTATATAAATATGGGTAAGAAAAAAGTATAAAGAAAGCTAAGGGATGTTTACCAATAGCAAAATATAGTGAATTGATAGTAAAATGATCAAATAATATTCTTAGCTCAGTAGAAAGATCTATTAAAACTAAAGAAAATAAAATTATCAAATAGTAATTCATTTTAATAAAATTAGAAGCCTAAGCTCAGTCTTTAAGCAAGAAAGATGGCGCCAATAAAATACTTGAATAACTTCCAACTATAATGCCTAATGATAAGGCTAAGGAAAACCAAAATAGCGAGTAAGATCCAAACAAAATTATGCTTAATAAAGGGATTAGAGTTGTAATACTGGTAAAAGTTGTTCTCCTAAATGATTCGTTTACTGATAATTGAATAGTTTCGTTATAGCCTTCTTTCTTTGATTTTAAATTTTCACGAATTCTATCAAAAATAACAACAGTATCATTTACTGAATAACCAGCAATAGTAAGCAATGACACAGCAAATAAACTATTTACCTCGACAGATAATATAATTCCCAACCAAGAGAATATACCGAAAACAATTAATAAATCATGGAATAAAGCTAATAATGCTAATAATGCGTATTTCTTATCAAATCTAATGGTTATATATAAAGATATTGCAAATAAAGAAACCAATAATGAAGTAACACAATTAGTAAGTAATCTTTTCCCAAGTTTTGGGCCTATTAATCTTGAATCCTTACTCTCATAATTAAGAGGTCCAACAATATTGTCAAGATTAGAAATAAGATTATTTGATTCTTCGATACTTAAATAAGGTGTTCTTATTGAAATTAATTTATAATTATTTTGGAATTGTAATTTGATATTATTTAAAACTTTATTATTTTTAGAAATCTCTCTTAAATTTTCCAAAACAGAATCTGGGGAAATATTAGAACATTCCGCTTCACAAACTCTTTCTATTCTTAGTTCATTTCCTCCAACAAAATCCATCCCTAAATTTATAGGTTTTTTATAAGAAGTATTAAAAGTAGAATATAAAATTCCTAGAAGACTAAAAACAATGAGAACAGTTGAAAAACCAATTATCTTTTTTTTATTTTTAATTAGTTCTAGATTATATTTCATGGGAAATTAGAAATAAAAAATTTAATTTGAAAAATTATTCCTTGGCAGATAGAGATTTTTCTGTCTCAAAGATTGATATGTTGTGAAAAATCGCAAAATAGTTTTAGAACAATTTAATGAGGTAAACAAGCTTATTAAGACTCCAATACCTAATGTTGCCGCAAAACCCTTAACAAAATTTGTTCCTAATAAAAACAATACAAAACAACTAAGAAGAGTTGTAATATGGCCATCAACTATGGATGAATTAGCTCTTTGAAAACCGCTATCAATAGATCTTGTAAGAGTATTACCATCATATAATTCTTCTCTAATTCTCTCAAATATTAGAATATTTGCATCAACAGCCATACCAATACTAAGTATAAGCCCAGATATTCCGGGTAAAGTCAAAGTTACAGGAATTAGAGAATACATGGCTAAGTTAAAGAAACCATAAAGTACTAGAGAAAGAACTGAAACAAAACCTAGAATTCTATAATTAAAAATCATAAAAATACCAACAAAAATTAACCCACTAATAGCTGCATAAAGACTTTTGAAAATATTTTTGGATCCCAACAGAGCCCCTATTGTGTTAGTTTCTACTATTTCAATTGGCAATGGCAATGAGCCTCCTTTAAGTTGAACTTCTAATTCTCTAGCATTTTCAGCACTAAATTTACCGCTTATTGTTGCTGATCCACCTGTAATACCAGTACTAACAAACTGATTACCAACACTTGCTTCACTTATTGATTCACCATCTAGAATGATAGCTAATAGTTGATTAGTGCCAGCAATTGACTTTGTAATTTCCGCAAACTTTTCTCCTCCTGAATTACTAAAAGTTAATAAAACTTCCCAATTACTATTTGTTTGTTCTTGTCGCCTTCCTGCGTTAATAAGATCTTTACCAGATAAATCTGTTTTAATAAATAAATTTGTAATTTCTTTATCAACATATTTTTTAATTTCAATTAACTTCCCATATAAATCATTACTAGTAGATGAGTAATTCAATTCTTGCTCTATATCTATAAGATCATCTTGAATAACTTTTAAGAAATTATCATTATTTTGACCTTTTTCTGCAAAGGAATATTGTTCAATTAATTCTTTAATAGTCAATCTCTGTAATTGCAGGGTTTTTAAATCTGTAGATGTTCCTTCTTTTTGGGTTCTAAATTCTAATAAAGCAGTCTTACCTAATACCCTTGAAGCAACTAATGGATTTTGTTCCCCTGGTAATTCTAAAATCAATTGATCTCCACCGAGGGTTTGCAAATTAGACTCAGAAACTCCTAAATTGTTAACGCGCTTATCTATAACCGAATTAACTGCTTCAAGTTCATCCCTTGTTACCTTACCTTCCTCTTTAATAATTTGTAGTGTAAGTTGAGAACCCCCTTTTAAATCCAATCCCAACTGTAAAGGATAATTTATTAATAGATAAACAGATAAAGTAAGTAGAAATATAATAAAAAAAAGCCAACCTTGCCTTCTTTTCATTTTCTATATACTCCCACTAATTAAGTGTTCAACTTTTTCAACTATTTGATGTGGTTGGATTATTGTCAAATTCTCAAGATTTCCATTATAAGGAGTTGGAATATCCTGACTAGATAATCTAATTGGTCGGGCATCAAGATCATCAAAACACTCTTCTGTTATCAAGGCAATTAGTTCTGCACCAATACCTCCAGTCTTCATACATTCTTCAACAATAATTACTTTATTTGTTTTTCTTATTGATTTTGAGATGGTTTCCATATCAAATGGTTTTAAACTTATTAAATCTATTAGCTCAACATCTATCCCTTTTTTTTCTAATTCTTCAACAGCTTTAAGGCAGTGATGTCTCATTCTTGAATAAGTCAATAAAGTAATATCTTTCCCTTCTTTTACAACGTCAGCCTGATCTAAAGCGCAAGTATAATCGCCCTCAGGTAATTCTTCAGACAAATTGTATAGAAGAACATGTTCGAAAAATAGAACCGGATTATCATCTCTTATAGCTGCTTTCATTAGACCTTTAGCATTTGTGGGGGTACTACATGCAACAATCTTTATGCCAGGAACTGCATGAAAATATGCTTCAAGTCTTTGACTGTGCTCAGCACCAAGTTGACGACCAACTCCTCCAGGTCCTCGAACTACTGCTGGTATTTTATAATTTCCGCCACTTGTATATCTAAGCATACCCATATTATTTGATATCTGATTAAATGCTAAAAGCAAAAAACCCATATTCATTCCTTCTACTATTGGTCTTAACCCAGTCATTGCTGCACCCACAGCCATACCAGTAAAACTATTCTCAGCAATTGGAGTATCTAAGACTCTTAACTCTCCATATTTTTCATATAAATCCTTAGTTACCTTATAAGATCCTCCATATTGACCAACATCTTCCCCCATTACGCAAACATTTACATCATTTGCCATTTCTTCATCAATTGCCTCTTTCAAAGCATTAAATAATAATGTTCCAGCCACAATTAATTACCTAATTTATCACATATATAATCCTACCACTTTGAATAATTCAACCTCCTTCAGCGAAGGTTATGAGTAGTAATATTGATAAAATCATTCCAGGTGACAGCAAAAGGATTAAAAGGCCTAAGTCATGTAAAGACATTCAAAGAAAGTGTTTTCTTAATAATATTGGCAATTCAACTTTTCTTCAGAAAAAAACTGCGAATAAATACAATAAAAAGTCCTATACCTATAAAAGCAAAAGAGAAAGTTAGCAAAAAAGATAATCCAATTATTAAGGTATTAATACTAGAAGAAATATTTTGGACTATTTCAGAAGAATTAGATGGTTTATGTACTGAAAAATAAATTGCAATTTTATTACTTAAAAAATAAAAAAATATAAATAATAAAAAACTGGTTACTGATCCTACAATAAAATTTAATGGTCCTTTTTCGGGAATATTTTTTTCAACATCCTGATTACTTTTATCTTCCAAAATAAAATTTTGCATAGAAAATTTAAATAAATGTTATTCCTTTTTCAAGGAAAGTGCAAACCCAAGAATCGTAACCATTATCTTTAAATAATTTATAATTTGCAGTTAATTCTTTTTTAGCAGTCTCTACATCTTTAAAGAGTGCAAAGCATGTGGGGCCTGATCCACTCATAGAAAATGCCAGACTATTCTCTAATTTAGAAAGTAAATATAATGCCTGCTTTACAGAATCATTTACATTTTCGACTACTAATTGTAAATCATTTTTTATAGTTAAATGTTGATTATCAGAATTTAAGTTATTTAAACCATTATCTCTTAAATTTTTTCTTATGTTCTCAATCATTTCTCTATTAGTAAGATATTGATCACAAAATCTATTACTATATTTTTTATAAGTTTCAGCAGTTGATACTGATACATTCGGATTTTTTAAAAGAATTACTCCATATTCAAAGTTTGAATCTAATTTCTCCAAAATTTCGCCTCTTCCAAAACATAATTGAATACCACCATTTATAAAAAAGGGAATATCAGATCCTAAAGTTGATGCTAATGAACATAAAGTTTCTTGATCTAATTTCAAATCCCATAAATTATTAAGACCAATTAATGTTGCTGCTGCATTACTTGATCCACCAGCTAATCCTGCGCCAATTGGGATATTTTTTCTTAAAAATATATTTGCACCGAAATCTATATTTGATTTTTTCCTCAATAGGTTTGCCGATTTAACAATTAAGTTATCATCAGATAGGCTTAAATCATTACAATCAGACTCAAGTTTAATTAAACCTTCATTATTAATTTCAAATTCTAAATAATCAGCAAGATCGATATTTTGCATAATCATAGCTAACTCATGAAATCCATCCTCTCTTTTACCAATAACTTCAAGGTGCAAATTTATTTTGGCAGGAGATTTTATATTAATTTTCTTTTTAGCTAAATCTTGCATATACTTAAATTTTTATTTTTTAATTTTAATACAATTTTCTGCAAGCTTAATCCATTGGTCAATTGAAATATCTTGTGGTCTTAAATTAAAACAAACTTTTGAAGATTCAGATAATTCATTTATCTCTTCATTTGAAAGTATTGAATTAAGAGTATTTCTAAGCATTTTTCTTCTTGAATTAAATGAAATTCGAAGAAGTTTATCTATATATTTTTCTAGAATAATATCTAATCTTAAATCATTTTTAATTGGTTCGAAAACTACTAGAGAAGAAAAAACTTTTGGAGGCGGACTAAAAGATGAAGGCGGTACATCACAAATTTTTTTTATTTTTGATAAGAGTTGCATTCTTACACTAAGCGCACCAGCATTTGGACTTCCTGCTTTTGACATAATCCTATCTACAACGTCTTTCTGCATTAAAAAAATTATTTTTTCGTAATTATAGTTTCTTGTAATACCCAATCGCCCTATGAAAATATCCAATATTGGTCCAGTTATATTGTAGGGAATATTTGCAATCACTTTTGTAATCTTTTTATTAATTGAATCTAAATTTACGTTAAGAATATCTCCCTGCTGAAGTGAAAACTTATCATTATTATTGAATTTATCATTCAATAAATTTATTAAATCTTTATCTAATTCAATCGCATGTAATTTTTTAATTTCTGAATCTAATAACTTAGATGTTAGAGCTCCTTTACCTGGGCCAATTTCTAAAATAAAGTCATTTTCATTAAGAACAGCAATTTCTTTGATTTTTTCTAATATTTTTTTATTTACCAACCAGTGTTGTCCAAATCTTTTTTTTTGATGATAGTTTTTAAAATTCATCTAAAAGATAAATAATATGTTTAAATTAAATATGAATTTATTTAATACTTTATATCATGAGCTTATCAAAAAAAAATTTAGATAAACTCAATAAATTTAAAAAAAATAAAAATTTAAATAACGAAAGTAAAAATATAATTAATAACACAAATATATCTAACAATGATAATTTAATCTCTAATCCACTTAATTCAGAAGATCCCAATAAAATTTTTTATTCGTTAATTGATAATTCAGAATCTTTAGAAGAAACTTCTAACGTTAATAATTCACTAAGAAAAAGTGAGCTTAATCAAATTAATATGAATTCTAGACAAGCTAATTTTTCTAAGAAATTAACAACCGAAGAGGAACTATATGATGAATTTAATTATCTTCTTGATGAATAATTTTTTTTGATATTTACTTATGCTTCAGAGTAATAGATTAACAATTTATGCTATTGGCAAAATAAAGAAACTTTGGATTAGAGATGGAATTAATCAATACAAAAAAAGAATGCCTGAACTTATTATTAATGAGTTAAAAACTTTTAATTTAAATAATCTTAGATCTTATAACAATATTATTATCTGCTTAAGTGAAGAAGGGAAGCAGTTTAATTCAGTTGAACTTTGTTCTTTTCTCTTAAGTTTTAAAAATAAAAAAATTAATTTCTTAATCGGTGATACTGATGGCATTAGTTCAGATATAAAAAAAAATTCAGATCTTATACTAAGTTTGTCTCCTTTAACTTTTCCTCATGAATTAGCTAGATTAATTCTAATCGAGCAAATCTATAGAGCTGTTTCTATATCTAAAAACTCCCCTTACCATCGCTCTTAAAAAGGTTAGATTTAATCTAAAATTAATCTATATAAATTTAATAACTAACTATTTTTTGAATTTTTATTGTATAGTACATATATACTATTAATTTAAATCTTGGATTCCTTTGATTCAGCTACTAAAAAGTTCAGAATCCCCTTATTAAATGATTCGGTATCTGCGGGGTTTCCTTCTCCCGCAGATGACTATACGGAAGAAAATATTGATTTAAATGAACATTTAATATCTAATCCGTTTAGCACTTTTTTTCTTAGAGTTAAAGGTGACTCAATGATAAATGCAGGAATTAAAGATAAAGATTTAATAATAGTAGACAAGAGTTTAATAGCCAAGCCAGGGAATATTGTCATCGCAATGATAGACGGAGAATTTACAATAAAAAGATTGTCTATAAAAAATGATGAATTATATTTAAAAGCAGAAAATCATAATTATCCTGATTTTAGATTTAAAAACCATATTGATGTACAGATATGGGGAGTTGTTATTTATTCAATACATAGCTATTGATGAGAATTTCAAGTATTGATGCTATAGCTCTTATAGATGCTAATAATTTTTATGCGTCATGTGAACAAAATATTAATCCTAATTTGAGAAATAAACCAGTAGTAATTTTATCTAATAATGATGGATGTATCATTGCGAGAAGTCCTGAAGCGCGAGCTTTAAAAATTAAAATGGGAACTCCTTATTTTAAGATCAAAGAAAAATTAAATGAATTAGATGTAGCAGTCTTAAGCTCAAACTACTCGCTTTACGGCGATATGAGCAGAAGACTAATGAATTTATTAAAAAACCACTGTGAACAAATAGAAATCTATTCTATTGACGAAGCATTTGTCTCAATTTCTAGACCTAATGATAAGGATCTATATCCTTGGGCAAGAAACATAAGATCATTAATATATCAGAATCTAGGGATTACCATAACAGTAGGAATAGGAGAAAATAAAGTAAGAGCAAAAATTGCTAATAAATTAGCTAAAAATATTGATTATTCAGCTGGAATATTTGATTTAGCTAGAACCAGAAATGAGAATAATTATTTAAAAAGAATTAGTGTAGATAAGATATGGGGAGTCGGGAAACAAACCTCTAATTGGTTACAAAGTAAAGGTATTAAAAATGCAAAAGAATTAAGAGATATGGAAGAAAATGAAATCATTAAGAAATTAGGCATAGTAGGAAAAAGATTGCAATTAGAACTGAAAGGTTATAAATGCCTGCCTATAGAAAAAACCAAGAAATCAAAAAAAGAAATTCAGGTAAGCAGGAGTTTCGGTACTCCTGTCACAAAATTAGAAGACTTAACTCAAGCACTGGC
The DNA here is from genome assembly GCA_902574955.1 of uncultured Synechococcaceae cyanobacterium. Classification (GTDB taxonomy): domain Bacteria; phylum Cyanobacteriota; class Cyanobacteriia; order PCC-6307; family Cyanobiaceae; genus Prochlorococcus_A. Next base: position 19,279 of record CACGPQ010000007.1, read on the forward strand.
GACTCACGCAATAAAAGCATCTGAAAAAATGAGAAGTCAAAACTTGGAATCATCTGATATTAGAGTATTTGCTAGAACCAGTAAATATTCAAGTCAAAATTATCAAAGAAGTGCTCATAGAAAACTTACAAATGCAACAAACGACACAAACAGCATTTTAAAAATAGTAGTTGAATTATCTAAAGAAATTTATAATCCCGAATATAAACTTTCAAAAGCTGGTGTTTTAATGCAGGATTTAACTAATAGCGAATATTTACAGCAATCAGTTATCAATTACAAATCTCAGAAAGACCTGAAAAAATCAGCGAATCTAATGAGAACTATTGATTTATTAAATAAAAGATTTAATAACAATGCAATTACATGGGCTATTACAAAAATGCCAAAAAGTTGGACGATGAATAAGAATTTTTTAAGTCGCTCATCTACAACTGATATAGACCACCTCCCAACTATATTAAAGTGAAAAAATAAAATGGAATTTATTATATTTTTAAGCAAAATAGATAAAGAGATTCTTGACTTATTGAGAAAAGCAAACTACATAGTTGAAGAAAATAAAATTGAATGCCTCTTAAATAAAGAAATAAAAGGCCTACATAATTTTTTAGAAAATAAAATAATAATATGTACTGAAAATGCAAAAAGGAAAACAAATTATAGAAATGAAAAGAAGCGACCAAACAAAGATAACTTCAAGACAGAATTGGCAATAAGAAAAGCATTAAGACATGAAGCTACTCATGCTATCCAAAAATGTAACAACAATAAGACAGTAGGAGATATAAAAAATTTAGAAGGTAAATTACATCAAAGTAAGAGGAAATCAGTAGAGTTCTCTACTTCCAATTTTTCTGGAACATATGCAAAGGAAGTTGAAGCTTATATTCTTGAAGATAAGCCTAAAAAGGTAAAAAATATGATTAAAAAATACTGCCTATAAATTTAAATAAAATATGTCAACTAGCAATAAAATTGCCACAACGTTGTTTATCTAAAAAATTTATATGTTGTCTTTCTAAGTAATATAATTCCTGAAATTTAATAGCATCTGAGTTTAAATCCTTAAAAAGATCATCTATCTCTTTATTAGTGTTTGATAAACCTGAAGAGGGGTTATCAATCAATATAGATATACAATTTTCTAAAGTTTTTAATCTTTGAGAGCCCCAAGATTCGATCAAGTGTCTACATCTTTTTAAAGAATTATATTTCTCAAGAAGTGATAAAGTTCCAAGTAAATTATCTTTAGGATTAATCAACAATGTTAAAAACAATTCATTTGGGTTAATAAAACTATTAATTTTATTTGATGAATCAGGATTATTGAGAGCCAAGTAGTCAGGTAGAATTGAAATTAGGTTAATGGCAGAAAAATCTTTTTGAAGAATTTGACTATTTGGTTGTTTTAATTCATTTAAATAATTTAAACCCAAATTATTTTGTTCAATTTTTGAAATAGCTTCCCATAAATTTTGAATATATTTAGTATTAAAACCATTAATTTCTCTTTTAAGAAATTCATCGCGAATAAAAAGCCGAAGATCAGGACAATGCAAATAATAAAAAATTATTTCCGATTCATTTTTCTCACGCCGAGAAATTTCATTTGGTTGTTCAAACTTTTTTGATCTACCATGCCAACGAAATCCTTTAACTTGATTTCTTAAATCTTGTTCAAACTGTATAGCTAACCTTGCTTGTCCCTTACTCAATCGTTCGGAAACTTTTTGTAAGTAATGAGTTCTTATTGATGATTGAGGTAATTTGCTCAACAATTTTACCAATGCAGAAATAACACTCTGGAAATTTTCAGACTTAGTTAAATCTTTATCTTTAAAAATCTGATCAATCTCCCAATCAATCCAGTAGGATGAATTATCAATTAAATTAAAATAATCTTCTCGAGTATGATTATTCAAAAATTCGTCAGGATCTTTAAAATCGTTAAGCTGAAGAACCTTAAGATTAATTTGATCATGGATAGATAAGCTTTCGACTTCTTTTATTACCCTTTTTGTAGCTAATATCCCTGCATTATCAGAATCAAAATTCAAGATTATATTTTTATTATCTGTACATCTACATAGTTGAGAAATTTGATACTTGTTTAATGCGGTACCGAGGGAAGCTACAGAATTAGAAATACCTTTTGAATGAAGAGAAATTACATCAAAGTATCCTTCAACAATAATAGCTTTATCTTTTTTTCTTATATTGCTAGATGCTTTTTCAAATGCAAACAACATTTTCCCTTTTTCAAATATCTCTGATTCAGGAGAATTAAGATATTTGGGTTCCTGTCCATCAAGAGATCTTCCACCAAAGGCAACTACTCGTCCCTGCATGTCATGTATTGGAACGATTAATCTATTCCTAAAACGGTCATATATCTTATCAGAATTATCTTTAGAAATTGCAAGTCCTGAAGCCAATATTTGATTAATAGGAAATTTTTCTACCTTGGATAGATAATTAAATAAATCATTCCATGAATTTGGGGCAAAACCTAATTCAAAATAATCAATAATTTTATTACTCAAGTTTCTTTTGGATGTTAAGTACCTCTTGGCTTCAACACCAAGAGAATTATTTAATTGAGACTTAAACCAATTTTTAGTTACTCTTAATATTTTATAGAGCTCCTCCTTTCTAGATAATTGTTTTTTGTAAGCTTCTACTTGGGGGCCCTCAAGATTTTCAACATTAATATTATTTTTCTTAGCAAGAGAAAGTACAACATCAGAAAAATTTGCACGAGTAAATTCCATTAAAAATTTAATAGAGTTACCACCAGCACCACAGGAAAAACAATAATAGAATTGCTTACTTGGTGATACTGTCATAGATGGTTTAGTATCGTCATGAAAAGGACAAATCCCAACAAATTCCTTGCCTTTCTTCTTAAGAACAATATGTTCAGATATAACTTCGACAATATCTGCCTTTTCCTTAACCTCTTGAATAGTTCTTGGGTGTATCGAATGAACCATTGAGATTTTTGTTAAAAAATAAATAATGATTTATTTGTTATAGGTCAAAATTAAATAAGAATCTACTTAATTTCACAATAAAATTATTTTTTAAATAATGAATATCACAGATTTAGAAAAAAAATTTAATTCATTTAATTGGTTTAATTTGGTATTTGCCTCATTTTTCTTTAGTTTGATGACTTTGTGCGTAAAAAATATTGATAAAAGGATACCTATATATGAATTAGTTTTATTCAGATCATTATTAAGTTTAATGATTACATTATTCATAATTAAACTAAAAAATATAAATCCTTGGGGCAAAAATAAACCATTACTTATCTTAAGAGGTGTTTTAGGAACATTAGCTTTAATTTGTATTTTTTATGCAATAAGAAATATGCCTCTTAGTATATCTACTGTCATTCAGTACACATATCCTATTTTTATATCTATATTTGCTGGCATATTTATAAAGGAAAAAATAACTCGGAATATAATTTTTGCTTTAATTATTGGCTGGATTGGAATATTAATAATATTAAATCCAAATCATTTATCAAATATAAACGTTGAAATTGAAAATGTTTCGATTTTGATAGCATTTCTTGGAGCAATCTGCACTGCATTAGCTTATGTTGCAGTTAAAAAACTTTCATTTACTGAAGATGTTTATGTAATTATTGAATATTTTCCACTTGTTTCTTTTATAACTTTATCGCCAATTGTATTAATTAACTGGGTTACCCCTAATTGGAATGAATTAGTTTGGATAATTGGCATTGGCTTATTTACCCAATTAGGTCAGACTTTTCTAACTATAGGATTAAAAAATTCACCTGCATCTGAAGCTTCAACAATTAACTATTTGCAAGTTTTATTCGGGTCAATTTGGGGGGTTTTGTTTTTTAGTGAAATAATAAACATAAATTTTTTATTAGGCGCCTCTCTAGTTTTATTAGGAACTATTATATCTACTACCAAAATAATCAAAAGGACATAGAATATAAATATTGGAATATAAAAAAGTGAAATTTTTCTATTTAGCTTTATTATTTTGTTTTTCTCCTATTGTTGAAGTTAATGCAACAACTCCAAAGTCAGTAACTTGCACAAGAACAGAATATAGAGAGGAGTACATTCCTGGAACGAAATCAAATCCAGGCTACGTAAAAAGTTATGAAGTAGACGTTTTAATACCTTGTGGAGGTCAAAGCAAAGCTGAAAAAATTGATAATAATGACTGTAGTGAAGGATCTGTTATTGGTGGTATTCTTGGTGCTGGGATAGCTTTATCCTCATCCAGAGGGAAAGACCGATTTTGGGCTGTACCTGCTGGCGGGACAGCAGGTGCGCTAATAGGATGTCAGGTGGATGGTGGTTAATTGATTAGTTGGATAAATGGAGATTTGGTTGAATTATGGGAAACTAATCAAAAATTTTTCATTTTAATTAATTGTCAAGGATTAGGATACGAAATACAAATACTAGAATCCTTCTTTCTCAAATTAAAAACAAATCAGATATCAAATAAAAACATTACTCTTTGGATAAAACACATTAAGAAAGAAGATTCAGATTTATTATTTGGCTTTACCTCAAAGGAACAAAAGAATTTCTTTATTGAAATTTTAAGTATTCGAGGTGTTGGTTCTCAAATTAGTATGGGGATATTAAATAAATTTTCTATTAATGAAGTAATCAATGCAATAAAAACACAAAACAAAAAATTAATTTGTTCTGTACCTGGCATAGGACAAAAAATGAGTGATCGATTATTTTTAGAATTAAAAGGTAAATTTAAAAGTAAAATTCTATTTGAAGAAGAAAAAAGCAAAGATGAATTAGAGATTAAGGATCCTGAAATTAATAAAATGATGGAGGACCTTCAGTTAACCCTTCAATCATTAAATTACAAAAATAAAGAAATAAATGCTATTTTGCCAATTATCATTAAAGAAGTAGATCTCCCTGCTAAAAAAGAAAATAATTTATCATTTGAAAATCTATTGAAATTAGCTATGAATTATCTAGATAAAGGTAGTAGAAATTTAGCTTGATGACGTAGTATTATAGAAGAAAGAAAATAAATTTTATGTCATTAGATACAGCTGAAAAACAAAAGCTGATTGAAACGCATCAAGTACATCCAACTGATACAGGTTCTGTAGAAATTCAGGTAGCAATGCTTTCTAAGAGAATATCGAAATTAAGTGATCATCTCCAAGGAAACATTCATGATTTCGCTTCAAGGCAAGGATTATTAAAAATGATTGGCAAAAGGAAAAGATTACTATCTTACATAAAAGACAAAAACGTTCAGAGATATCAAGAACTATTAAAGAAAATTGGAATCAGAGGATGATCTCAATTAATGAAAAAAAAGCAAACTAAAAAAAAGATACAAAATAAAAAGAAAAAAATTTATTCTCAGAAAACTGCTTTCGCAAATCTTGAAAAAGCATCTAATAGTGTAACTACCCCAAAGCGATCCTCAAGTGGCATACCTAAATATGTTGCCGATAGAATGGCAAGAAGAATATTTTTTACAGCTGGAATACCGACAATATTAGGAATGTCTGTTTTTGTTGTTAGCTACATTATCGTTACAAGAAATATTGCTGAAATACCTCCTTCCTCAACAATTGCAATTTCAGCATTGTTTTTTTTGTTAGGTCTAGCAGGATTGAGTTTTGGAATATTATCAGCTAGTTGGGATAAAGAACCTGGATCTTTTTTTGGAATTGAAAATATACCAATGAACATACAACGCGCAAAAGCAGCCTTCAAACCTGCAACACAAAACTTCGAGGATAAAAGTTAATCTAGGAAACTAAAGATTTCAAGTTAACTTGGAATGAATTTTCTTCTAATAATTTGCATGCTCCTTGTATATCACCAATACAGAATTGATCGCCAAATTTAACGTAAGTAACACTATGCTCACTTCTTACTGCAGCTAAAACTGGAATCTTGATTCCACATCTATTTTTATCTGGTTTAAATTTAGTTAAACAGTTTCTTAAAGTATTTTGTACACTTACATCTGATGCTTGAGAACTTTCAAGATTAATAATAAGCAATTTAAGGTTATCTATTTCTCTGCAATCATCAATTATTAATTGAGTCTTATCACTTTTTTTATCTATTGTTCCCCATAACAATAATCTAGTATCAGTCAAAAGAAATTCGGATAATCTGACATAGGTTTTTGGGAAAACTATTGCTTCGCAACTTCCAGAAAGATCTTCAAGCTGAACTATAGCCATCCTATCTCCTTTTCTCGTTGTAATTTGCTTTAAATCAGGGATCATTCCAACTAAAGAAACTTTGGTTCTATCTTTGGTTTCTTCTAACTGCGAAATGCTTATAGGTGATACAAGTTTTGCGGGTTTAGTTAAGTGCTTTAGAGGATGGTCAGACAAGTAAAAGCCTAATAGCTGCTTTTCTAACTTTAATTTCTCAATAAGTGAATAATCATCAACCTTAGCTAATTGTGAATCTGAGAAAGCAACATTAGAAAATTCTTCTTTAGAGTCAAATAGATTTCCTTGCCCTGATAATCTATCACGATTTCTTGAAGAGGCCCACTCAATAACATGTTCAAGATCTGACAATAACTGAGCTCTATTATTATCATTTGAAAACTCATCTAATGCTCCACAATGAATTAGAGATTCAAGACTTCTTTTGTTAAGAACATTAGAAGGCAAACGGTCGCACAAATCTGATAATGAATTAAAGATTCCAAAACTATTTCGGTTTTCAATTATATTTCTTATTGCAGAATCTCCTAAATTCTTAATTGCAGATAACCCGAATAAAATCTGATTATTCTTAATAGTGAAATCAACACCAGAAAAATTTATGCTCGGTGAAATAACATCTATTCCCATGGAATAACAATTAGAAATATATCTTTGCATCTTGTCGCTAGAGCCAGAATTAACGCTTAAAAGTGCTGCCATATATGCAACAGGAAAATGGGCTTTCAAAAATGCAGTTTGATAAGTTACGGCACCATAAGCAGTTGAGTGGCTTTTGTTAAAACAATATTCTGCGAATAAAACCATTTGATCAAAAAGATCATTAGCTAATTTTTCATTTACACCTTTCTTCATGGAACCGTCTACAAAAATATTCCTATGCTTTACCATTTCAGAAACTTTCTTTTTCCCCATTGCTCTTCGAAGTAAATCAGCATCACCCAGAGAATAACCGGCTAGGTCTTGAGCAATTTTCATGATTTGTTCTTGGTAAACCATAATTCCATAGGTTTCAGTGAGGATTGACTTAATAAAAGGATGAGGGAAATCAACCTTTTCGTTCCCATTTTTTCTATTTATGAATTTAGGTATAAGGCCTGCATCAAGAGGACCAGGTCTATAAAGAGCCAATATGGACGAAATATCCTCTAGAGAACTAGGTTTGAAATCCTTAACTACTTGTTTCATACCGGAAGATTCAAGTTGAAAAATACCTTCAAGATCTCCTCTCCCGATAAGATCAAAGGTTTTACCATCATTTTGTGGTAACTCATCAATGTTTATTTTCCTTCCAGTAGATTGATTAATTAGAGAAACTGTTTTTTCAATCATTGTCAGATTCTTAAGACCCAAGAAATCCATTTTCAATAATCCAAGTGATTCGATATCGTCCATAGAATATTGGGTTATTATTTGCCCTTCATTATTTCTTTGAAGAGGTACAAGTTCGTCAAGAGGATCTGATGCTATAACAACTCCAGCAGCATGAACTCCATATGTTTTATTAGTTCCTTCAATTCTCAAAGCCAAGTCAACCCATTTTTTCACCCTATTATCATTAATATATCTTTCTCTAAACTCTTGGCTAGGAGAACTCTTGTCAATCATTTCATTTAATTTATAAGGTTTCCCTCTTACAACCGGTATTAACTTAGCCAATTTGTCCGCTTCTCCATATGGTATGTCTAAAACCCTTGCAACATCTTTTAAAACCGCCTTAGAGGTCATCTTATTGAAAGTAATTATTTGTGCAACTTTATCCTCTCCATAACGATTAGTAACATAATCTATAACTTCATTTCTCCTATCAATACAAAAGTCGGTGTCAATATCTGGCATTGACTTTCTTGCTGGATTTAAAAATCTCTCAAACAACAATCCATGCTCAACAGGATCAATATTTGTAATTTGAAGAGCATAAGCTACTAAAGAGCCTGCTGCAGAGCCTCTTCCAGGTCCTACAGGGATAGAGTTATCTCTAGCAAATTTGATGTAGTCCCAAACAACCAAAAAATAATCTGGGAAGCCCATATCTTTAATAATTTTTAATTCGGAAGATAGTCTTTTTTTATAGTTCTCATCAACTTCTGTAAGATCATTTTTTTTAAGTCTTTTTAAAAGGCCTTTATTAGATAATTGTGTAAGGAAAGAAAATGAATCTGTATCTTCGTTAAGAGGGAATTTTGGCATTCTATAATTACCAAACAAATCAAATTCTTCAACTTTCTGAGAAATTTCTACTGTATTATTCACTGCCTCAATAATTGATTCATCATCAATATGATCTTTAAAAAGTTCAAGCATTTCACTTTCACTTTTAATATATTCTGTACCGGTATATCTCAATCTTTTTTCATCACTTATTAGTTTTCCTGTTAATACACAAAGCAAAGCGTCATGTGCTTCAACATCCATACTTGATAAGTAGTGTGCGTCGTTGGTCGCGATGACTTTTATTTGATGCTTCTTCCCAATTTTTATTAATTCAACGTTAACAATTCTATCCTCAATAGAGCCGTGATCTTGTATTTCTAGATAAAAGTCATCTGCAAATAATTTTTTATACCAAATAGCTATATCTTCTGCTACGTCTAATCTACCTTTTAAAATAGCCTGAGGTATCTCTCCACCAAGACAAGCTGTAGAAACTATCAAACCATCACTATATTTGCTTAAAAGAGATTTATCAATACATGGTCTAGAAAAAATGCCTCGACCTCTCATCCCATTTAGGTGACTAATTGTTGTTAACTTCACTAGATTCTTATATCCAGTATAATTTTTTGCTAAAACCACCAAATGATATCTTTTTTCTTTTTTTGGTTGAGGATCATCAATAGAACCATTAATCACATACATTTCATTACCAATAATTGGTTTTATACCTTTCTCTCTACACTTCTTGACCAAATCAAGAACACCATACATAACTCCATGATCAGTAAGAGCTATCGATTCCATTCCAAGATCACAAGCTCTATCAACAATTTTTGAAATTTGACTGGCACCATCAAGCAAGCTGTAGTCACTATGATTATGAAGCGGAATGAAAGCCATATTCAAATAATTTATATATATAAGATAGAGAAAATTTCTAAAAGATCTATACTTTGTGATTACAAATTAATTATTAATACAAATTTAAAATAAAGGTCTGTTCTTAATTACCTGAGCATCAATTTCAAAGATATTTGCGGCATTCAATATTCTATCTTCTTCTAATACATTGCCTATTAATTGCATTCCAATAGGTAATCCTTTAGTATCGAAACCACAAGGAATACTAATTGCTGGGAGGCCTGCTAAATTAGCAGGAACAGTTAATAGGTCAGACAAATACATTGAGAGTGGATCATTTACAAAATCTCCCTTCAAAAAAGCAGTGGTTGGGCAAGTTGGAGTTAATAAAACATCTACTTTTTTAAAGGCATTATCAAAATCTTTTCTTATAAGTGTCCTAACTTTTTGTGCCTTCTTGTAATAGGCATCACTGTATCCAGCTGACAAAGCATAAGTGCCTATCAAAATTCTTCGTTGTACCTCATCTCCAAAACCTTCAGCCCTACTTTTTGAAGTCATATCTATAAGATTTGTACCTTCATTCGATCTGTAGCCATATTTAACTCCATCATATCTAGCTAAATTTGCGGAGGCTTCAGATGGTGCAATGACATAATATGTCGCAATTCCATCATTAAATCTAGGACATTCAACTTCGATAATTTCAGCCCCTAAAGCTTGGAATCTATCAACTCCTGAAAGAACAGATTCCTTAACTTCAAGATTGAGCCCTGGGTGTTCAAAACATTCTTTAATGATCCCAATTTTTAAACCCTTTATAGATTTATTTAAGTCAGTTAAATAATTTGGTACTGGCTTATCAAGACATGTTGAGTCAAAGGGATCTTTACCAGATATTGAATAAAGAATTTCAGCCGCATCTGAGACAGAATTTGTAATAGGGCCAATTTGATCAAGAGAGCTAGCAAATGCTATAAGTCCCCATCTGCTAACTCTTCCATAAGTAGGTTTAAGACCTACGACGCCACAAAAAGAAGCTGGCTGTCTTATTGATCCTCCTGTATCAGAACCTATAGCCGCTGCACAAAATCCAGCGGCAACTGAAGCTGCACTACCGCCTGAACTGCCTCCTGGCACTCTATTAATATCCCAAGGATTTGAAGTAACACCAAATACAGAAGTTTCCGTTGAACTACCCATTGCAAATTCGTCTAAATTTGTTTTTCCTAAACAAATACCCCCTGAAGACCATAATTTACTCGAAGCAGTGGATTCATAAGGTGCTACAAAGCTTTTGAGCATTTTACTTGCACAAGTTGTTGCAACTCCTTTGGTGCAAATATTATCCTTTATTGCTATTGGAATCCCCGCGAGAGGAGGCAGTTTTTCTTTATTTTGAATTAATTTATCAATGTTGTCTGCTTGCGCGATAGCATTATCTTTTGTAGTACAAATATATGAGTTAATCTTAGGATCTTTATGATCGATTTTTGAAAAGATATTATTAACTATTTCCTTAACAGAAGCATTATTGCTGGTAATTTCTTTTCTTAAAGAATTAAAATTCATTTCTTGATTTATTTCTTAGAATCGAAGTCATCAAACTGTTAATGGTTCTTCTTTTTTGCAGCGTATTAAACTGTGTTTGATATTTTTAGAACCTTCATCAGAAAGATCTTTAATAAAAGAAGACACATTTTCTTTTAAACTACGTTTAGTAATAAATGGGCCGAACCAGTAGGTGCTACTAGGTTGATCTGTCTCAATTTTAGCCCACCAGGCTAAACCGAGTTTGTTTCCAAAGTTTCTAATCAATTTTTTTGGCCTGTTTGACCATCAATTCTTGTTAAATTCTATACAATTTTGTAGTGAAAATTCAATAAATTTTTATTAATCATAATCAATGTAATGAAACAACAACATTTTAGTGGTCTTTAAAATCTGTGATTTTTGAAATAAAGTTATTTACCTGTCAAGTGAAATAGGGATATGGCGGCCGCAACAGAGGCATTTAAGCTTGAAGTCTTACCTTTCAGAGAAATACTTAATATAAAATCGCATTTTTTTTGAGTAAGCAAAGAAATACCTTTGTCTTCAGAGCCAACTACAACTACCAAAGGGCCTTTTTTTTGAAAATTTGAAATAGATATTTGACCATCTCCAGATAAGCCAACAATAAGAAAACCATTTTTCTTAAGTTCCTCAAGTGCTCTATTTAAGTTAACAACTCTAGTTACATGGATGTGTTCTAAGGCTCCTGCAGCTACCTTGGCGACTGTTCCAGTCAATCCTGCAGACCTTCTCTGAGGAATGATTACACCCTTGCAATCAAATGCTTCCGCTGATCTTATAATCGCACCAACATTATGAGGATCTGTTATACCGTCTAATGCGACTATTATAGGTTTAGGACAATTGTGTTTAGAAAAATCGATTAATTGCTCTAGGGATATTGTTTTAGAGCATGCTAACTGCAATGCTACACCTTGATGTGAAGCACCATATGTCAATTGAGAAAGCCTGTTCCAAGAAACCTCTTCTATAAGAACACCTTTTGATTTAAGATCCTTAAACAAAATATAAAATTTGTCTGAAGAAAAAATTTCCGAAGTACACCAAATCCTATTAATAGCTCTATCACTACTAAGAGCCTCATAAACCGAATGTTTACCCCATATCCAATCATCAAAATTCCTCTTATTGGTAAATTCTTGATGCATATCAGAATTTTTATTAGGTAATTCTGTATTAGATTTAAATCTTGGATTTCTTCTTTTTAGAGAAGAAAAAGTATTATTTTCATCAATTTTTTTTAAATTTTCAACTCTCTTATTTTTAGCGGAATTGTTCATAAATCTATTATTTTTTTCTAAACGATTTGTATTTTTTGAGTAATAACCAAAATCTGAATTTTTTTTGTAGTCTTTATTATTTTTTCCGCGAAATTTATTTGAGGAGTTTTTCATAGATTCAATCCATTTTGAATTCTAAATACTCAAAAAGTGTTGATAATCTTTGAGGATCTTTTAAAAATAGCCAGCCAATAAGAGTTTCAAAACCAGTTGCTCTAGAGTATATGGTAGGGTCTGAAGATTTTGGATATCTCTTTGTTTTATTTCTAGCACGCCTAATTAGATCCATTTCATTTGAATTTAATAAATGTTCAATTTGACTTAATGATTTTGACTGAGATTTTGCTTTTACTTCGTTTACTACAGATAAATGAAGGTCTTTAGATTTTAAAGGAAAATGAACATGCCTTAGTCTTTGGTGGAGCTCCCATACTGAATCTCCAAGCCAAGCGAGTTGAATAACTCCTATATCCTCGGGGTATCCATAAGGAACTAGGTTTTGAATCCAATAATTCAATTTTTTAAATAATTTAATGCATCTTCAAGGCTTGACTTCAAGTTAAGAAAATCCCCTAAACGAACAAGCTTTATTGTTTGGGCCACCCTCGAATTACCAACTACAGAGAAACCAAGTTTTGTTTTTTTGCATTCTTTAGCAGTTTGGACAAGAGCTCCTAGACCCGAGGAATCTAAAAAATCTATTTTTGTAAGGTCAACAATGAATGGAAGCTCATTTTTCATATTATTAGTAACATAAGTCTTAAATTGTTTTTCTGAAAAAGCATCAAGTTGGCCTTTAAAAGTAAAAACAATAATGTTAGTTTTTACTTCAAGGTTTCCTCTTAAAGAAACCGTTAACTTCTGGAAATCTTCTATGATCTTATCCCTCCAAAAAATTAATGTATCAAATGTAATTATCAAATCAAAAGAAAACAATATGTCAACATCTTTCTAACATTAGAGAAACAAATTTTTTAAATAAATAATCTGAATCATGTGGGCCAGGTCCTGCTTCAGGATGATATTGAACACTAAATATTGGTTTATTAATAACCTCTAATCCAGCCACAGTATTATCGTTAAGGTTATAGTGGGTTATTTTAACTACTTTCTTTGATAGAGAATTAGGATCAATAGCAAAACCATGATTCTGACTAGTTATTTCTATCTTATTTTTTTCCCTACAAGGGTGATTTAGACCACGGTGTCCAAAAGGTAGTTTAAAAGTTGAGCCTCCTAAAGCTAATCCAAATATTTGATGGCCAAGACAAATACCAAACATAGGGATTTCACCGAATTCAATAAGCGATTTTGCTAAGTCTATTCCTTCAGAAACAGAAGCAGGATCGCCTGGTCCATTTGAGAAGAATATACCATCAGGCTTATTAGATAGAACGTCTTTTAGAGAAGATCCTGAAGGTAAAACCAAAACTTCACATCCATGTGACACGAATCTATTTAAAATTGAATTTTTAATTCCAAAATCAATAGCTACTATTTTTAATTTTTTCGAAGATTCAGGATATTTTTTTCTTAAATCAAAAATTGTTTGTGTATAACTTTGCCATAAATATTGTTGCTTTGTTGAAACTACTTTTGATAAATTTAAACCCTCCATTTTTGGAGCATCATGAATTATTTTCAAACAACTTTCTACAGTTTTATTTTCAGAGGTAATAACTCCATTCATAGAGCCATTAGATCTTAAAATTTTAACTAAAGCCCTTGTATCAATTCCATGAAGACCTATTATGTTATTTTCAACTAACCATTGATTAAAATTCTTTTTAGATCTCCAATTGCTGTTATTTGATGAAAAATTTCTAACAATTATTCCTTTAACATTGATTTTGGATTCTGAATCTTCAAAATTAATACCAGTATTTCCAATCTCTGGGTAAGTAAATGTTAAAATTTGGCCGTAGTAACTAGGATCAGTAATAACTTCTTGATAGCCCGTCATTCCAGTATTAAATACTACTTCACCAATCGCTGTACCCGAAGCACCAAAATAAAATCCAGGGAATACTATTCCATTATTTAAAACTAATTTCGCATTTTTTTTATATTTATTGATCATTAATTTGAAATTAATTCATCTGCAGATAAATAATTTTTTAAAAGTAAAAACTTTTTCCAAGGATCTCCCTTATTAATGGAAAATAAAGCTTTATTGAAGCCTTCATTTAAATCATCCTCAATTCCTGCAGCCCAAAGCACTAATGCCGCATTCAACGCAACAACATCGATATGAGATTTTTGTCCAGAACCATTTAAAACAGACTTTAAAATTTCCTCATTTGACTCATAATCAGAAACCACAAGCTTTTCATTTGCAATATTTTCATTATTAAAATCTGAAATATTTATTTTTGAAAATCTTAAATCACCATTTTCAACAAACACTAATTTATTTTCACCTTGAAGTGAGGCTTCATCAAGACCTCCAGAACCATGAACTACTATTGCTCTATTTAGACCCATTTTTAATAGTCCAGTTGCCATTGGCTCCAGAAGATCCTCAGAAGCAACACCCAAAACTTGGGCATTGGGTCTCAAAGGATTTACCAAAGGGCCAAGTTGATTAAATACAGTTCTTATTCCTAGTGACTTTCTTAATGGAGCAAGTTTTATCAAAGATTTATGCCAAACAGGTGCGAACAAAAAAGTTATTCCAATTTCACTTACCGCATTTATTACTTTTTCTAATGAACAACTTAAATTCAAGCCAAGATTTAACAAAACATCAGCAGAGCCAACTTTTCCACTAGCACTTTTATTTCCGTGTTTAGCAATTTTTACACCGCATGATGCAGCTACAAATGCTACTGCGGTTGAAATATTAAATGTATTAGCTCCATCGCCTCCGGTTCCACAAGTATCTACCAAATACAAATTTGGTCTTGATACTGGTAATTCACAAACATTTAAGAGTTCCTGAGCCATAGAACATAACTCAGTTCCTGTAGAACCCTTTGCTCTCAAAGCACTCAAAAAGGCTCCTGTTTCAACAGCTGAAATTTCATCTTTAAGCCATCTTTGCATTAAAGATCTAGAAGTTAAATCATCAAGGTTCCTCCCCTCTAACAAATTATTTAGGATTTCAGCGTTTGAAAGATTAGAAAACATGTATTTATTAAAGAAAAATTATGCAGTTAAATTCAATTTGAGGTATCAAAACCTGAGCCAACTAAATCTTTATTTGTATTAGAGGGCCTAAAACTTTTTGACCAAATATTTTTTGTTTTTGAAAAAAGTTCATTTTTAGAGATTTCCCAAAATTTTAAAATTTTTTCAATATCATTTTTAATATCAATTTCTCCAGGGAAATTGGCATATCGATTTATTAATCTAGCTAAATTTACATAGTCAATGTCGCCTGGTGTTCTTTTAGTGATAAGGGAATCTATAATGTTCTTGTCGGTTTCATGTAATGGATGAGTTTGTTCGTTACCCATAAATAAATACTGAATCATTTATAAAATTAGCTCACATATTCAAAAATGAAACATTATCTTAATCATATCGGCAAAATAAAATGAAAAATTTAAAGATAAAAATTATATCTAAATACCTAAGACCATACAAAAAAGAATTCTTATATGGAGCTTTAGCTCTATTTGTAGTTAATATATTAAGTGTTGTAATACCCTTAGAAGTAAAATATATAATTGACCAATTACAAAATGGGTTTTCTTCAGATTTTGTTATTTCTAAATCTTTGTGGTTAATATTTTTAGCAACTTGTATGGGTTTAATAAGGCTATTTTCAAGACAGATTGTCTTCGGTATAGGTAGAAAAGTAGAGGTAAATCTTCGTCAAAAACTTTTTGATCATTTACTTATTCAAGATCCAGAATGGATACAAAAAAAAGGTAGTGGAGACATTATAAGTAGAGCTACTAGCGATGTTGAAAACATAAGAAGATTATTAGGATTTACCGTTTTAAGTTTGTGCAATATTGTCTTGGCTTATTCATTTACTATTCCTTCAATGTTTTCGATTAATAAAACATTAACAATATCAGCTTTAATGATATTTCCATTAATCCTAGGAATTGTAAGTCTATTCGGCGGCAGAATGGTTAACCAAAGAAAAGCTCAGCAAGAATCTTTATCAAAACTAAGTGATCTGATACAAGAAGATCTTTCTGGCATAAGCGCCATCAAAATATATGCCCAAGAGAATGCTGAGAAAAAAGAATTTAACATATACAATAATGCATATCGAAATTCAGCGATAAAACTTGCAAGAACAGCGAGTACCTTATTCCCATTGTTACAAGGTATTTCCTCAGTTTCATTATTGATTTTATTATCATTAGGAACTTTTCAACTAGAGAGTGGATTTATTACGATAGGTGGTTTGGTGGCTTTAATTCTTTACGTAGAAAGACTAGTCTTCCCTACAGCCCTATTAGGTTTTACCTTAAATACTTTTCAACTAGGTCAAGTAAGTTTAGATCGTGTGGAAGAAATCTTTCAGAGCAATCCAAAAATTGTAGATAGAGAAGACACTAAATTTTTAAAAAGAAAGGTTAAAGGGTTGTTAGAAGCAAAAAAGTTAACGATTAAGTATCCAGGATCAAAATTTAATTCATTAAATGGTCTCAATTTTAAAATTTATCCTGGAGAACTTATTGCAATAGTTGGCCCAGTAGGTTGTGGGAAAACAACACTAGCAAAGTCTCTAGGTAGAACTATTGAAATTCCTGACAATCAATTATTTTTAGATGAAATAGATGTAAAAACTATAAAACTAAGTGATCTGAGAAAAAATATTTCAATCGTTCCTCAAGAAGCATTCCTATTTACTTCTACAATTTCAGACAATCTAAGTTTTGGAGAACCCAAAGCTTCTAAATTTTTAGTTAAAGAAAGTGCAGCAAAAGCTGGATTGATTGATGATATCAATAGTTTTCCTCAGAAATTTAAAACTATTGTGGGTGAAAGAGGTATTACATTAAGTGGAGGACAAAGGCAAAGAACTGCACTTGGAAGAGCGTTACTTGTTAATTCTCCTGTCGTTGTACTTGATGATGCTTTAGCAAGCGTAGATAATAAAACAGCAGCAAGAATAATTGATGAAATTAGTGATAGAAGTAATAAAACAATCATAATGATTAGTCACCAACTTTCTGTCGCAGCTACTTGTGATAGGGTTCTAGTAATGGAGAAAGGAGTAATTGTACAAGAAGGAAGCCATAAAGATTTAGTAAAAGAAAATGGACTTTATAAAAAACTTTGGGAAAGAGAACTAGCTACTAGAATTGTTAAAAGCTGAAAGAAAATTTTTCTACTTATAATAAAGAGATTTAAATTATGTTTAAATTCCTAAAAAACATTATGAATAATGAGAAGATAAATTTAACTGATTATTCTTATCCATTACATAGGATATTAAAAACAGATATTAAAATAGATCCTAGTATTAAGGAAGATGAAATAATTTTTGGATGTGGTTGTTTCTGGGGAGCTGAAAAATGTTTTTGGAAACTTCCTGGAGTTGTAACAACTTCTGTAGGTTATGCTGGTGGTGAAAAAATCAATCCAACATATTATGAAGTATGTTCCGGCTTAACTGGTCATTCAGAAGTTGTAAGAGTTGTATGGGATAAAAGGGAAATAGATTTAAGTGATTTATTAAAAATGTTTTGGGAATGTCATGATCCTACTCAAAAAAACAGGCAAGGTAATGATATGGGAACTCAATATAGATCAGCAATTTATTACACAAATGAAAATAATATTAAAACAATATTAGCCAGTAAGGAACAATATCAAAAGGAACTAAACAAAAAAAATCTTGGTTTAATTGAAACAGAAATAAAAAAGATTGATAAATACTTTTATGCAGAACAATACCATCAACAATATCTTGCATCAGCTGGAAGCAGGCAATATTGTTCGGCTTCTCCTACAAAAGTTAAGTTAGGAGTTTTTACTGGAAGCAACTACAAATTAAAAGATCATATATGGGAGAACTTTAATTGGGAAGTTGATAAGTGTGTATTGAGATCTGATAACAATCCTATAAAGAATAACATTTAAATCATTCTTATCTTTATAGTAAAGAAACGGGGCGTAGCGCAGTTTGGTAGCGCACCACTTTGGGGTAGTGGGGGTCGTGGGTTCAAATCCCGCCGTTCCGATTACTGATCTTCTTCATTTATAAGAGATTTATATAATTTATATGAACTTATGCCTACTGCTATAAATGTAAAAGAAGAAAAAAACGCTAAAACCAATATAGTAAGATTTGAAACTTCAACTTCACCTAGTTGGAAAGATATAAAAATATTCATTAGAAATAATTTTTTTAAACCTTAACACAATTGAATAAATTATTAGATCAAATTATAAATTCAGAAGAATTACAACCCCAAAAATAACTCGATAGATGATGAATATTTTCAACCCATTTGAAGAAAAATATTTTAATAAAAAATCTATAGCTAATAAAGAGGACAAAAATGTCGTAATAAGACCAACCAAAAGAGGGAGAAAGCCTAATGAAAAAAAGTCATTAAAAGAATAAATAAATTCAACAATAGCAGCAAGAGAGATAGCTGGGACCCCTAAAAGGAAAGAAAATTTCGCAGCATCGCCTCTTTCCCATCCTGATAATAGAGCAATGGAAATAGTAACACCCGATCTTGAAACACCTGGGAAAATGGCAAATGCCTGAAAGAAACCTATCAAAAAACTATCTGAATAATTATGGTTTTTTATACAAACAGATCCTCTTTTCGAATTATCAGCCAAGTACATAAAAAAGGCCATTAGGAATGAGACCAATGCTATTGATAAATTTGAACGAAGAACGTTATCAAAAAAATAAGGAGCAAATAATTTTATACTCCCACCAAGCAAAATAATTGGAATAGTACCAATCAAAACTGACATTAATAATCTTTGATGTGAGAGATAATTATGAAATTTTTTTGAAGATTGACTTTTAAAATTAAAAATATCATTCCTAAAATACCAAACTACAGCTAAAACACTTCCAAGTTGAATAGTCGCGGACAAAGAGGCTCCAGGATCATCAATACCTAAAAAAAGAGATATTACTTTTAAATGAGCTGTACTACTTACAGGAATAAATTCCGTCAACCCTTGGATTAAGCCATATAAAATAAACTTTAAATATTCCAAAAATTATTAAATTAACTAATTAATTAATAGCAATTTACATTTAATAATTAAAAGCTAATATAGAAAAATGAAGAAAAATTCTTATTTAATATTATTTTTTATTTTTTTCTTAATCTTTTCTGATTCTGCAAGAGCTAACTATTGGTTAATAATTGGAACTTATAGACAAGGGCAAGGAAGAAGGCCAGAGGTTAGTGGAATTACAAGTCCCTCTTTACATTCAATTCCGATGAAAGATTTAGACACATGTAATAAGGCAGGAGAAAAAATTACAAATGAAATATATAAACCTGTTTGGCAATTTGATAGTAGGTGGACATGTGTATTTAAAGGTGATTAAAAATAAAGTTATCTTTTAACATCGTGAGCACAGCCATCACCTTTATAGTTTTCACTCTCGTAAAAATCATTTTTAGTACCAAAGTAAACTGTCAATAAAACGAATGGTAAGCTTAATATAAATAAAATAGTTGTTAAATCCATAGTGTTAACTTATTCCAGAAGTTCGTGAAAAATTAAAATTAAAAATTGTTCATTAACTAATTTTTAATAATCTGTGGGTCCTTTAATACCAAGATAAAAGAAGGCCCCTAACCCAACTAAAAGTAGAACTCCAGCAATAGCTGCAGAAGGAACAAAACCTCCTATTGCAAAAGAAGAAAAATAATACATCTATAAAATTAAACTAGTTTGATAATATCAATAAAAAATAGGTATTTGTAAAAAATATTGACTCGAAGACAATTAGACAATATCTGTTCTAGGCCACTAGAGTCGAATCTTCGTTATCAGCAGAAATTCTTATTCTCTCTTCCAACTTAGGACCATATAATTCATTTCCCCAGATTTCAACTCTTGAATCATTTGGGGCCATAAAAGTAAGAATGTCAGTTGGAAATAAAACTCTCTCTAAGAAAAAATTTGATGGACCAATACACCTCAAGACAACCATCCTACAGCCTTCATTTTTGTAAGAAAACTCAACCATCCCGAAAAAGCAAAATTATTTTAAATTAAACACTATTTAGAACTAAAAAAAATGTATAAAAAATTACTGAAAAAAAAGAAATTTAGAAAATGCTACAAATTCAATCCAGCCTCAACTAAATTTCTTTCTTGATCAATTAATAAAAGCGCATAGGATTTTATAACATCAAAACTTTTATGAGGAATTGAGACGTTAAGCATTCTCAAGAAATTAAATAATTTTTCATCTTGAAGGGCGTTACCTTTCTGTAAAAACATTTCTTTTTCCTGATTTGTTTTCCATATATTCATATATTCAATCTTCAATGGCTTTAAGTGCCAAATATTGTCTATTAAAGTCCAAATATCTAAGTATTCGATTAGGTTATTTTGAATTTTTAATACATAAGATAATTCATGAAGACTCAAATTTGTTGTATTTATGGATCTCTCATTTATATCAAAAGAGTAAGGTTTTATTCCTAAAAACCATCCCTCAAGAATTAATAAATCAGGATTATCTGATCTCCAATGAGATCTATCTCCTAAACCATTTCTTAAAGATTTATCGAAAACAGGCACATTTAATTCTCCATTTATCTTCCAATCTAATAATTTTTCATGCATTAATTTTACTGAGTGACTACCAGGAAACCCTCTTGAAACATTCCAAGGGTTATTCTTAATTGCTAATTTCATTTCATTGGATGGGAGATAAAAGTCATCAATTGAAATAACAGCAATTTTGAAATTTAATTTTAACGATATAGCTTCGAGCCATTTACCTAGTGTTGTCTTACCTGTACCAGGTAAAGCCGAGATTCCAATTATTTTTCTATCAGAAAAATTATTTTGAAATTTATAAGCCTGAGATAAAATAGGTAGAGCCAAACCCCAAATCCAATCATCATTTACTTTATTGTTCCAATACTGATCAATTGAAAGAATGTTTCTTTGATTATTCCAAAAATTGAACCAATCATCGAGGGATTCCCAACCAATATCGATAATTAATTTTTCAAATTTATCAAGAGGAAAATTAATTTCTAAATCTTTCATCTTTCTAACTTATTTCTCGCTTATTTATTAATTTATTGATTTCATTTTTCCAACCATATCCATTTGGTTCAGAAGCTAGTGTAAATTCTAAATCTTTTAATTGATCTAGCAAATTCAAGTTTGGTCCATTTATTCCAGGAATAACAATTTTAATATCTGAGTTTAAAAGTAGAGGTAAATCATTTGGAGAATCGCCTAAACCTATAATTTCAATATTTTGAATATTTGAATATTCTTTAAGAGCATTTATTGCTTTACCTTTATTCGATTTTGTAGATAACAAGTGGCTCATTCTATTTCCCTTAAAAATATCAACATTGAACTTTTTACAACAGATATTAATTTTCTCTTCTAAATAAGTCGGCGGATTTAAAAAAGGCATGCTCCAATGCCTATCACGCATTAAATTCAATGAGTTTCCTTCTAAACCTGTGAGCTGAGTGACTTCTTTATCAGTGAGATTATTAAGAGGAGTGAGTTTATAATCGATTTCATCAGAAATCAAATTTAAGATTTCTTCAAGAGATTCGTATTTTATTCCAAGAATAATTTCTCCATTTACTCTTTTTAGAGATTCACCATATATTACCGCACCATTCTCAACAATATAAGGATCCTTTAAATTTAGTTCATTCCTAATAACTCTCACCTCTGATGCCGTCTTGCTTGTACAAAGAATTACTGGTATTGATAATTTTTGTAGTTTTTTTATAGTTTCTTTAGCAGGTGATAAATCATAGGAATGATCCATTAAAGTACCATCCACATCAGTTACTACCCAAATAGAAGAATTTTCTATCATTTTTATAAAGTGCTAAGCCAAATTACTTGAAAAGGTTCAAGACTAATATTTTTGCAATTGTATTTAGTGGATGTTAAAAAATCTTGAGTATTAAAATCATTATCAATTATTTTTGGTAAATCATTATCATTCAATTGATAATTAATTTTATTTTCAGTCATATTATGGATTGCAAAAACAGACTCAGGACCTTTACTTCTTTTTATTACAACAATATCACTTCTACCTTTAGACAAACATTTCATTTCCGAACAAGGGTGAAATTGCTTTAATTCTGATCTTACATCCATAGCATTACGAAGATATTTTAAGTTTTTATTAGCATTAGATTCAGGATTATTTAAAACGGCTAAAAGATTTTCTGATTTAAACTTTTCTCTATTTAGGTCTCTTCTTTGACCTGTCATAGAAAAACTTTTGATATCATTTTCTGAAGCTAGTAATGCTGGTAAATAAAAGGCAGGAACTCCTTTCAGAGCCATTACTAATAATTGACTCAAAATAAATCTCTCATATTGAAATCTTTTAGTATCCCTACTTGAGTCTTCCATTGCACTCCACCAACTAATATTCAATTCATAAGGTTTATCATCACCATTTGATAAACGCCTATGACTTACTAAGCCGCCTCTTTTCTCACAATTAATTAATAAATCATTAATTCTCTGCTCATTCATTAAACCCTCAAGAGCTCTTAGCCCAACACCATCGTGCGATGCAGTGAAATTAAATAAAGTAGTACCCTCAGGTAATATCGGCCAATCAAAAATCCATGAGTTTAGAATATCAGCTTTTGAAGTAATTATTGCTTCTAGGAGAAGAGGAGGTAATGGGAAATTGTATGCCATATGGGCTTCATCATCAGGAATCAAATAAGATAAATTTTCCTTCTGAGGAACATTAGTTTCTGTTATTAAAACTCCATCATCAAGAAGATTATTTAAAAGAACTCTTAAGAGTTTCACAATTGAATGTGCTTTTGGTAAATGCAAGCACGTTGTCCCTGATTCTTTCCAAATAAAACCTACAGCATCAAGCCTTAACCATTTAATTCCATTAGATAAATAAGTAATAATTAAATTTAAGAACTCAAGAGTCATTTTTGGATTATGCCAATTCAAATCAATTTGATCTGGACCAAAAGTTGTCCAAACTTGTTTAGGGCCATCTTCAGTATTTATTTGAGAAAACAAAGAGGAACTTCTTGGCCTAACAACATTTGACCAGTCAAGATTTTGTTTCGGCGAAAAAACATTCGATATTCCTGGTTCTTGGGATTTAATAAATTGTTGAACCCATGGGTGAGATGATGAGACATGGTTTAGTACTAAATCAGCCATCAAAGCATGATTTTTAGAAATACTTTTGAGATCATCCCAACCACCAAATTTTTCTTCTAAGGAATCATAACTTGAGACTGCAAAACCTCCATCACTTGTAGATTTCAAAAAGGGAAGAATATGTACAACTTTAGAAAGACTGCCAAAATGTTTACTTAACAACTCACTAAGAGTAATTAATGTTGCCTCGCCATTTTTATAAATACTATCTGCATAAGTTATCAAAACCGAATGCGATTCATTCCACCTTTCCTTATCTCTTATTTCTTCATAAGCAGATTTCCCTGAGAAATCATCTAAAATCTGTAATAATTGATTTGAAATAAAATTAATTTCTTCTGTAGTATTATTTGAATAAATTGTTTTTAACAATTTATTAATCTTTAATCTATCTAATTTTTTCTCTGAATCAATTTGCTTCACTTTGAAAAAATTAACGAAGTATTAATACTATTCTGCACATCAATTAGAAAATGGACTTTCAACAAGGTTTAATCACAACAATACATGAATATGGAGTTACAAGAAATTTAATAAAAGAATTAAACAAAAGTCTTAAAAAAAGATCAACTAGCATTTTAATACCTTGTTTATATGAAGAGTTTGAGCGTCCAGCACTAAAAGATATAAGAGAAGTTTTAAAAGATCTTACAGGTTTAAATGAATTAGTCATTGCTCTCTCTGCAAAAACTGTTGAGCAAGTTAAAGCAGCAAAATCATTTTTTGACTCAATGCCATATCCGGTTCACGTTCAATGGACTAATTCTCCCTCTGTAATAAAGCTGTTAAAAAGCCAAGAAAAAAATGGGTTAGAACTTTTAGGAACTCCAGGTAAAGGGTGGGCTGTATGGCAAGGCATAGGAGTTGCGACTAGAAAATCAGAAGTTGTTGCTCTTTTTGATGCAGATATAAGAACTTTTAGTCCTTTGTATCCTTCAAGAATGATACTTCCACTTCTAGATGAATCATATGGAATATCATATGTAAAGGCTTTTTACAGCAGGTTGTCCTTAGAGACAAATCAATTGCAAGGTAGAGCAACAAGATTATTTGTAGGTCCCTTGTTGGCAAGTCTTGAGCAATTAGTTGGGAAGGGTCCGTTTTTACAATATCTTCAATCATTTAGATATCCATTAGCAGGTGAATTTGCATTCACTAAAGACCTTGCTATGAATTTACGAATTCCATGTGACTGGGGTTTAGAGATAGGTTTATTATCAGAGGTTTATAGAAACGTAAGAACCTCCAAAATAGCCCAAGTTGACCTTGGTTTGTTTGATCATAAGCATAAGAATATAGGTGATTCTTCTAAAGAAGGATTGCAAAAAATGTGTACAGAAATACTTTCAAGTGTTTTAAGAGGTCTCATGGAGCATCAAGCAGAGACCTTAACAAGTACTCAACTAGCGACCTTAGAAGTTCTTTATAAAAGAGTTGGAGAAGATAGGGTAAAACAATTTGGATTAGATTCAGCAGTTAATCAACTTCCATACGATAGGCACGAAGAGGAACTATCAGTACAAAAATTTGCGAAACTATTGAGACCGGCTACAGAAGATTACTTAGCATGTCCTACGACACAGCAGTTACCAAGTTGGTCAAGAGTTCTATCTTGTGAGAACAAACTTCAGGATTATTTGGCGATTGCTGGGTCACAAGATATTAAGACAACTGAAAAAGAATTAATTAAAAACTTCTAGAGTAAAAAGTACCTTTGAGCCATTGGGACCTCATCAAGTGGTTCACAAGTAAGAAGTTCCCCATCGGAAAAAACTTCATAAGTTTGAGGATCAACTGAAATATTTGGCAGTTTAGAATTGAGTTTTAAGTGAGATTTATTGATATTTCTTGTATTTTCTACAGCAATACAATTTTTTTGTAATCCTAATTTATTTGGAATATTTTGATCAATTGAATTTTTACTTAAAAAGGTAAAAGAACTCTTAATTAGAGATTGGCCGAAACTTGCAAACATAGGTCGCCCATGTACAGGACCTGGAGTAGGGATTGAAGCATTCGCATCTCCCATTTGGGACCAAACTATAGATCCTCCTTTAATAACTAATTCAGGCTTTACTGCAAAAAAGGAAGGTTTCCACAATGCCAAATCCGCAATTTTGCCCTTTTCTATAGACCCAACATGTTTATCAATTCCATGAGCTATTGCAGGATTAATTGTAACTTTAGAAATATATCTCTTTACTCTGTAATTGTCGTTTCTATCAGAATCCTGCGATAGAGGACCTCTTTGTACTTTCATTTTATGAGCGGTTTGAAAAGTTCTTGTGATTACTTCACCAACTCTTCCCATAGCTTGAGAATCACTAGCAATAATTGAAAAGGCACCTATATCATGCAAGATATCCTCAGCTGCAATAGTCTCTCTTCTGATCCTTGATTCAGCAAATGCTATATCTTCTGGGATTTTAGAATCTAAATGATGACAAACCATTAACATGTCAAGATGTTCTTCTAATGTGTTCCTCGTATAGGGTCTTGTTGGATTAGTACTACTTGGAAGAACATTTTTTTCTCCACAAATTTTAATAATGTCAGGAGCATGACCTCCACCTGCTCCTTCAGTATGAAAAGTATGAATAGTTCTTCCTGCAATAGCGTTGATAGTATCTTCAACAAAGCCTGCCTCATTCAAAGTATCAGTATGAATACATACTTGTACGTCAAACTTATCAGCAACATTAAGACAAGAATTTATTGTAGAGGGAGTCGTTCCCCAATCCTCATGAAGCTTCAATCCACAGGCACCCGCTTCAACCTGATCAATAAGATTGCTCTCGTTTGTTGAGTTACCTTTACCAAAAAAACCTAAATTCATGGGAAATGCTTCTGCAGATTGAAGCATTCTTGAAATATGAAAAGAACCTGGAGTACAAGTAGTAGCATTTGTGCCAGTTGCAGGTCCAGTTCCTCCACCCAACATGGTTGTAATTCCGGAGGCTAGTGCTGTCTCAATTTGTTGGGGACAGATAAAGTGAATGTGGGTATCTATTGAACCTGCAGTAAGAATATGGCCTTCTCCAGCTATTACTTCTGTTGATGCACCAATAACAATATCGACATTATCCTGGATATCAGGATTACCAGCCTTACCAATTTCAAGAATCATTCCATCTCTTATACCAACATCAGCCTTAATTATTCCCCACCAATCTACGATCAAAGCATTAGTAATTACAGTATCTACAGCTCCATCAGCCCTTCTAACTTGAGACTGTCCCATCCCATCTCGAATAACTTTACCTCCACCAAATTTAACTTCATCTCCGTACGTAGTTAAATCCTTTTCTACCTCTATAAAAAGTTCGGTATCAGCAAGCCTTACTCTATCTCCGGTAGTGGGTCCGTAAGTTTGCGAATAAGTATTTCTGTCAATTTTATAGGACATAATTTTAAGTATCTAAAGAACCGTTAACCAATGAATTAAAACCATGTGCAATTCTTAAACCTTTATATGGAACTAATTTGACATCAGTTGTATCTCCAGGTTCAAATCTAATTGCAGTTCCTGCAGGAATGTCAAGACGCATACCAAATGTTGATCCACGATCAAAAATTAAAGCCTTATTAGCTTCAAAAAAATGATAATGGGATCCAATTTGTACAGGTCTATCTCCTGAATTAGAAACTTTAACTGTTTTAACTTCCTTGCCAAGATTCAATTCTATTTCACCTTGTTCAGGAATTATTTCGCCAGGAATTAAATTACTCATAACTAGTTAATCGGATTGTGAATAGTAACTAACTTTGTCCCATCAGGGAAAACTGCTTCTATTTGGACTTCATCAACCATTTCAGGAATCCCTTCCATAACTTGTGATTTTGAAAGCCAGGTAGTTCCCTCTGACATCAATTGACTTACACTTTTGCCATCTCGAGCTCCTTCAAGAACTTGAAAACTCAAAAAAGCAATTGTTTCAGGATAATTAAGCTTAAGACCTCGACTAAGCCTTCTTTCAGCTAAGAGAGCAGCAGAAAAAATCAATAATTTATCCTTTTCTTGAGGTGAAAGATGCATAATAAAAAATTAATCTATAAATTCTTAAAAAAGGTTCTTTCTGAACATAATTAATAATTCATAGAATCTTGTAAAGGCCATACACCTTGATATTTTGGCTCACAAAATCCACAAACAGACCTAATTTGTTTCCAAATACAAAAAAAACATTTCCTAGCATCTTGAGAAGAACTCCCTAGGAATCTTACAGAGATTCCATTTTCAAGGATTCCAATAGATAAATTATTATCAGTTTCATTGAAAATCTTTTTTATATTTCCCACAAGATTATTTATTTTTGACTTAGAAAAATCTTTTTCGCAAATCCAAATTAAGGATCCAAAAACAGGCATGTAATCCATTCCTGACTTAGCCTCATAACTTGCCTTAGATAATTCAATTTGATCAACATATTCCCAATCATCATATGAATCATTATTTCTTATAATTTCTAACTTAGACCTAAAAACTCCACTTTCAATAGTTTCTCCGGAGGATGATCTTCCAAGTCTTATTAAATCAGTAAAGAAAAAACTTGAAGTCTCTGAAATAGATACTTTAAACTTTTGTTCATATAAACCATTTGCAAAGATAATTGTTTCTTGAGGGATGTATTCCAAATGAGAATTATCAAAAATCCTTATGAGATTTTTTTGCTTTGAAAAAGTTCCTTTTGGATTAATTTTAGATATCCCAACTGATCCATATACTTTCTGAGCTGAAGAAGTAGTTAACAATACCTTAGAGTTTTTTTCAAGATTTACCTCAAACTCAAGTAAATCGCCTCCAACCAATCCTCCTGCAGTATGAAGAACAGGTAAAATACATCTACCCTCTTGATCATGAGTGGACTTTAATAACTTGTAAGGTGAAGTTGATTTAGATTTAAAGATTGTTTTATCAACATTTCCTAAACTTGCTTTATTATTGAAAAAATTTAAGAAACAATTACCTTCCCAAGAAGTTTTAATCATAAATTGTTTTCTTTAATCACTAAATTAAAGTAACCAAAAATTTTGATTATGAGAATAAATAAACAAATAGTTGTAACTGATTGGATTAAGGAAAAACCTCGATTAGGTTCATTTTTAAAACTTACCCTAAGTTCAGATGAAAGAAGAATCTTACGAGGCAAAAGATTAACTGATTGTGATCAAGAAATAATTTTACAATTACCTAGAGAGGGCAAATTAAATGATGGGGATATTCTTTCAACTAATGAGTCCAATTTTTATGTAGAGATAATTGCCAAAACAGAAAATTTAATTGAAATTAGTTCAAATTCTAAAATTGAACTTATTAAAACTGCTTATCATCTAGGAAATAGGCATGTAGAAGTAGAAATAGAAGAAGACATTCTTCTAACAAAAGGTAATTACGTAATTGAAAATATGCTTAAAAATTTTAATGTTGATATCGTAAATACCCAGAAAAAATTTTTTCCGGAAAGAGGTGCCCACAGTCATGAGTAAAAGCCACCTATTAAAATATCTATTAATAAGCCCTAACCTACCAGTTGGAGGATTTTGTTATTCGGAGGGATTGGAGAGTTACCTTAATACTAAAGATTTAGAAGACTCAAATTCGGTAAAAGAATTAATCATAAGTGAACTAAAAATTGGCCAGATAAGGTTAGATGCAAGACTATTATTAGATTTTTTTGATATTTTTAATGAGTTAAATGACGGCAAAAATTTAAAAAGTAATTTGCACAAGCTATTGAGTTTGGATAAATGGATCCTCTCATCAAAAGACTCTTTCGAAATGAGAGAACAACAAACTCAAATGGCAAAATCTCTCTTTGATTTAAACAAAGAATTTGGATTTGAATATTCTTATAAAAAAAATAAAAAAAACTCCTGGCCTTTAGCGTGGAGTTGGGCTTGTTATTGTTTTGAAATTACGAAGATAGAAATGGTTGAGAATTTTTTCTACGCGTGGAGTGCAAACCAACTTAGTGCAGCATTAAGGATTATTCCTATTGGCTCAACAAAAGCACAATTAATTCAGAGAGATTTATTAGCAATTATTTCAAAAATTTCTAAAGAAATTATGGACAAAGAAATTGATGACATCTATTTTGGCAATGTAGGTTTAGCTATGGCACAACAAAATCATAATGAACTTTATACAAAACTTTTTAGAAATTAATTTATGAGCAGCAAATTGAGAGTAGGAGTTGCGGGGCCTGTAGGTTCTGGAAAAACTGCATTAGTAGAGACTCTATGCTTAAGCCTAAAAAAATATTATGAGATAGCAGTTGTCACCAATGATATTTACACCAAAGAAGATGCTAACTTTCTAATAAATAAAAAAGTTTTAGACGAAGGAAGGATTATTGGTGTAGAAACAGGAGGTTGTCCTCATACAGCAATAAGAGAGGATTGTTCCTTAAATAAAAATGCTGTTTTAGATTTAGAAAATAAATATAATCCTTTAGATTTTGTTTTTGTAGAAAGTGGAGGTGATAATTTAGCATCTAGTTTTAGTCCAGAACTTGTAGATTTATCAATATATGTGATTGATGTATCTGCCGGGGACAAAATTCCTAGAAAAGGGGGACCAGGGATAACCAGATCAGATTTACTATTAATAAATAAAATTGACTTAGCAGATATGGTTGGTGCTGATTTAAATATTATGAAAAGTGATACTGAATTTATGAGAAAAGGGAAACCTTGGTTTTTTACCAACCTAAGTAACGGCATAGGAGTTGAAGAAATAACTCAATTTTTAAAATCACATATACCCAACAATCGATACTAGAAAATTTTTCATTAGTAATATATTGGATTCAACAAAAAGTTACGACTGATACAAAACTAATCCTCACTCGTTAATAACTTTTATTTTATCCCCCTAATGAGGGTCAATTACCTAATTTATCCTAATTCATGAGAATTTCAAGGCGTATTTTGGCAGGATTAGCTACTGCCTCACTTGCGGTCACAGCAACTTCATGCGGTGGAGGTGGAACCTCCGGAAGTTTCGACGACACAGTAACCGTTGGTATTTTGCATTCGTTATCTGGAACAATGGCAATTTCTGAATCAACTCTTGTTGATACTGAAAAAATGGCTATTGAAGAGATAAATGCTTCTGGTGGTGTAACAGTTGGCGGTAAAAGTTACAAAATTGAATACATAGTTGAAGATGGTGCATCTGACTGGCCTACTTTTGCTGAAAAATCTAAGAAACTCATAGACCAAGACGGAGTTCCTGTCGTATTTGGTGGTTGGACATCTGCAAGTAGAAAGGCAATGTTACCAGTCTACGAATCAAAAGATGCTTTCCTTTACTACCCAATTCAATATGAAGCTCAAGAATGTTCTAACAACATTTTCTATACAGGAGCCACACCAAACCAACAGTCAGAACCCGCTACAGATTTCATGTATAAGCGTTCTCCTGCAGCTGGTGGAGATTTCTTCCTTGTAGGTTCTGATTATGTTTTCCCAAGAACATCCAACACAATCACAAAAGCTCAAGTAAAACAGTTAGGAGGTAAG
>CACGPQ010000008.1 GCA_902574955.1 uncultured Synechococcaceae cyanobacterium
ATTGAAAAAACAATACTTATTAATGATAAAAATATTCTATTACCACTAAATATGTTAAATGCTGCTCCGTAATTTTTTACAAAGTCTAATCTAAATAAAAGAAAATCTTTATTTATAAATTTTTTATAATTATAAAAAATTAAATATTTCGTAAATTGATCTATTAGAATAATCAAAATACTTAAGGATAAAAAATATAACTTTGTTTGTATTTTTGTGATCATTATTTGCTATGTTTTAAACTTTTGATAGGCTTAATAAGTAGTAATAATGGAAAAAGCGTTATAAAATGATATCCAATTTTACCTACAGAGTATTTACCTAAATTATATAAAAATATATTAAATTGACTGTAAAATATAACTTGTAAAAGGTTATAAAATATTCCAGTCGCATGCATAGCACATATTGCTATAAATCCATTTTTTAAAAAGTTTCCAACATTTATTTTATTTTTTGTATTTAAATTATCAATTATTTTGATTAATGGATATAAACCTAATAAATAGCCAAAATTTGGAGTGAGTAAATATCCTATTGAACCTCCTTGATGAAAAACTGGGGCTATAAATAACCCTAAAATTATATATATAGAAAATGCTCTGAAAACTACTTTTTTATGAAATATAAGTGTTAGTAAAATGATAGTTGGAATTTGCCATGTGAT
Source organism: uncultured Synechococcaceae cyanobacterium (assembly GCA_902574955.1). Lineage (GTDB taxonomy): Bacteria > Cyanobacteriota > Cyanobacteriia > PCC-6307 > Cyanobiaceae > Prochlorococcus_A. The sequence continues at coordinate 668 of CACGPQ010000008.1, forward strand.
AGGCATCTCAAAACTATTATTAGATTCATCGACAAATGGTAGTGGAATATAAACAGGTAGCATTGTCGATAATACTAGTGATTGAAGACTCACCAATATCTCAATTAATTTATAAAAATTGAGCATTATTATAAATTTTATTTATAAACTTCTCAAGGCAACAATGGGATCTAGTTTAGAAGCTCTTTTCGCAGGTAAAACGCCAAAGATTAAACCGATTGATCCTGAAATGATCATGGTGGAAAAAGTTGTAGTAACTCCTACAGATGCTGGAAGAGGAGTTATCAAAGACAAAAGAAAAACACCTGATAATCCTGTTGTTGTTCCTATTAATCCTCCAATTGTAGATAAAATCAATGCCTCAATTAAAAATTGAATTAATATATCTGACTGTTTAGCTCCTATAGCTTTTCTAAGACCAATCTCTTCAGTCCTTTCACTTACAGAAACTAGCATAATATTCATGATTCCAATTCCTCCAACAACTAAAGATACTGCCCCAATACCCGCCAATAAAAAAGTTAACCCACTTGTTATGTTGGTAACTATATTCAATGCATCTTCTTGCGACCTAACTGCAAAGTCATCATCTCTTATTATTTTATGTCTTTGCCTTAATAAGTTTGTAATTTGGAATTTTGCGGCACTAGTTGCATTTTTATTTATCGCTTCCACACTAATGAAGCTTAAACTTACACCATAAGTAGGGTCCTTCCCAGTAATTCTATTTACCATGGTGGTTAATGGAATATAAGCATTTTTGTCTTGATTACTTCCAAATACGGCACCTTTTGGTTTTAATATTCCGATAATTTCATAAGTATGATCTTTAATTCTGATTTTTTCCCCTAGTGAAGAAGTTTTATCTTTGAAAAATTCTTCTTTAAGATCAGGACCTATTACAACATAACTTCTTGCACTATTAACATCACTTTTAGAAAAAAATCTTCCCTTATCTACTTCAAAGCTTCTTACTTCAAGAAATTCAGGAGTAACTCCAGCAATTGATATATTAAGGCTTTTGGAATTTGATTGTACTATCTCATTAGCAGAGATTTGAGGAGCAACTTTTTTAGCTGTTGGGACTTGATTGCTTATTGCTACTGCATCTTCTAAAACTAGGTTTTTAGGAAATGAAATACCCCTTCTTCTTGTGTCATTATTTCCAGGAACAATAAATAAAACATTTGCACCTAAATTACTTAATTGGTTTTTTGCTAATGTTTGAGCACCTCTTCCAAGTCCAACAAGTGTAATAACTGATGCATTTCCTATAATAATCCCAAGCATTGTTAACGAACTTCTCAATTTGTTCGAAACTAATGTTTTTGTGGCCATTCCTAAGGCTTCTTTTATTGAGATATTCCTAGACATATTTATATTTATCTAATGCATCATCATCTTCAATTTGCCCCATGTATATAACACCTTCATTTAGCTGCAGTGTAATAAGGTCGCCATTGCTAATTTGATGATCATCCATATTTTCTAAATTACAAATTGTAGAAATCTTTTTATTATTTTTGTTAAACAAAGCATAAACATCATTTACATTTTGGTTCGTAACAATGCCCGCAATATTTTTACTAAGTGGGATATTTTTCATTAATTCTTCCGGAATAAATAATATTTCTCCTGGACAAATTAATGACATATCTAGATTATTTTTTATTATTCTTGCTTTACCTGTAACACCGATTTCACCTATTGAAATTCCTCTTGATACGATTTTTCTTACTAAACCGACTTTTATTAAATCTGTTGAACCACTTATTCCAGTCAATGTGCCTGCAGTTTGAACTACTAAATCTCCTTGATTTAATATCCCCATTTCCTGAGCAATTTGCATAGCTAAACTAAAAGTTTTTGCAGTTCTTTCATCATTTTTAACTACTATAGGAGTAACTCCCCAAACAAGTTGTAATCTTCGGGCTACACTTCTCTCTGTAGTAGTTGCCAAGATAGGTGTTGGTGGTCTGAATTTACTTACATTTCGAGCAGTAGAGCCTGATTTTGTTAAAGGGATTATAGCTCCTGCATCAAGTTGTCTAGCTATATTACTTACTGCTGCACTAATAGCATTTGGGATGGTACTAGGTAGGTGGCTCTCAATAGCTTTTAGTGGATAATCCCTTTCAATTCTTCTTGCTATAGTTGCCATCGTTTCTACTGCCTCTACAGGATAATCGCCAACTGCAGTTTCATTTGAAAGCATTACAGCATCTGTCCCATCCAGAATTGCATTTGCAACATCACTAACTTCGGCCCTTGTTGGTCTTGGATTCGAAGCCATAGAGTCAAGCATTTGAGTCGCTGTAATTATTGGGATACCTAAAGTATTAGCTTTTCTTATTAATTCCTTTTGTAAAAGAGGAACTTCTTCAGCAGGCATTTCTACTCCTAAATCACCCCTTGCAACCATAACCCCATCACATAAAGGTAATACTGTATCAATTTGATCAATCGCTTCAAATTTTTCTATTTTTGCGACTACGGGAGTTGAATGCCCATTTTTATTTATTAAATCCTTTATCTCGTTTATATCGGATGGATTTCTTACGAAACTAAGGGCAATCCAATCAACCCCTTCAGATAGGCCGAATTTTAAATCCTCCTTATCTTTTTCTGTCAAAGCTTTTACTGATAATTGAACATCTGGAAAATTAACACCTTTATTATTTGAAAGAACCCCTCCTACAGTTACCATGCACTCCAAATTATTAGCTTTTATATCAACTTTTTCTACAATCATTTCTATTTTTCCATCATCTAAAAGTATTCTTTTCCCTTCGCTAACTTCTTGAGAAAGTTTGTCATAGGTTACATTTGCAATAGCTTTTGTACATTCGACTTCATTTGATGTAAGGGTGAATTTATCGCCTTTTTTAACTTTTACTGGCCCATCCTTAAAGCGCCCTAATCGTATTTTAGGTCCTTGAAGGTCTTGCAATATTCCAATATCTATATCTAACTTTTTTGATACTTCCCTTATTGTTTTTATTCTCTCAGCATGATCTTTATGATCTCCATGTGAGAAATTCAATCTGAATGTTGTTACTCCAGCTTTAATTAAATCAGTAATTATCTCTTCAGATTGAGTTGCAGGGCCAATAGTTGCTACTATTTTTGTTCTTCTTTTTAAATCAATATTCGACATATATAGATAATATTGCTAGATATAAATAAATTTACCATACCCAAAGTTAGTTATTTAAGTCATGGATTTTAAAACTTATCAGAAAAAAGCAAGAGAAACAGCACAATATCCAGATTTAGGGTCAAATAATATTTATCCAACTCTTGGTTTAGTGGGAGAGGCTGGTGAGGTGGCAGAAAAAGTAAAAAAGGTTATAAGAGATAATAATGGAATATTTGATAACGAATCGAAATTAGGTATTAAAAAAGAGTTAGGAGATGTTTTGTGGTATATATCAAATCTTTGTACAGAATTAAATTTCAATTTAGAGGATGTTGCATTACAAAATCTTGAAAAATTAAAATTAAGAGCTGCTAAAGGGAAGATAAGAGGTTCTGGAGATGATAGATAAATTCAGCTATAACCTAAGCTGGCGTACTGGAGATTTGTAATTAAATTTTGAATAACATTTAAAAGTAAAAAAGCTAATAAAGATGAAATATCAAATCCACCTATTGGAGGGATAATACCTCTAAAAATATTTAAATAAGGATCTGTGATAGAAGTTAATGCAGATAAAAAACCGTTACTCCAATCTATCCCAGGAAACCATGTAAGTAAAATTCTTATTATCAATATGAAGGAATAAATTGATAAAGTTTGGCCCAGAACTGCAAAAATCTCAGATAACATTATCTTTTCGGAATTATATATATTCTAACATTTACTTATTATTGCTGCTTATTATTACTGCTTCCTATATTTGAGAGATATTCATTACTTACAGCAAAAGTTTGAAAAAACTTTTCTGATAATGATAACCAATATGATCTACCATCTTTTTGCTTCCGTTTGACGATAAATTTCTTTTCTAATAATTCTTTAATATGATCATAAGCTCCTGAACCTCGAAGAAGTATAAGATCCGATTGCAGGATCTTTTTTTTGATAGCAATGGTAGCCAATGTTCTTAATTCGGATGTTTTTAAATCAGAAGGAAGTAAATCATCGACGAATTCATTAAGATTAGATTTCAGTTCGAGAGAAAAGCTGTTATTAACTGCATTTAATTCAATAGCTGAGTTGGGATTAGAGTATTTATTTTTTAGATATTTAATTGCATCATTTATTGAGTTGATATCAGAATTAGTAATTTCTGAGAGATCCTTTTTTGTTATTGGTCTGCCTTTCAAATACAGAACAGCTTCAACTTTAGTAACTAGATCTATATCAGATATTGGCGTGGTATTTAGATCAGATTGATTGATTTTAATTACCGAAATCTTTCCTAATTTACCTTATATTTAATCTGTTGCACCTAGGAATAATTTGTATGTATCGTTTTGAGTCTCATCCCAGAATTTATAGCCTAGAATTCTTACAAATTTATTCCACTCTTGAATTTCATTTCTATCGATTAAAACTCCAATAACTATTTTCCCTACATCAGCACCATAATTCCTATAGTGGAATACGCTTATCGACCAATCAGATTTCATATTATTTAAAAAATTTATTAATGCTCCAGGTCTTTCAGGAAACTCAAATCTGTATAAAAGCTCAACAAAGTTTTTATTATTCATTTCTTTAAAATTCCTTGGTAATCTTCCTCCTACCATATGTCTTAGATGATTTTTAGATAATTCATCATCACTTATATCAATAAATGTGTATTGCGAATTTCTAAATTTATTTAAAAGATTTTTTTTATCATTTAATCCATAGACTTGAACTCCTACAAAGATCTGGGCATTATTAGAATTCGACATTCTATAGCTAAATTCAGTTAAGTTTCTATCATCAAGTATCTTGCAAAAATCAATTAAACTGCCGGCATGTTCCGGAATTTCAACTGCCATCATTACTTCTTTACACTCTCCAAGTTCTGCTCTCTCTGCTACAAATCTAAGGCGCTCAAAATTCATATTTGCACCACAAGCAATCGCAACCATTTTTTTATTTGAATGATTCGAATTCAAAATATCTTTTTTCATTCCTGCAATTGATAATGCTCCTGCTGGTTCTAGTATTGATCTAGTATCCTCAAAAACATCTTTTATAGCAGCACATATTTCATCGGTATTAACCCTAATCATCTTATCTATATATTTTCTTCCAATATTAAATGTATTTTTACCAATTTTTTTAACTGCCACTCCATCTGCAAATTGACCGACAGAAGATAATTCCACAATTTTGGATTCTTCCAAGGATTTTGTCATAGCGTCTGCATCTTCAGGCTCTACCCCAATTATTTTAACTTCAGGCCATATTTTTTTAATGTATAAAGATATTCCTGATATCAATCCACCGCCACCAACAGCAACATATATTGCATAAGGTTTTTCCTTTAGTTGCTGTTCAAGTTCAATAGCTATAGTTCCTTGTCCTGCTATTACATCTAGATCGTCAAATGGATGAATGAAACATAAATTGCTTTCTTGGCTAATCCTTATTGCCTCTTTGTAAGTCTCATCATAATTATCACCGAATAATATAACTTTTGCTTTTAAATTTTTTACTGCATTAACTTTTACTAGAGGTGTAGTAATGGGCATTAATATAGTTGCTTGGCAATTTAACTTGAGAGCACTAAGTGCAACTCCTTGAGCATGATTACCAGCACTTGAAGTAATTACTCCCTGAGTAAGCTGTGATTTGCTTAGCTTGCTCATCTTGTTATATGCCCCTCTTATTTTAAATGAAAATACATCTTGAAGATCTTCTCTTTTTAAAAAAACTTCATTATTAAGTGTATTACTTAGGTTATGAGCTTTCTCAAGTGGTGTTTTTTTTGCTACTTCATAGACTTCAGCTTGAAGTATTTTTTCAAAATAATCATTCATATATATATTTTTAGCATTAATTATTAATCTAATAAAACATTACATGATCTATTTCAAAAAAAATACTCATTTTGCACCTTCGCGTTTTAGATTATATAGATACTTATTTTTGTTAAATGCTTTTAAGTGAGTTAAGTCATCCAAATCAACTTCATGGCTTAACAGTTTCACAATTAGAAGAAATTGCTTGTCAAATTAGAGAAAGACATCTTCAAGTAGTATCTACTAGTGGTGGACATCTTGGTCCAGGATTAGGTGTTGTTGAATTGACATTAGCTTTATATCAAACTCTTGATCTTGATTTTGACAAGGTTGTTTGGGATGTAGGACATCAAGGTTATCCTCATAAATTAATAACAGGACGTTTTAGTCAATTCGATTCCCTTAGACAACAAAATGGAGTAGCTGGCTATCTAAAAAGAAGTGAAAGTAAATTTGATCATTTCGGTGCCGGACATGCAAGTACTTCTATTTCTGCTGCTTTAGGAATGGCAATAGCAAGAGATAGAAAAGGTGAAAATTATAAATGTGTCGCTGTTATTGGAGATGGAGCATTAACGGGAGGAATGGCATTAGAAGCTATAAATCATGCAGGTCACTTACCAAATACTCCCCTAGTTGTAGTATTAAACGATAATGATATGTCTATTTCACCTCCAGTTGGAGCCCTTTCATCTTACTTAAATAAGGTAAGAGTTAGTCCACCATTGCAATTTTTGTCAGATAGTGTTCAAGAAAGTGTAAAAAATATTCCTTTAATTGGTAAGGATATTCCAGAAGAACTAAAAAATATTAAAGGAAGTGTTAGGCGACTAGCTGTGCCAAAAGTTGGGGCTGTGTTTGAAGAACTTGGATTTACATATATGGGTCCAATTGACGGTCATGATATTGCAAATTTAGTTAATACTTTTAACGCTGCTCATAAACTTAAAAAACCTGTACTTGTTCATGTTGTCACAACAAAAGGTAAGGGTTACCCTTATGCAGAAGCTGATCAGGTTGGATATCATGCCCAGTCTGCATTTGATCTGACAACTGGTAAATCTATTCCGTCAAAGAAACCTAAACCTGTTAGTTATAGTAAAATTTTTGGTCAAACCTTATTGAAAATATGTGAACAAGATAGCAAAGTCGTTGGTATTACAGCTGCAATGGCTACAGGTACTGGTTTAGACATATTGCAAAGAAATATCCCAGAACAATATATCGATGTAGGAATAGCAGAACAACATGCAGTTACTCTTGCGGCGGGAATGTCTTGCGATGGTCTTAAACCTGTTGTAGCAATTTATAGTACCTTTCTTCAACGTGCTTTCGATCAATTAATTCATGATGTTGGGATACAAAATTTACCTGTATCATTCGTTCTTGACAGAGCTGGGATAGTTGGAGCTGACGGTCCTACTCATCAAGGTCAATATGATATCAGTTATATGAGATCTATCCCTAATTTTGTATTGATGGCTCCAAAAGATGAATCTGAATTACAGAGAATGCTAATAACCTCAATTAACCATAAGGGTCCTACAGCTCTAAGAATACCTAGAGGTTCTGGATTAGGAGTAGCTGTAATGGATGAGGGTTGGGAACCTTTAAATATAGGAGAAGCTGAAATACTTGAAGAAGGAGAAGATATTTTAATTATTGCTTATGGATCAATGGTTGCATCAGCTATTGAAACAGCAAGTATCCTAAAAAATATGAACATTAATGCATGTATTGTTAATGCTAGATTTGTTAAACCCCTAGATAAAAATCTTATTATGCCTTTAGCAAATAGGATACAAAAAGTGGTAACTATGGAAGAGGGAACCCTTATAGGTGGATTTGGTTCAGCAATTGTTGAATTATTTAATGATAATGAACTAAGCATTCCTGTATACAGAATAGGTATACCTGATGTTTTAGTTGATCATGCTTCACCTGATCAGAGTAAAGAAAAATTAGGACTTATGCCTGATCAGATGGCAGATAAAATTATTAAGAAATTTAAGTTAAATAATTAAAAATTAAATAAATAAATTTTTATAAAACACCACGGGAAGCTAATCCTAAGATTGCTCCAATTCCGAAAATATGACCTAAGCAATTTGCACCTACAACTGATGCGTGACTTAAACCACCATAGAATTTTGAATTAGGTATTTCAAAACCTTCATTAGGTTTTCTTATTGTTGCTCTAGCAATTGCATAAGCAAAAACATTACATGCAATCATTACGACGGCACACTTCGGAGACCAAGAAAAAGTTGCTGGATCTGCAGCTGCAAATAATGTAGTAAACATAAAAAATCGTTATTTTCATATATTCTCTAATACTTTTACCTAAAAAACACAAAATTGTAAAAGGTCTTAAGAGTTGTTTACTTCTAAGCTATTTAACAACTTTATAAATCCAAACAAAATAACAAAATCACTTAAAGTTAAGAAGGATTCTGCAAAACCATGCAGGAAGTCAACCTCAACAAGAGTTTTATCATAGTATTTTAGTGTGAAAATAGATACCAATATAGTTATGAATACGAATAAAACAGTTAAGGAAAATCCTGTTTTTACAAAATTATTAACAGATTTAATTTTATATAAGTAAAACAAAAATATTGTATATGGAATTATTGATACTGCGAACAATAATGTGTTATCAATTGAACCTAATTTTTCTATAAATTTTAAAAATAAATCATTCATAAGTCTCTTTCCCTCTAAAAATCTTTATTGCAGCTAAGGCTAATGTTGAATTTCCTATAAATGTAAATATTCCTTGAAGTGATACTAGACCGTATAGATTTTCTTGGTTGTCATAAATATGCCAGGTGATCGCACACATAGCACCTATTAAGTTTGGCACCATAGCTAGGCTTAACCAATAAAATAAATTATATTTTTTATATGTAGAAATTTTGTTAATCACTAATATGGAAAAAATCCATTCTATTACTGATGAGATATGTATTAACCAAGTTCCAAATGATAATTCGTGCAAAATTTATATTTTTTTCTTTAATATGTTGAGAACTTCTTTAGCATGATTTAGAGGTAAAACACTAATCCATCTATATGAAATTTTCCCATCTGGAGAAATCAAAAAAGTATTTCTATCTGAGAATGGAGGAATCCAGGAACCATATTTATCACTAATAATTCCGTCAGGATCAGATAATAAAGTGTAGTTTATGGATTTCTCGCTGCAGAAACTTTCATGAGAATCTTGATTATCAGCACTAATGCCAACAATTTCGGCATTATATTTTAAAAAATCTTTCTTTAATTCCGAAAAACCTTTAGCTTCAAGAGTGCACCCTGCTGTAAAGTCTTTTGGGTAAAAATACATAGCTAGCCACTTACCTTCAAAATCACTTAATTCCCAAGTTGTTTTTGTTTTTATGTTTTTATTAAAACCTTCTAACTGAAAGTTAGGGGCATAATCACCAACTTCAGGAGCAAAATCAAAAGAGAAGGCTGAATTACAATTAATTAGAATAATAAATGGTATTAATATACTTAAAACTAAATTTCTCATCAAATTTAGAATTTATTTAAATCAACTCCATTTGATTTAGCAAATTTATCTAAACCTACTTTTTGTATTGATTTTAGGGCTTTGGTACTTATTTTTATATTTACCCATTTTTTGCCCTCTTCCCACCATAGTCTCCTTTTTTGTATATTAACTTGCTGCAATTTTTTTGTACGAATATGTGAGTGACTCACTGCCATTCCGTTATTAGCTCTTGCACCAGTTAGTTCGCAAACTCTTGACATATTGATTAAATTAAATCTTTAAAAATTTTAACACATGACTCAATTTGTTGAATTAAGTAATTCTGAAATTAATTCGGCGTTATTATTTTGTAAATTAATTATCTGTTCTTGATCTAATCCGCCAACGGAAAGCTTAGCCATATCGTAAACATGATTAGCAATTTTAGATGCCAATGGATTCTCAATAGGATCTTTTTTATCTATGATTATTTTGTTGCCTGTAATTTTATTAAGGCCAACAATAAGTGGATGTTCCTTGTTAATTAAGAGCACATGATATTCAGGTAAGCCAGGCATCTTTTGTTCCATGTAAGCACCCATATCATTTATTCTTCTCATTTGTTCTGGAAGTAGTATCATGGCTGGTGGAGCATCTTTACTTGAAAGTGACTGCACTTTAACTGTTACTTTCTCATTGTTAAGGGCCTTAACTATCGTATCTCTAAGATTATCTGTATTCGATTTGCCATCCTTATCCACAATTTCTTTAGATTCTTGATCTTCTAGTTCATTTATTTCTGAATCTACTCTTTGGAATTGATAATCTTCATTTTTACTTTCCAACCATGGAAGAAATTGTGCGTCAATTAAGGGATCTGATTTAATAACTTCTTTATTGTCAGATAAACAGATATTTAATGCACTAGACTGTGCAATTAAATCTGAACAGTAAATAATTTTTTTAGAATCAGTTAATTTATTTCGTTCTTTGTAATTTGATAGAGTTGTGAAATATTTATCATTTGATTTGATAAGAGATTTATTTTCTATATCTTCAGTAACGTCTTTCTCTGAATTTATAATTGTTTCGAAAATTATACTGTTATTAACCAAATCAGCAAATTTTTCATCTTCGATAGCACCAATTTTAATAAAGGCAGAGATAGAATCCCAAATTTCTGCATAAAATTCTGGAGAATTTTTTATCAAATCCTTCAGTTTATTAGCGACCTTTTTTGAAATAAATGATGATATAGATCTTACTTTTCTATCTGTTTGTAATGCGCTTCTACTAACATTTAGAGGTATATCTGTAGAGTCAATTACTCCTCTAAGAGGTAAAAGGTATTTTGGTACTATCTCTTTAATTGAGTCGCTTACGAATACTTGATTACAAAATAGTTTAATTTCTCCCTTTTCCCAATCAGCTCTACCAGATAACTTAGGGAAATACAATATGCCTTGTATGTCATATGGATAATCTGTATTTAGATGAATCCATAACAATGGGTCTCCTTGAAAAGGATAAAGGTATTTATACAACTCAATATAATCTTCATCTTTTAATTCACTAGGTTGTTTTCTCCAAAGAGGATTTTTCTTGTTAATTGTCTCACCTTCTAATAAAACATCTATTGGCATAAAATCACAATATTTTTTTATTAGTGATTTAATCCTTTCGGGCTCAATAAACTCTTTTTCTTCATCAAGTAGGTGAAGTATTACATCTGTACCAATCGTCTCTCTTTCTGACTCCTCTAAAGTGAAATTTGGCGATCCATCACAAGACCATTTGTAAGCTTTTGATTCTCCAATTGCTGATTTAGTTAATATATCAACTCTATCTGCCACCATGAAGCTTGAATAAAAACCAAGTCCAAAATGACCTATAAATTCATCATTATCTTTTTTGTATTTTGTTAGGAATTCTTCTGCGCTCGAGAAAGCTACTTGGTTTATGTACTTCTTAATTTCTTCATCATTCATTCCAATTCCATTATCAGAAATTGTTAAGGTATTTTTATCACGTTCAATAGATATTTTTACCTGAGCTTCTTCAGAATTTTCGCAGTCGCCTGCCATAGAGGCCATTCTTCGTTTACTTATTGCGTCAACACCGTTACTTACAAGTTCTCTTAAAAAGATTTCATGGTCAGAATATACGGCCTTCTTGATGATTGGGAAAATATTTTCGGTATTGATACGAATTTCACCTTTTTCCATTTAAAAAAAATCAAACATATTAAATCTTATTTCCTAAAAACTAGTTAATCAAGTTTAATTAGGAGTATTCTCCGAACAATATATGTATTTAAAAACTAAAATAAACTTCCAAAAGGTTTTATTTAACCCACAAAATCTCATTACAATTGTTTTCTTTCATTATTTGATTGGCTATAGCCAAGTCATCACATGGATTTAAATGTAAGACAGCAATATTTCCTTTTTTTTGTTGTTCTTTTTGTTCATTCATACCTTTTTCTAATAAATATGAATCTTTAAACATTAATAAAATCTTTTTTTTAGTTGTCTTTTCTTCCCTAATTAAGTTTCTTAAAATATCTATTGAAATTGTAAATCCAATCCCATTTAAGATTTTTTCATTAGGACTAAAGAATCTTACTAATTCATCATATCTTCCGCCTTTTGCTATCACGCTTTTATTTTTACCATCATCACCTATAAGTTGAAAAACAATTCCTTCATATAAATTCAAGTGAGGCTGAAACGTGGGATCAAGTTGTAATTTAACTCCATATTTGCTTGATATTTTTGATAATGTTTCAAATAAAAAATTTAGGTCATCTAAAGTTTTACTAGTACCATATGTACTTTTCAATTTTTTTAATATTGCAATTGGCTCTCCTCGTGTAAATAAAAGATCTTTAAGAATATATTTATCATCTTCATCAATTCCTAATTTAGATAAATTATCTTGATCAAAATTAACCAGACTTTTCTTAATTTCTTCAAAATTATTATTCTTATATTTGTTTAGTATCAAGTCCATTATTTTTGTGGTGCTTACTAGTAGAAATAAATTACAACAATCCTTCAAATTAATATTATCGATTGCATCAAACAAAATATTAATAACTTCAATTTCTGGGTATTTTGTATCATAACCAATTAATTCAATTCCACTCTGGAGTTTTTCTTGTAACTTATATGAATTTTTATTATTTTGTTTTTTATCAAAGACCATTCCATTGGTAAATAATCTTATAGGTCTTTTCTTATTTATTAATCTAGTAGATGACAATTTAACAATAGATGTTGTCATTTCTGGCCTAAGACATAATGAACTATTACTTACTATTCCCACAAGCTGATTTTCTTCAATAACTCCTCGCCCTTTTATCGTCTCTAGAGTATTTATAAATGAAGGTGAAACCTCTTCATATCCCCATAGTTTATATATATTATTTAAATTATTGATGATATTAGAGTTATTTTTTACATCGACTAATTTAATTTCCTTTATATCTGTCATTTTAGTATTTAACGAATTTTAGGTATAGAGACTTTTTTTAAATGGAGAAACTTTATCTAATACATTTTTTAATTCATTTTCAAGGCTGGGAGAACAAGCTAGAATTCTTCCAGAACTTAAATTAAATTTGCCTGATGGATAATCTGAAATAATTCCACCAGCCTCTTTTACAATGATAGCACCGGCCGCAATGTCCCATACCTCTAATCCTCGTTCCCAATATCCATCAACCTTACCTGAAGCAACAAATGCTAGATCAACAGCTGCCGCACCTCCTCTTCTAACGCCTCTAGTCTTATGTGTTAAATAACAAAATTCAGCATAATTATTATCCTCTGTCTCAAATCTGTCATAAGAGAAACCAGTTACAAGCAGACTATCAGAAAGATTAGAAGGATTCGATACTTTAAGTTTACTATCGTTGCAGAATGATCCTAAACCTAAACAGGCGGAATATAGTTCATTTAAATAAGGTACTGATATAGCGCCTATTATTGGCTTATTTTTATACACAAGACCAATAGAAGTCCCAAAAAAAGGATATCCATGGGAATAATTTGTTGTACCGTCTAATGGGTCTATACACCACGTTAAATCGGTAGATTTGATTAATTTACCCGATTCCTCTGCATTTATAGATATGTTTGGTGTCTTTTCTAATAAATATTCTTTTATTTTATTTTCAACTTCCAAATCTACATTGGTAACTAGATCACCCTTCCTACCCTTTGATGATATTTTCTGAATTTTATTGTAATTAACTTTTAAAATTTCATTACCAATTTGAGCGGAATTCTTGGCTATTTCATATAAATTGGATAAGTTTACTTGATTTGCAAGTTCCTCTATTTCACTTAATTCAAACAAAATAGTTAATCCTCCTCAAATTCCCAAGGTGGTGCAACTCTTGTATTTCCCCTGCCAAAATATTGTCCAAATTGTAAATCGTAAACTTCATCTTCATATGTAGTTTCTACCTCAAGATCTGAAGTTGCTTTAGCTACACAAAGAAGTGCATAACCTTTGTCTTTTAATGCTGGAGATACACCCATGGCTTCAGGTTGATGCAAAGTACCAGATTTAATTTTAACTGCACAACTTGTACAGCAACCATTTCTACATGAAAATGCAAGTTTGAAACCTTTCTTTTCAAATTCCTTAAGTATGTAATCATCACTATTAACCTGCTCTTGGTAGACCTTTCCAGTTTCTTTATTTTTAATCGTGACTGTGAAAGTCTTTTTCAAATAACTTTCCTCTAAAATGGGATGATCAAGGGTTAAGATAGTTACCTTGGGAGAGGTGGCCGAGTGGTTGAAGGCGCAGCACTGGAAATGCTGTATAGGGGCAACTTTATCGAGGGTTCGAATCCCTCTCTCTCCGTTTTATATTAGTTTATTTTGGTTAACTACATCAACACCTTTGTCATTAAAGAATCTTTTAAAATAGATAGTAATCTTTTTGATAAATTATAAATAATCTTATTTATTTAAATTAAGTTGAAAATATTTGATTTTTACTATTATATGTAAATATCTAAGATAAAAATTAATTAAATTATTAGTAAATTTTGCTTTAATTTAGCAATCTAAAATCATGGGGCAAATAGTTGGAATTGATTTAGGAACTACTAACTCTGTAGTCGGAGTTATAGAAGCTGGTCGTCCAATTGTTATTGCAAATTCTGAGGGATCTAGAACTACACCTTCAATTGTTGGATTTACAAAAGAAAAGGAAATAGTAATAGGAGACCAAGCGAGAAGACAACTTGTTCTAAATCCAAAGAATACCTTTTATAACCTAAAAAGATTTATTGGTAGTGACTGGGATGAATTAGATGAGAATAGTATTTCTGTTCCTTATAACGTAAAGGCTAATAACAATGGAAGCGTTAGGGTTCTTAGTCCAAATACAGAAAGAGAGTATGCCCCAGAAGAATTAGTGAGCTCATTGATTAGAAAATTAATAAATGATGCTGAAACTTATCTTGGAGATACTGTTGATTCTGCGGTTATTACTGTCCCTGCTTACTTTAATGAATCTCAAAGGCAAGCTACAAAGGATTCTGCAATTTTAGCTGGTATTAAAGTAGATAGAATTTTAAATGAACCTACTGCTGCTGCTCTAGCTTATGGTTTTGAAAAAAGTTCTTCTAATAATGTTTTGGTTTTTGATTTAGGAGGAGGAACATTTGATGTTTCATTATTAAAAATTTCTAATGGTGTATTTGATGTGAAAGCCACTTGTGGTGATACACAGCTTGGAGGAAATAATTTTGATTCAAAAATAGTTGATTGGCTAGCTGAAAAATTTATTGCTAAAAATGATATTGACCTAAGAAGGGATAGACAAGCTTTACAGAGATTAACTGAGGCCGCTGAAAAAGCTAAATGTGAATTGTCAGGATTACAAAAAACAAAAATATCTTTACCATTTATCACAACAAGTAAAGAAGGGCCATTACATATTGAAGAAACCTTAGATAGACAAATATTTGAATCATTATCACAAGATTTACTAGATAGATTATTGGAACCTGTGCAAATAGCCTTAGATGATTCTGGGTGGAGCGCTGAAGATATTGATGAGGTAGTTCTTGTGGGAGGCAGCACAAGAATTCCAATGGTTCAACAATTAGTGAAGACCCTTGTTCCAAATGATCCTTGTCAATCAGTTAATCCTGACGAAGTTGTAGCAGTTGGAGCTGCGATACAATCTGGAATTATTAGTGGTGATTTACAAGATTTACTACTAAATGACGTTACTCCCTTATCTTTAGGCTTAGAAACTATTGGTGGTCTTATGAAAGTGCTCATCCCTCGTAATACGCCAATACCAGTAAGACAATCTGATGTTTTTAGTACGTCTGAAGCTAATCAATCATCAGTCGTTGTTCAAGTACGGCAAGGAGAAAGGCCTTTAGCCTCTGAAAATAAATCACTTGGTAAATTTAGACTATCAGGAATACCTCCAGCTCCAAGGGGAATACCTCAAGTCCAGGTGGCATTTGATATAGATGCTAATGGTCTTTTAGAAGTAAGTGCAACTGATAGAACAACTGGAAGAAAGCAAACAGTTACAATTTCGGGAGGTTCAAACTTAAATGAGCAAGAAATAAATTCGTTAATTGAAGAAGCTAAAGCAAAAGCTAATGAAGATAGGAAGAGAAGAGCTGTAATTGATAGAAAAAATAGTGCTTTGACTCTTATTGCGCAAGCTGAGAGAAGACTTAGGGATGCTTCATTAGAATTTGGACCTTATGGGGCTGAAAGGCAACAACGAGCTGTTGAATTAGCCATTCAAGATGTTGAAGAATATATAGATGATGATGATCCTCAAGAATTAGAAATTTCAGTAAGTGCCCTACAAGAAGCATTATTCGGTTTAAACAGAAAATTTGCGTCAGAAAAGAAAACTGATAGTAATCCCTTACAAAGCATTAAAAATACATTTGGATCATTAAAGGATGAACTCTTCTCAGATGATTATTGGGATGATGATCCCTGGGATAATCAAATGAATAGAAATAATAGAAATTCGAGGTATGGTAATTCTAGGGACGATGATCCATGGGACAATGACTACTTCCTCTAAAAAAGACTATTTGTCGATTTTGGGTTTATCCTCTAATTTCGATGATAAAGAACTTAAAAAGGCCTTTCGAAGAGAAGCACGAAAATGGCATCCCGATTTAAATAAAAATGATATTAATGCGGAAGAAAGATTTAAATTAATTAACGAAGCATACGAATATCTACGTGATCCTAATGTAAGAAAAAATAATGGGGATGAAAATGTCCATGGTGATAACGAAATTAATAATTTCAAGACTGGGTTTCCTGATTTTGAAGATTATCTTGATTCATTATTTGGATATGAATACT
The DNA here is from genome assembly GCA_902574955.1 of uncultured Synechococcaceae cyanobacterium. Lineage (GTDB taxonomy): Bacteria > Cyanobacteriota > Cyanobacteriia > PCC-6307 > Cyanobiaceae > Prochlorococcus_A. The sequence goes on from CACGPQ010000008.1 coordinate 17,510, forward strand.
CACCAAGGAATTCCGATGAGTATGAAAACGAACCATATGAGGATGAATCGACAAATACAAATAATGATGAATTTAATCATTATGAATACCCTACAACCTCTCCAGAAGAGCCGCCACCAGTTAAACTCCACCAAGATATTGAAACAGTTATAGAATTAACTCCTGACGAGGCTTTAAATGGAGCTTCAATTTTAATTGAGCTTGAAGATGAAACTGTAGTAGAAGTTGATACACCTCCATTCGCTGGAGATGGATGGCGATTAAGACTTGAAAATATTGCAAGAGGAGGGAAAGATCATTATCTACAGTTAAAAGTTCAAACGGAAAGTGGTCTAAGAATTGATGGTTTAAGAGTTCTATATAAATTAGAGTTATTTCCTCATGATGCACTTCTTGGTTGTGCAGTAGAGGTTCCTACCCTTGATGGAAATGTCACACTCCAAGTACCACCAAAATCATCTACGGGAAGAATGTTACGTTTGAAAGGGAGGGGTTTAACTTTCGAAGATAATGTAGGTGATCAGTATGTTGAAATTCTAGTAGTGATACCCGCTGATATTAATGATGAAGAAATTGCTTTATATACAAGATTACAAGAATTATCACTTTCTGATTCTTAATCAAATATTATATAAATAGAATAATCGATATTTATGAACGTATTTGTTCTTTTATATAATTCAGGAACAGATAAGGAAGGAATTCATTCAATCGAACTTAAAGGAAGAACAATCGTTCTTATGTTTGAAGATAAGGACGATGCAACAAGATATTGTGGTCTTCTAGAAGCTCAAGATTTTCCTTTGCCAACGGTTGAGATGATCAATATAGAGGAAATAAAAGATTTCTGTATTAAATTAGATTATGAATGCAAATTAGTAGAAAAAAATTTTGTACCTAAAACCGCAGAAGATCGGTTATTAATTTCACCACCCCAGAAAAACCTAGAAGTTGAAAATTGGGAGGAAGTCAAAAATAGCAATAAAGATAGCATAGATATAAACACTATTAAGGAAAACCTTGAAAAGTTGCTTTAGCTACTAAAATATTTATAAATTATTAAACAAATAAAACATGACAACTGCATTATTTGAAACAGAAGTTGGGAACATTAATATTGAATTTTTCTCTGACGACGCACCTAATACAGTTAAAAACTTCACGAGCCTAATTAGTGATGGTTTTTATGATGGACTAGCATTTCACAGAGTGATTCCTGGATTTATGGCTCAGGGTGGATGTCCAAATACTCGTGATGGAGCATCAGGTATGCCTGGAACTGGTGGGCCTGGATATAATATAAAATGTGAAATTAATTCCAATAAACATCTAAAAGGTTCACTTTCTATGGCTCATGCAGGAAAGGATACAGGTGGAAGTCAGTTTTTCATAGTTTATGAACCACAGCCTCATCTCGATGGGGTTCATACTGTTTTTGGTAAGACTGATGATATGGATGTAGTGTTAAAGCTTACTAATGGGTCCAAAATTTTAAAGGCAACTTTAAAATAGTAATTTAGCCTTCAAAAACAATACTAAATGTCTCTTTATCTAGATTAAATTTTCTTGTAGATGAATATAATAATTCATTATTAATAGTAAATTTAGTATGGATTAATTTGATGCTATTTTTTGGGTGTAATGCCTGTTCAATATTTCTAGAAACAATAATTCCAATCTTCGTACTATTTTGATAATTGGATAAAAACTGAATAAATAATTCTATATTTTTTATTTCTTCATCAGTAATGTTGGAATTGGTTCTGTTCTGATCATGCAAAATTCGCCAAACTAATTTTGGTCGATTCCAAAAGGCTAATAATCTTGGTGTACTCTCTAGTTTAATATTGATGTTATTTTCATTACAGAATTTAATAACGTTATTTTTTATTGGAACTAGATCAATTGATTTATATTTTCCGTCAAGAAAAATTGAAATAAATGGATCGATATTACTGAAATTAGGATTATCTTCATCAATCATGTGGCCTAATTTCGTTTTTTTTACACTCAAATATTCTGCATTATTATCGTTTGGACAAATTACTAATGGAACTCTCTCAATAACCTCTATTCCATAACCACCTAATCCAGCAATCTTTCTAGGATTGTTTGTAAGTAATTTTAATTTTTTTATCCCTAGATCGGTTAATATCTGTGCTCCAACTCCATAATTTCTAAGATCAGCTGGAAAACCTAATTTTTCATTAGCTTCTACAGTGTCTAATCCACCATCCTGTAAACTATATGCTTTTAATTTATTTATTAGACCAATACCTCTACCTTCTTGTCTCAAGTAAACAACAACCCCCTCTTCCTCCTTTTCTATCCTTGATAAAGCTGCCTCTAACTGGGGTCTACAATCACAACGTAATGATCCAAAAGCATCGCCTGTTAAGCACTCTGAATGCATTCTTACAAGTACAGGTTCGCTTAAATTTGATGATTTTTGTTTAACTAATGCAACGTGCTCTGAACCATCAAGTTCATTAACATATCCATAAGCTTTGAAATTACCAAAAATACTTGGAAGAACTGCATCAGATTTTCTAAATACAAATCTCTCAGTTTGAAATCGATAACTTATTAAATCAGCTATGGATATTAATTTCATTCCCCATTGTTTCGCATATTCTTTAAGTTGTGGAAGTCTTGACATGGAACCGTCAGGATTTTGTATTTCGCAAATTACTCCAGCGGGATAAAGACCTGACATTGCCGCAATATCTACTGCCGCTTCGGTATGCCCAGCCCTTTTTAATACTCCACCCTTCTTTGCTCTTAATGGAAAAATATGTCCTGGCCTTCTTAAATCATCAGGTTTTGTATTTGGGTTTATTGCAACTTGAATTGTCTTTGCCCTGTCTTCGGCTGAAATTCCAGTTGTAACATTATTCTCAGGGCCAGCATCAATTGATATCGTAAAAGCTGTTTGATTTTCATCAGTATTTCTATCTACCATCAATGGTAGATCTAAAGAGTCAAGTTTTTCACCTTGCATGGCTAGGCATATAAGACCACGGCCCTCAGTAGCCATAAAATTAATTTGCTGTGGAGTTGCAAACTGAGCCGCACATATTAAATCTCCTTCATTTTCTCTTCTCTCATCATCTACAACAATTATGCATTCACCATTTCTTATAGCTGCCAACGCATCGCTGATAGGATCAAATTCAATTTTAAAAGATTCATTTATATCCAAAATTGTTCCATTATTTGATTTGGGACTTGTTTCTTTCATTATTCCTATCAATATAGAAAAATAGTGTTTTAGTTACCTTAAATTCAACACTTTATAATCCTATCTCAAAGTCTGCCAATTCAAAGAAATGAATGTTGCAATAGTAGGTGCTACAGGTTACGGCGGTATTCAAGCGGTAAATCTTTTAAAGAAAAATAAAAAATACAAAATTTCATTTTTAGGAGGTAATAAAACATCTGGATCTAAATGGAATGATAATTTCCCTTTTATTTGTCTAGATAATGATCCTTATATAGAAGAAATTTCAGTTGATAACATTTCAAAAAATGCAGATGTTGCTTTGCTTTGCTTACCAAATGGCTTATCTTCAACATTGACAAGGAAATTATTAGATAGAGGACTTAAAGTTATTGATTTATCTGCTGATTATAGATATAAGTCTTTAGTTGAATGGAAAAAAGTATATTCCAAAGAAGCTGCTATTTATAAAAGGAATGATGATGATTTATGTAAAGAGGCAGTTTACGGTCTTCCTGAAATAAATAAAGAAGAAATTTCAAAAGGAAGATTAATTGCCTGTCCAGGATGTTATCCAACATCTGCTCTTATTCCATTAGCTCCTTATCTCTCTCAAGGAATTATTGAAAATGAAGGTATAGTTATTGACTCTAAAAGCGGAACCTCTGGAGGTGGTCGAGAACCAAACCAAAAGCTACTCTTATCAGAATGTGGAGAAGGTCTATCAGCATATGGACTAATAAACCATAGACATACCTCAGAGATCGAGCAAGTGGCATCTTTAATTTCTGGAAATAAAATTGAACTGCTTTTTACACCTCATTTAATCCCAATCTCAAGGGGTATGCATTCGACTATATATGGGAGATTAAAAGATCCAGGATTAACTTCTGATGACTGCAGAATTCTTCTGGATAATTACTATAGAAATTTTAAAAATATTAAAGTCTTACCTGTAGATACATTCCCATCAACAAAATGGGTTAAAAATACAAACCAAATTTTACTTTCTGTTAAAGTTGATAATCGAAATGGAAGAATAATTATATTATCTGTAATTGATAATTTGTTAAAAGGGCAGACTGGGCAAGCAATTCAAAATTTAAACATTATGAGTGGATTTTCAATGGATGAAGGTCTTGATTTAACTAATAATTTTCCATAAAATTACTTCTTATCAAAAAACCAGCAATAGATATTGAGTGAGGTAAAATTTTATGCTCAAGCATTTGTATTCTTTTGGAAAGTGATTCAATATCATCATTATTTCTAATTGACAATGCAGCTTGCATTATCAATGATCCACTATCTACCTCCTCTTCAACAAAATGTACGGAACAACCAGTTATTTTTGAACCATTTAATATAGAGTCCTTTATCGCAGAACCACCTTTATATGCTGGAAGTAATGAAGGGTGAATATTTATTATCTTATTCTTAAATTTATTAATAAAAAATGGTGTAACAATTTTCATCCAGCCTGCCATAACCACAAGTTCAACATCGTAATGAATTAAAGTATTTACAATTTCTAATTCAAATGCATCTTTTTGCAGAAAGTCTTTGCCTCTTATAATTTTGTGAGGTATTTTTTTACATTCAGCTCTCTTTATACAACCTGCATCATCTTTGTTAGTTATTAGAACTTTTATATCTATATCTAATTCTCCTTTTTCTGAGAGATTAATTAATTCCTGAAAATTTGTTCCTTTCCCAGAAGCAAGTACACCTATTTTTAATTTTGGGATAAATCTTCTAAATTCAGATATCTCAGGCGAAATTATGTAATTAAAAGATCTATCCAAAGTTTTTTTATTTTATCCAATGATAAATTCATATGAAATAAAAAAAACCCTTAATTTTAATTGTTTATATTCAAAAACATATTTATTTGAAGATAATAATTTAAACAAATTTAAATGATTCAAATCTATGTACTATTCGTATAGATATAATTGAATAATAAATAAAAGAAACAAATATATAAAATGAATGGAGATTTAAACTCTTGGGATAAATTTTGTAATTATCTTTGGTTTGATAAAAAATTAAATATTTGGTTAGACATAAGCAAAATTAATTTCTCAAGTAAAGAGATAAAAAATTTAGAAGATAAATTTGTAGATGTTTTTACATCAATAAAAGAATTAGAAAATGGTGCAATCTCAAATATTGATGAAAATAGACAAGTTGGACATTATTGGCTTAGAAATCCATCAATTTCACCCTCTTCAATAATAGGAGAGGAAATTAGAGCAGATATTAATGCAATCTCTGAATTTGGAAAACAAATTTTAAATGGAGATATTAAGAATAAGAAAAATCAGTACTATACTGATGTTCTATGGATAGGAATTGGTGGAAGTGGCTTAGGACCATTACTTATTACAGAGTCACTGCAGAAGTGTTCTAGAGGCTTAAATTTTTCTTATATTGATAATGTTGATCCTTTTTTAATTAGCGAAAAGTTAGAAGAGTTATCTGTAAAATTATCAACAACATTATTCGTAGTAGTAAGCAAATCAGGTGGTACGCCTGAACCTAGAATTGCTATGGAAATTATTAAAAGTCACTGCGAAAACCATTCTCTTGAATGGAATTCTAATGCTATAGCTATAACTATGAAAGATAGTAAGTTATTTAAAAAAGCCACTTCTGAAAATTGGTTAAAAATATTTAATTTGCAAGATTGGGTTGGAGGAAGAACAAGTATTACAAGTTCTGTTGGATTACTTCCATTAGCTCTTATTAATGAAAATATATCTGAATTTATTAGAGGTGCATCATTAATGGATGAAGCCACACGTATAAGTGATTTTAAAAATAATCCAGCAGCACTATTATCATCCGCATGGTATTTAACTGGGGATGGAATTGGAAAGAGAGATATGGTCGTATTACCTTATAGAGATAGGTTACAGGTATTTAGTAAATATCTCCAGCAATTAGTAATGGAATCATTAGGAAAGAAATTTAATAGGAATGGTGAAGTAGTTAATCAAGGTATTTCCGTTTTTGGTAATAAAGGATCTACAGATCAACATGCTTATGTTCAGCAACTGAGAGATGGTATTGATAATTTCTTTTGTATTTTTATTGAATTATTAGATTCTCCATCTACAAATATTTTTGATGAAAAAGAGAATCCTAAAGAATACCTTTCTGGTTTTTTGCAAGGAACCAGATCAGCACTCTCCAGTGAAAACAGACAAAGTATCACTATTACGTTAGAAAAGTTAAGTTGTTTTTCACTAGGTGCCTTAATCGCTTTATTTGAGAGGGCTGTATCCTTCTACGCTGAATTGGTAAATATTAATGCATATGATCAACCTGGAGTTGAAGCTGGAAAGAAAGCAGCCGCAAATATTATTGAGTATCAACAAAAAGTAAGTAATTTATTAGATGAAGGTGGAGAATATTCTATCAATGACATAACATCATTATTTGATAATTCAGTGAGTGAACCTATATTTTTCATACTCCGTGAAATGTGTTTCGGAAATGATAATTATTTAGTTAAGGGCGATTGGTCAAATCCAAATTCATTAGTTATTCAAAAAATAAATTCTTAAACAACAATATTCATAATTTTTCCTTTAACAATAATTATTTTTCTTATTTCCTTATCTTGAGTCCATTTTAATATGTTAGGTCTTTTAAGAGTCAATTCTTTAATTTGATCTTCACTCATATCATTATTAATATTTACTTTATCTCTAACTTTTCCATTCACTTGTATTACTAATTCATATGAATCTTCTTTTAGTGCCTCTGCATTAAAAGAAGGCCATTGTTCTAAATGCACAGATTTTTTGAATCCTATAAGATGCCATATTTCTTCTGCAATATGAGGCGCAAATGGAGCCAACAAAATACAAAATGTTTTTAAAGCATCAATTTTTAAATTATTGTTTACGTCATTAATGGAATTTGATAATGAATTATAAAACTTCATAAGTTCTGAAATCGCGGTATTAAATTGGTTATTTAATATGTCATTGGAAATTTCTTTTATAGCTATATTCATTGACTTTATTAAACTTTTTTCTTTATCTGGATAGGAATTAGATTTACTATTAATATCTTTTGCACAATTTATATAAAGCTTCCAAATCCTGCTTAAAAATCTAAATTGTCCTTCAACATCTGTATCTCCCCATTCCAAATCTTTTTCTGGTGGTGCTTTAAATAATATAAACATTCTTGCTGTATCTGCTCCATATTTTTTAATTACTGATTCAGGGTCTATTCCATTATATTTAGACTTAGACATCTTCTCGAAAAGAACTTCGAGTTTTGAATTGTCAATTGGATCTGTAGGATTTGATAAGTCAGTAATATCTGAAGGAGAAACATATTTACCAGTTTTATTGTTTTTATAGGCTGCGGACTGAACCATTCCTTGCGTTAATAGTTTTTTGAAAGGTTCATCAATATCAAATAGTTCATTATCTCGCAAAGCTTTAGTGAAAAATCTTGCATATAACAAATGCAATATTGCATGTTCTACTCCTCCAACATATTGATCTACAGGTAACCACTTATTAATTTCATTCTTTTCAAATGGCTTAGTTGAACATTTTGAAGATGGGTATCTTAAAAAATACCAAGATGAACACATGAAAGTGTCCATAGTATCAGTTTCTTTTCTTGCCGCTATTCCACATTTTGGACATGGTGTATTTATCCAATTATTTTTATTACCTAAAGCATTAATCTTGTTAGCGGAGATTTCTATATCTTTTGGTAATGAAACAGGCAAATCCGATTGATTTAAAGGAACAGCTCCACATTTTTTGCAATTAATGATGGGTATCGGACATCCCCAATATCTTTGTCTAGATATTAACCAATCTCTTAAACGATATTGAATTTTATTTTCGGCCCATCCATTATTTACTCCCTCCTCTGCAATTTTTAATTTAGCAATAGTATTTGCTATACCATTGTATTGATTTGAATTAATTAGATATCCATTTTCTACATAAGCATTATCAAGCTCATTACTTTGTTCACTTTTATCCTTTACAATTACCTGTTTAATATCAATATTGTTTTTCTTAGCAAACTCAAAATCCCTTAAATCATGGGCAGGTACACCCATAACAGCGCCTGTACCGTATTCATCAAGAACATAACTAGCCACCCAAATAGGTATAGGTTCAGAATTAACTGGATTTATTGCTATTAAGCTGGTTTTTATTCCAATTTTTTCAAGTTCATTATTTTTATTATCTTTCAAATATTGTTTAAGATTTTCTATATCTTGTATGGTTTCTTGATCAGTAATTTTTTTTATTAATGAATGATTTACAGAAATTGCTAAATAAGTAACTCCAAATAAAGTATCTGGCCTAGTTGTAAATACAGTTATTTTCTTTTCTGGATTGGTATTGATATTGAAATTAATATTTGCCCCAATTGACTTTCCAATCCAATTATCTTGCATTATTTTTACTCTTTCTGGCCAGTTATCTAATTTTTCTAAATCCTTCAATAACTCATCCGCATAATTAGTAATTCTTAAAAACCATTGCTTTAATAATTTTTTTTCAACTACTGCCCCAGATCTCCAAGATTTACCCTCTGAGTCAACTTGTTCATTTGCTAGGACTGTATTATCTATAGGATCCCAATTAACTTCTGATTCCTTTTGATATACAAGACCTGACTTGTATAACTCTAAAAATAGATATTGAGTCCAAATATAATAATTTTCATCACATGTTGCAAATTCCCTATCCCAATCAACTGAAAGTCCCAAAAGCTTTAATTGTGACTTCATATGAGAAATATTTTTTTTAGTCCAGACACTTGGACTAATTCCTCTTTCAATCGCAGCATTTTCAGCAGGCAAACCAAAAGCGTCCCAACCCATTGGATGTAAGACAGATTTACCCTTAAACCTTTGGAATCGAGCTATTAAGTCTGTAATAACATAATTCCTAACATGTCCCATATGAAGATTACCTGAAGGATAGGGAAACATTGATAAGGCATAAAACTTATCGCTATTCTCAGTTAATTCATCGGTTTTGTATAAATTGTTTTCTGTCCATTTTGACTGCCATTTTTTTTCTATTTCAGATGGATTATATAAATTGGTATCAGCCTCATATTGTTTATCGGGAGAAATCACTTAATTTTTATTTGTTAAATTATTATTTTAATATCCATTGTATAAAATAGAAATAGATTGTTAAAAGGAATAATTTATAATTAAAATTTAAGATATATCAATTACAAATGAAAAATATTAGTTTTGAAAAATATCAAGGTAACGGAAATGATTTCGTAATAATAGATTCTAGAGGAAATGAATCATATAAAAATTACAAGACAAATAAAATATTTGATATAAAAAAAATTTGCAACAGGCAATTTGGTGTTGGAGCAGATGGTGTGATTTTTATAGAAGAACCTAATGAAGATAATTATGCAAAAATGATAATTTTTAATTCTGATGGTTCTGAAGCACAAATGTGTGGAAACGGAATTAGGTGTTTAGTTGAGTATCTCCACGTAAATGATTCAATGAATAATAAAAATATAGAATATAAAATTGAGACTAAAGCAGGTTTAAAAATTGCAAAATATATAAATGATGAAATTACAGTAAAAATGGGAGTGCCAATTTTAGAATGTCAAAATATTCCAACAACAATTGAAAAAAAAATTAATTCAATTCCTTCACACGAATTTATTGAGAAAGATTTTAATAATAGGGGTTATGCCGTAGGAATGGGAAATCCTCATTTAATATTCTTTGTAAAAGACATAGAGTCAATTATTCTTTCCAGACTTGGTCCTATATTTGAAAAAAATGAATTATTTCCTGAAAAAACTAATGTGCATTTTTGTCAAATTTTAAATAAAGATAATATCAAAGTAAAAGTATGGGAAAGGGGTGCAGGACCAACCTTAGCTTGTGGAACAGGTGCCTGTGCTATCCATGTGGCAGCTTATAAATTAGGTCTTTGTAATTCACAAACCATAGTAACCTTACCAGGAGGTAATCTTAAAATTGATTGGTCAAAAGACGATTGTGAAGTAATGATGACCGGTAATGCTAAAAAGGTTTTCTCAGGATCAATGTTAGTAAATTAATGGAAAATAATTTTATCTATTTAGATAATGCATCCACTACTCCATTATCTGAGAATGTTTTAAATATAATTAATTCAACTTATAGGAATTATTGGCATAACCCTTCATCTACATATGAGCTAGGGATAAAATGCTCTACATATCTTGAAAAAATTAGATCTAAAATTGCTTATATATTTGAAGCAGATCCAGAGGATATAATTTTTACATCTGGTTCTTCGGAATCGACAAATATTGTATTTAATAATATTTATGAGAAATTTAAAAATGGTAGGGTTGTTATTTCAAATGTCGAACATCAAGCAACAACTATTTGTGCTAATAAACTAAGAAAACAAAATTGGGATATTTACGAATGGACGGTAAATAATGATGGAATTTTAAATATTTCTAATATCAAAAAATTTTTAAACAATGATACTAAGCTTGTATCAATTATTTGGGGACAAAGTGAAATTGGGACAATACAACCTGTTCAATTTATTGGTACCAAATGTGAAGAATTAAATATAATGTTTCATTTAGATGGAACTCAAATATTAAGTAATGGAATATTCAGTTGGAAAGATCTTAAATGTGATTTTTTAAGTTTATCCGCTCATAAATTTGGAGGTCCAAAAGGGATCGGTATTCTTTTAACAAAAGAAAAGTCTAGACAAATTTTAAAAAATAATGACATATCACTTACTCAGGAATTTTCAATTAGACAAGGTACACAAGCTTTGCCATTAATCGCTGGAATGTATGAATCACTAAAGAATATTGAAGGAAAAATAAAATTATATGATTACATAACTGAATTTCCTTCTAATAATATTAATAAACTTAAAAATTATTTTTTTCAAAAAATTAAAGATAATAATCATATAAAGATTACGGGGAGTATTAACCATAGACTTCCCAGTCATATTTCTTTTCTACTATTAAATAAACTATTTGAGCCTATAAGGGCCTATAAGATTGTTAATTTCATGTCAGAAAATAAAATAGCCATAAGTAGTGGAAGTGCTTGTTCAAGCTCATCTGGGAAACCTAGCTCAACACTTAAAAATATTGGTTTAAAAGATGATGAACTATATTCAAATATTCGTGTTACTTTAGGTTCAATAAACAATAAGTCAGAAATAGATAAATTTTTAGAACTTATTCAAATATGTATTGACAAATTTTAATGGAAACCAATTACAGACTACCTAAAGATTTAAATGAATCTCTTAAGAATATGGAGGATGCAATTATTCCAAGTTTATTAGATTCAAATAAAAGATTTACTATCGAATTTAATTTTGAAGGATTGAAGTTTAACAGAATTGGAATAGCTATCTACAAGATATTGTCTAAAAATAATAATGTATTCATAACATTTGCTGATCAAGGTGCTGTGGCTTTGGCTCAAAGAGACTATCCAGATATCAAAGATAAAATCTTTACTTTTAAATCATTTAATGAATCAAATAATATAAATAATATTGATAGTGCAATGATATCGATACTACCTCAGCCATATGATTTCGATTCATTTGAACCAATGTCTGATAATTATCAAGGTACGCATTATTCATTAAATCCAAAATTTGAAGATGCCAATATTGGTATAGGAAGTGTAATTAGAGAGCGACGTAAAAACTTTGTCAAAACATGGAAAAATATTTATTTTCTTCAGCCTTTAAATAAAGCTGCTCTTATGCATATTTATCCAAATAACTGGTTGCTTTTCAAAGAAGAAAATAAAAGATATTTTTTTAAAAAAGAATTTGAAATTAAACCCGACAATGAATCTATTTTTGTAAATTTATAGATTGAATGTGATAAAAAAAATATATTCATTTTTCTTTATTGTTCTTGTATTAGTAACATCTCCTTTCTTAATAAGATATTTACTAGCAAATCAGAAAATAACTATTTTAAATAGTATTTATTTTAATTTCCCGGGAATAATTACTAAAAACAAAATATGTCCTACTTATGATGCTTTATTGAATCAAACGCTTGATGATTCTTTTAGTGTATCAATTATTAATAATAAAGGGGAAATAATAAGTTCCTACAATGAAGATGTTCCAAGGTTGCCAGCATCTAACCAAAAATTATTCTCATCAGCTTATGTTTTAAGTAAATATAAATTAAATAATAATTTAAAAACTTCCTTATTTAAAAATAAAAACGATTATTATTTACACGGTCAAGGTGATCCAGATCTTAATTATGAAAATATAATCGAACTAATTTCAAATGTTAAAGAAAATAAAATTATTAACTTTAATATTGTAGAAATTGATTCAAAATTATATTGGCCTAATGGTTGGACAAATACTGATAAACTTTACGAATATGGATCTCCAATCACATCTCTTGCAATAGAAAGTAATCACAATAAATATGATGATATTTATACATTAAAAAATTTTATTAAAAATTATTTAAAAAATAAATTTCCAAATTCAAAAATATATATAAATTTTATTGATTCAGAAAAAACTTTTTATTTAAAAAATTTTAAAGAGATAAATAAAGTATATTCAACTCCAATTCTTTCATTATTAACTCTAACAAATTCTGAAAGCCATAATTTTACGGCTGAATCTCTTTTTAAAAATGCCTCATATACATGGAACGATAATAACTATATAAAATTGAAAAGATGGCTTGAAAATAAAGGCCTCCCAGTAACTAATGCATACTTTGCAGATGCTAGTGGACTGTCTCGAAAAAATAAAATTACAACAAAGTTAGTTGTATTGTTTTTAGATAAAATGAAATATTTTAATGATTTTAAAGCTTATCAATCTACACTTTCAATTACGGGAGTGAGAGGAACATTAGCTAAAAGATTTGTAAATAGTGAATTATCTGGAAAGTTTTTTGGCAAAACTGGGACTCTTTCAAATGTCTTTGCATTATCTGGCTTTTTATATAAAAATGAAAAACCAATAATTATAAGCATTATCCAAAATTCTAATAAAATTGATAAAGAAAAAGCTTTTAAATTATTACGTGATCTTTATTACTTGAAATCTTGTTAACAAAAATATTATTTAAAATATTCTTTTAAATCACTCTCAACAGAGGGGGGTACCATGTGATTAATTTCACCACCAAATTTTGCAACTTCTTTTACTAAAGAACTACTGAGAAAACTATAATTTGTATTTGTCGATAAAAATATAGTTTCAATATTATTATTAAGAGATTTATTTGTATGAGCAATCTGAAGTTCATACTCAAAATCACTCATTGCTCTTAAGCCTCTAAGAATAAGATTAGCTTTTAGATCATTTGCACAATCAACAGTTAGACCAGAATAAGAAATAACTTCAATATTAGGTAAATGAGAAAGAGAATTTTTTATTTGTATTATTCTTCTTTCAAGATTAAATGTTGGTGTTTTAGAGGTATTTTCTAAAACAGCGACTATTAGATTGCCAAATATTTTTTCAGCCCTTTCTATTAAATCAAGATGCCCATTTGTTAAAGGATCAAATGTACCTGGATAAAGAATTTTCATGAATTTATTATGATCGAATAAGAAATTTAGTTAAAATAAGATTATTAGTTAAATCAATTATGACATTAAATCTAGAAGCAAAAAAAATCTTATTAAGAAAAATACCTCACGGATTATTTATTTGTGGAGTTAGAGACGAGGATAAAAATGAAGTAAATGGATTTACTGCAAGTTGGGTTACTCAAGGTTCCTTCACCCCACCATTAGTTGTAATGGCTGTTAGAGCAGAGGGTTCTAGTCATGAAATAATAAAGTCAACCAATAAGTTCTCATTAAATGTGCTCAAAAGTGATCAAAAGGATCTAGCGGCTGTTTTCTTTAAACCTCAAAAAGCATTAGGAGGTAGATTTGAATCTGTTGAATTTAATTTAGGTGAGCTTGGATTGCCTATTTTAGTTGATAGTGTTGGTGGTGTTGAATGTAATGTTGTTGGAAGTGTTATGCATGGAGACCATACCGTTTTTGTAGGAGAGGTTCAATCTGCTTATCTGAATAATGATGTTGACTCACTAAATTTATCTTCAACCGGCTGGAATTATGGAGGCTAACTATTATAAATGAGTAATTCCTCTATAGAAAAAACAAATAACAAATATAATTTTAAAATTGAATATAAATTAATTAATAATAAGGAGTTATTAAAATCAAGATTATCCGAAATTCCAAAGTCATCTGGTTGTTATCTTTTTAAAGATATTGATAATAACTTACTTTATATCGGTAAATCTAAAAAACTACGCAGTAGAGTAAGTAGTTATTTCAATAATTATTCAGATTTAACTCCAAGATTAAGTTTGATGGTACGTCAAATAACAGAAATAGAAATAATAGTCACAGATAGCGAATATGAAGCATTAAATTTAGAGTCAAATTTAATTAAAACAAACAAACCATATTTTAATATTCTTTTAAAAGATGATAAGAAATATCCATATCTTTGTATAACTTGGAGCGAAAAATATCCTCGAATATTTATTACAAGAAGAAGAAGAAATAGAAATAATTTAGATAGATATTATGGACCTTATGTAGATGTCGGATTATTAAGGAGAACATTATTTACAATTAAAAAAATATTTCCACTTAGACAAAGACCAAGGCCAGTCTATAAAGATAGAACTTGTTTGAATTATTCAATAGGAAGATGTCCAGGTGTTTGCCAGGAAGTTATATCATCTGACGATTATAAAAAAATAATGAAACAAGTATCTATGATATTTCAGGGAAGAAATGATGACTTAGAAATATTTTTACAAAAAAAAATGCTGCAATTTTCAAATGATTTAGATTATGAGAATGCAGCAAAAATAAGGGACCAAATTTCAGGTTTAAAATTATTAACTGAATCACAAAAAATATCAATACCAGATTCTTCAATTAATAGAGATATCTTTGGAATAGTTTCAGAAAAAAATGTAGCTAGTATACAAATTTTCCAAATGAGATCTGGTAAGCTCATTGGGAGAATTGGCTATAGTCAAAAATTAAATAATGAAGATGAAAATCTTATTTTACAAAAGATATTAGAAGAGCATTATATGAATGTTGAACCTGTAGAAATACCATCAGAAATTCTTATTCAATATAACCTTCCAAAACAAGCAACCATAGAGGATTGGTTAACGGAGCTAAGAAAAAAGAAAGTAAAAATCTTAATCCCAAAAAGAAATAAAAAACATGAAACTGTAGAAATGGTTTTAAAAAATGCGAAATTGGAATTAGATAGAATATTAAATGGGATACAAGATAATGAATCATCAATTGAGGATCTTGCCCAAATACTTGAATTAAGCGAACAACCTAAAAGAATTGAAGGTTATGATATAAGCCATATTCAAGGTAGTGACCCTGTAGCATCACAAGTCGTTTTTATTGATGGGATTCCTTCTAAACAGGATTATAGGAAATATAAAATTAAAGATCCAAACGTTTTTGTAGGACATAGTGATGATTTTGCTTCGATATATGAAGTAATACATAGAAGGTTTAAAAAATGGTCAAGATTTAAAAAAAGCGGAGGGGATTTTTCAATATTAAATGATAAAACGAATAGTAAATTAGACAATCAACTTCTATCAGATTGGCCTGATTTAATAATGATTGATGGAGGAAAAGGACAGTTAAATGCAGCTATTAAAGCATTAAAAGAATTAAATCTTGAGGAAGAAGTAACTATATGTTCATTGGCAAAAAAAAATGAAGAAATATTTATTCCAGGATTTACTAAGTCTCTTGATACTGATGAAAATCAAAAAGGAGTTCTTCTATTAAGAAGGGTAAGAGATGAAGCACATAGATTTGCATTATCTTTTCATAGAGACAAAAGATCTAAAAGAATGAATAGATCTCAATTGTCCCAAATCAGTGGATTAGGACCATCAAGAATAAGAGAATTGCTTGAGCATTTTAAATCAATAGACGCGATAAGAATAGCTAGTAAAGAGGATTTATCAAAAGTTAAAGGACTTGGAAAAAATTCAGTAAATGATATATATGAATATTTTAACGAGTTATAAATATTAATTAATTTTTGAAAAATAGATTTCTTGAAATTGTTAAATATAACTATATTAAAAATATATATTTTTAAATTTATCTAGTAATTTGGCAGCTGAAGCATATCTCTGGTTTAAATCACTTCACATTATTGGTGTAATCGTTTGGTTTGCGGGACTTTTTTATTTAGTAAGACTTTTTATATATCATGAAGAATCTAAAAATATGGATAATGAATTAAAAATTGCCTTTAATAAACAATATACCTTGATGGAAAAAAGGCTGGCGAATATAATCACAACACCTGGGATGATATTAGCTTTAAGTATGGCTATTTGCATGGTTATTATGCAACCAAGTTGGTTAAGTGAGAAGTGGTTGCAAATTAAAATTTCATTTGTTTTAGGATTAGTAATTTATCATTCTTATTGTTATAAAATAATGTATTCATTACATAATGGTACTTCAACTATTTCAGCAAAAAACCTTAGATTATTAAATGAATTGCCTACTTTATTATTATTTATAATTGTACTTTTAGTTATTTTTAAAAATAATTTTCCAACTAGTGTTGCTACATGGAGCGTAGTTGGACTAATTATTTTCATGTTGGCTTCAATACAATTATATGCAAAGATTAGAAAGAAAAATGAGAATTCATTAAGTAATGAATAGGGAAGACTTAGTAAAATTAACTTCCAATATTAATAAAAATAGTTGTCCTAAAAATATTAATTTTCACTGTCATACAAAATTTAGTGATGGAAGTTTAGAACCATATGAACTTTTAGAACAAGCTTATAAAAATAACTTGAAATTTTTATCAATAACCGATCATCATACAATTAAAGCTCATGAATATATAAAAAAAAATAATATACTCAAAAATTATCCTAAAGATTCTTTTACATTAATTTCGGGAATAGAAATAAATTGTTTGATTTTAGGATGTTTAGTACATGTAATTGGATTGGGAATAGATATAAAAAGTAAATACCTAAATCCCTACATCCTTGGAGAGTCTCCAATAGGTAATGATTTAAATATTAAATCAGTTATAAAAGCAATAAATTTAGCTGGTGGTTTATCATTTCTTGCACATCCTGCGAGATACAGGATTCCCTTTTATAAATTAATTCCAGAGGCCAAATTACAAGGTATTGATGGAATAGAGGTTTGGTACGATTATGAACTTAATGAAGTATGGAATCCTAGTTTATTTGTATGTTCAGAAATAGATAAATTAGCAGATAAATATTCAATGCTAAAAACATGCGGAACAGATAGTCATGGACTTTCGCTATTAGGTAGATAATTCAGAATTCATTTTTTTCAATTATTGAATCAGTATTAATAATTATTTTCTTTAAATTTTCAATGACATCTGATGAACAATTATTCCACATTTTTCTATTGACAATTTCAAGAAATCTTTGTGCAATATCTCTTAAAGCCCATGGATTATTCTCTAGAAAGAAATTCCTAAGATCCAGATCACATAACCATGATTTATAAACTTCCTCATAACACCAATCTGAGACTACTTCAGTAGAAGCATCAAAAGCATATAAGTAATCTAGTGTAGCTGAAAATTCAAACGCTCCTTTATAACCATTATCCTTCATTCCATTTATCCATTTAGGGTTAAGTATTCTTGATATAACAACTTTATTAATTTCATCTTGTAATTTTGAAATTTTGGATAATCCAAATTTTGATAAATCACCATGATACATTTCAGGAAATTTACCGCTCAATTTTTTTACTGCTGAAGATAATCCACCCTGAAACTGATAATAATCATCAGAATCTAAAATATCATGTTCCTTATTATCTTGGTTATGAACAACTAACTGCACATTTTTAAGAGCATTTTCTAATGATTTTTTATCCTCTATAGGTTCAAGATTATCACTGTAAATCCACTTACTCCAATTAAGAAAAGATTCTCCAAAATCATCAATATTTTCCCAATTAGAATTTGAAATTAATTCTTGCAGACCAGCTCCATATGAACCTGGCGCTGACCCAAATATACGATTAATTGAATCACCATCCCTTGATGCCCCAGCGATAGGGTTAAATTTATCATCCTCATTAAGATTAGAAACAAGATTTATTGCTTTAGAAGTTAATTTAACTAACTGTGGAAATGCATCTCTAAACATTCCCGAAATCCTTAAAGTAACATCAACCCTTGGTCTTTCGAGAACAGATAAAGGAATGATTTCTAGATCAACTACTCTTCTTGAAGGCCCATCCCAAATAGGCTGTACTCCTAATAAATATAGTATTTGACAAATGTCTTCACCACCATTTCTCATTGTGGATGTTGCCCATACAGATATTGCTATATTTTTTAAATCTTCTCCATTATCTTGTTTGTATAAATCAAGTATTTGTGAAGCAGACTGACAACCAACACTCCATGCTGATTCAGTTGGCAGTCCTCTCGAATCAACTGAAAAGAAATTTTTACCCGTGGGTAAAGTTTCAGTTTTACCTCTAGTAGGAGCTCCAGATGGACCACTTTTTACATATTGTCCCTTTAAGGAATTAATAAATGATAATTTTTCATTATATGAAGAATTAATTATTGGAATTAGAATCTCTTTTTTTAATAATAAAAAATACTTATTATGTTTTTTTTCATTAAAGAAATAGTCTATTATTTTCTGATTTTTATATTTTTCTAGATTTTTGATATTGATATTCTTTTTGTAAAAAAACAAATATATTAAATACTTTGCTTGTTGTTCCAAAAAATCAATAGCCATTCTAAAGTTTAAAATGTTTTTATTGGAAAAAGTCAATAATATTTTTTTATCCTTTTCACTTAACATTTGATCATATTGATTTGTCCAAGGATTCATATCTAGTTTTAAATGTTTTGCTATATATTGAGTAACACCAATTCTGTTCGTATTTGGTACTCTAGCAATACACAAGAATAAATTTATTTCATTAATATCATTCTGCCTATTGCCAAAAATATGCAAACCTGTCCTAATTTGAGATTCTTTAATTTTGCAAAGAAAGGAATCAATTTCTTCTATTTGATTATTTTTATTCTTTAAAGTAATTTCGCAAAAATCTTTTTTTATTAATTCATAAATGGAATTTTCTAATATTTCAAGCCGTTTAGAATTTAATAATTTTGCTTCAAAATATTCGTCTAAATAATTTTCTAATATTGAATATTTTCCATATAATTCTGACCTATCCAAAGGAGGGGTTAAATGATCAATAATTGTTGCAGCAGTCCTTCTTTTAGCTTGGGATCCTTCTCCAGGATCATTTACGATAAAGGGATATATGTTTGGTATTGCTGGACAAATAATATTTGGAAAACATTTATTGCTGAGACCTATAGATTTACCAGGTAACCATTCAACAGTCCCATGTTTACCAATATGGCACATAGCATTTGCATTAAAAACTTTTTCAATCCAAAAATATTGTGCTAAATATCTATGGGGAGGTGGAAGATCGGGAGAATGAATATCTCTATCAGTGAAAGCGTCATAACCTCGTTGAGGTTGAATCAATAATGTTATTTTTCCAAATCTAATACCATTTATTGAGAAGCCTTTATTATCTAGATCGATCGCATCAGATGGTTTACCCCAACGACTAACAATAATATTTTGGGGATCAATTTCTAAATAATTCCAATATTTTAAATATTCACTAAGTGGTAGGTAATCTAATGGTTTATTATTTTGAGATTCAATATCATTAGTTCTTGTTTTTATAAGCATTGACATTAATTCCGAAGAATCTTGAGGATAATTACAAGATCCAAGGTCATAACCTTCCTCTTTTAACCAATTAAGAATATTTATTATTGAAGATGGTGTATTTAGACCAACGCCATTACCGATTCTTCCATTCTTTACTGGATAATTACTTATTACTAAAGAAATTCTTTTATCAAAATTATTAAGATTCTGAAGTTTCACATAATTTTTTGCAAATTTTGAAATCCATTGAATACCTACTTGATCAGCTTTGTAACTAGTTATTTCACTATATAGTGTATTTTTCTTAGAAATTATTTCTTTAAATGCTGAAGGACAGGTGGTAATTCTTCCATCAAATTCAGGAATAATTATTTGCATTAATAAATCAGATGAATTCATTCCAATAGATGAATTTAACCACTTTTTTCTTGATCTATTAGAAGAAAGAAGCTGTAAAATTGGAATTTTAAGAGAAGTAAAAATATTTGTTGAATTTTCAATTAATTCATTATTTTTGATTTGAGATGAAGAAAATGAAGTTGTAGTAATTATTAGTTTAATATCTTCTTTTTTAAAAATTTCTATTAATTTCTTCTGAATAATATGATCTTTTAGTGTTGAAATAAAAAATGTTTTAGGAGATAATCCGCATTTTCTTAATTGCAAGTTAAGTTTTTCGTTTACTTCAATTTCATTAGCCAAAAAAAGTGACTTATAGGATATTATTCCTATCTTTTCGCCACTTTCATTTTTCCAATCATGTAAATAGGGATCTGCATAAAAAGTAATATTCAAAAAATCATCAGGAATTAATTTTTCATCTAGAACTAAATAATTTAAACAATTAAGAAATTTTCTATAATTTTCCAGTCCTCCAGATCTTAGTAATTTAGAAATATTTAATGCTACATCTTTATCGATACTACTAATTTCACATAAGGAAACTTCCTGATCAAGGGTACCTGATAGGATTACTAACTTCCTTTTTTTATCAACCGCTTGCCAATTTAAAAGTTGTTCAATTCCATAGTTCCATGTACCTTTATCTCCAAATAATCGTAGTACGACAACTTTTGCATAATTAATTGTTTTTAATAGATAATTATCTATTTGAGCTGAGGAATTTAAATTAGAAATTTCTAAAGCTCTAATATTATTTTTTAAAAAAGCAAATTCTTTTTCAATCAATAAGTTCGATAAGAGGTTTAAATCCGCTTTGACACTTGTTATAAAAATAAAATCAGCAACTGGTTGCTCTATTAAATCATCCTTATTCTTTTCATTTCCTGCTATATTCAATATCCTGTGCATTTTTATATATAAATAGGGTTTAGAATACGTAAGTAGGATAAAACAAGTTTACCTTAATTAAATAAATTAAATATGCATGAATTTCTTCCATACGCCTGGTTCGAAGGTAAATGTATTCCATTTAAAGAAGCAAAAGTATCAATAGCTACTCATGCACTACATTACGGTACTGCTGCATTTGGAGGAATGCGAGCGATACCTAATCCAACAAACAAAGAAGAATTCCTTTTGTTTAGAACTGATAAACATATAAAAAGATTATCTCAAAGTGCAAAATTACTTTTAACTGAAATTTCAGAAGAATATATTTTTAAAGCCTTAGAAGAAGTTATAAAAAGAAACAAGCCAAAAAAACCTATATATATAAGACCATTTGTATATACAAGCGATTTAGGCATAGCTCCAAGGTTACACAATATTGAAACAGATTTCTTTATTTATTGTATTGAACTAGGAGATTATCTATCCCCAGATGGTGTTTCTTGTAGAATGAGTAGTTGGACAAGGCAAGAAGATAGATCTCTCCCCTTAAGAGGAAAAATAAGTGGAGCATATATTACTAGTTCATTAGCCAAAACAGAAGCTAGTTTATCGGGTTTTGATGAAGCCCTGCTATTAAATTCAAGTGGTAAGGTAAGCGAAGCAAGTGGTATGAATTTATTTATTGTAAGGAATGGAGACTTAATCACTCCTGGTGTTGATCAAGATATTCTTGAGGGGATTACTAGAGCTAGTGTAATTGAATTAGCAAAATCAATTGGAATAAATGTAATTGAGAGGCCTGTTGATAAAACAGAATTATTAATAGCAGATGAAGTTTTTCTAACTGGTACAGCAGCAAAAATTACACCAGTTAAAAAAATTGAATCAACTGAATTAAATGTTGAAAGACCAATAATGAATAAATTAAAAAGTAAGCTTATAGAAATAACGGAAGGTCGTTCTCAAGACTATGATAATTGGGTAACAAGAATTTCACTTACATAAATTAATTTTCAACTAAAAATGGAATCTTTCAAAACCTATCTAAATAGAGATGAAAAACCATTAATTATTTTTGACGGAGGTACTGGAACATCTTTTCAGAACTTAAATCTTACTGCAGATGACTTTGGAGGAAAAGAATTAGAGGGATGTAATGAAAACCTTGTATTATCATCGCCAGAGGTAGTTGAGAGGGTCCATAATTCATTTTTAGAAGCAGGTTGTCATGTTATAGAAACTAATACATTTGGAGCCTCATCAATAGTTCTTGATGAATATGATATTGCGGATAAGGCTTATGAAATAAATAAAAATGCGGCATTTATAGCAAAGAAAGCTGCTGCCAATTACTCATCAGTTGATAAACCAAGGTTTGTAGCAGGTTCAATTGGGCCAACAACTAAATTACCCACCTTAGGACACATAGATTTTGATGAATTAAAGCAATCATATAAAGAACAAATTTATGGTCTTATAGATGGAGGAGTTGATCTTCTTTTGATTGAAACTTGTCAGGATGTTTTACAAATTAAATCTGCCTTATTAGCATCAAAAGAAATTCTTGAAAGTAAAAATATTCATATACCTTTAATGGTATCTATAACAATGGAAACAACAGGTACTATGCTTGTTGGATCTGATATTGCTTCTGCATTAACAATATTAGAGCCATTTAATATAGATATTCTTGGACTTAATTGTGCAACTGGTCCAGAGCAAATGAAGGAACATATTAAATATTTGTCTGAAAATTCTCCCTTCGCTATAAGCTGTATTCCCAATGCAGGTCTTCCTGAAAATATTGGTGGTGTAGCACACTATAGATTAAAGCCAATAGAATTAAAGATGCAGTTAATGAATTTCATATATGACTTTAATGTTCAATTAATAGGTGGATGTTGTGGGACAACTCCTGAACATATAAAATACCTATCTTCAATAATCGATGAAATTATTGATAATGAAAGGACTAACAACAATGGTAGTAAAAATTCAAGCGGTTTTATTCCATCTGCCTCATCAATATATAACTCCGTACCATATAAACAAGACAATTCAATTTTGATAGTAGGTGAAAGATTAAATGCAAGTGGATCGAAAAAGGTAAGGGAGTTATTAAATAACGACGATTGGGATGGCTTAGTTGCAATTGCCAAGCAACAACAAAAAGAAAATGCTCACGTTCTTGATGTAAATGTCGATTATGTTGGAAGAGACGGAGTGAAAGATATGAAAGAAATAACTTCAAGACTAGTTACCAATATAAATTTACCATTAATGATTGACTCTACAGATGCTGACAAAATGGAAAGTGGATTAAAGTCAGCTGGTGGTAAATGTATTATAAATTCAACCAATTACGAAGATGGCAATGAAAGGTTTGATCAAGTTCTAAATTTAGCCTTAGGGTATGGTTCAGGCCTTGTTGTCGGAACAATTGATGAAGATGGAATGGCAAGGAATTCAGAAAAAAAATATAAGATTGTCAAACGAGCGATTAATAGAACAAGAGAATGTGGTTTGTCAGATTATGAGCTATTTTTTGATCCATTAGCTCTGCCAATATCTACAGGTATAGAAGAAGATAGATTAAACGCTAAAGAAACTATTAGTGCTATATTAAAAATTCGCGAAAATTTCCCAGATATTCATATCATACTTGGGATATCAAATATTAGTTTTGGTCTTTCACCATTATCAAGAATTAATCTAAATTCAATATTTTTAGATGAATGCATTAAAGCAGGACTAGATTCTGCTATCATCGCACCAAATAAAATTTTGCCATTATCAAAAATTTCTGAAGAAACTAAAAAGCTTTGCTTAGATTTGATTTATGATAAAAGAGAATTTGAAGATGATATTTGTATTTATGACCCGTTAGTAGAATTAACAAAGGCTTTTCAAGATTTATCTATTCAAGATTTCAAAAAATCATCTGCTGAAAATAAAAACCTAACTCTTGAAGAAAGTCTGAAAAATCATATTATTGATGGAGAAAAAATAGGATTAGAGGATCAATTAAATAAAGCGTTAAAAAAATATAAACCTCTTGAAATAATTAATACCTTTTTACTAGATGGGATGAAAGTTGTAGGAGATTTATTTGGCTCAGGTCAAATGCAATTGCCATTTGTACTCCAATCCGCTGAAACGATGAAATTTGCTGTTTCAATTTTAGAACCATACATGGAAACTGTAGATGAAAACATATCAAATGGAAAACTCTTAATTGCAACTGTCAAAGGCGATGTACATGATATTGGAAAAAATTTGGTAGATATAATACTTACAAATAATGGTTATGACGTGATAAATCTAGGAATAAAGCAAGATGTTTCAGCAATTATAGATGCACAAAAAAAGCACAATGCAGATTGCATCGCTATGAGCGGATTACTTGTTAAATCAACTGCTTTTATGAAAGATAATTTAGAGGCTTTTAACAATGAAAATATTAGTGTACCAGTAATATTAGGAGGAGCGGCCTTAACCCCAAAATTTGTAAATGAGGACTGCAGCAAAATATATAAAGGGAAAATATTGTACGGAAAAGATGCGTTCACTGATCTTAAATTTATGAATGAATATATGGATAATAAGAAAAAGGGTAATTGGTCAAATACAGAGGGTTTCATTAACAATGAGGGTATAAATATTAATTTAGCCTCATCAAAATCCAACTCTCAAGCTGTTAAAGAATCAATATCAATACATACCGAGACTTCCAAATTAAATTTAAAAGAAAATTTCATAAGATCTAAATTTATTAATGAAGAAGATCCAATTCAAGCCCCTTTCTTGGGAACGAAAGTCTTGAACGATGTTGATATAGATTTAAATAAGTTAATATTTTATTTAGATACAAAAGCTCTATTTAGCGGGCAATGGCAAATAAAAAAAGGGAAAAACCAAAGCGTAGATGAATACAATAACTACTTGATTTCATATGCTAAACCATTGTTAGATAAATGGTTAGAGATAATTATAGAGAAAAAACTTATATCACCCAAAGCAGTTTATGGATATTTCAGATGCGGGAGAAAAGATAATAGTATTTTCTTATTTGATGAGAAATCAATAAATAAAATTTCCCAATTTAATTTTCCACGACAAAAATCTGGGAATAATTTATGCATAGCTGATTTTTATTGTGATTTGAAAAATGATAAACCGATAGATATATTTCCTATGCAGGCAGTAACCATGGGCGATATTGCTAGCGAATATTCTCAAAAATTATTTAAAGAAGATAAATATAGCGATTATTTATTATTCCATGGACTTACAGTGCAATTAGCAGAAGCTCTAGCTGAGTATGTCCATGCATTAATTCGTATTGAATGTGGTTTTAGGTCTGAAGAACCAGACAAAAATAGAGAAATACTAGCTCAAAAATATAGAGGAGCTAGATATTCTTTTGGTTATCCTGCATGTCCAAAAGTATCTGATTCAAACATACAATTATCATTGTTGGATGCCAAAAGAATAAACTTGACCATGGATGAATCTGAACAACTTCATCCAGAACAAAGTACTACAGCTATCATTTCACTACACTCAAAAGCTAAATATTTCAGCGCTTAAGCTATATTTTTAGTTATTTTCTAAATATTCAATAATTTCTTCCTGTAGTTCTTCCATCGTTTTATTATCACCCAGATCAAGTCCTTCACCCGCGGCATCCTGTGTTAACTCAAGATAATATGAAGCTCCATCACTAGATAAAAATTCTAATGCGGAAGTTTCATCACTATCTTTAAAAGCTTCATAAAGAGCTTTAAATGCAATGTTTTCAGTAAAGTCCCAATCCATAATGAAAAAAACCTTATTAGAATTATTACCTCCTTACCCCCCATACTCGTCAACCTTTTTTAAAGAAATGTTGGTGTTTTATTATTATTAAAAAAACTATGACAATAAATAATCAAAATCAGTTAAATGTCCTTGGAGAAAAGATTGAGATTTGTAGTTGCGCACCTATGACAGGGTGGTTCAGGGATGGATATTGCAACTATGACAAAAATGATGGAGGGAATCATTCCATATGTTGTGTAATGGATGATAATTTCCTGAAATATAGTAAATCACAAGGTAATGATTTAATAACTCCCATGCCTATTTATTCCTTCCCAGGACTAAAGGATGGTGATCATTGGTGTATTTGTCTTGATAGGTGGAAGCAAGCATTATTAGACGGTCTTGCACCAAAAGTCATATTAGAATCAACGAATATTGTAGTCTTAGAATCAGTACCTCTGGAAAAATTGAAAGAATATCAATTTAATAAAAAGTAATTACAAGTTTATTTTTTTTTTTAAAATGATAATGATAAATTTTTTTAAATGAGTTTAGAAATATATTGGAAAAAAGCACTAGAACAAACTCAATTATCAATTGATGATGAATCATTATATCCTCTCAAAACTGATATTATTACAAGAGATTTATATGAAAAAGACGACTTCATAATTAGGAAACTCGATACATCAAAATTTAATAAAAAAAAAATTTATGGTCCTAAGCAAAATCCATTTTGTCCTTGGGAAAAGATACTGGAAATTGATAAGATTGGTGATAATCATCAATTAATATTAAATAAGTACCCTGTACAAAAAGGTCATATTTTACTTATTACAAATGAATGGAAACCTCAAAATGGATGGTTAGATATTAAAGATTGGAGAGCGATCCAACAAGTTAATAAAGATACTAGTGGATTATGGTTTTTCAATAGTTCTCCAATTGCGGGAGCGAGTCAACCTCACAGGCATTTTCAACTTCTGCGTAGATCTAAAGGTGAGATATCATGCCCTAGAGAAAAGTGGTTTTTAGAGATGAACTCATATCAAGATATAGATAGTAAGCTTAAAAAAAATATTGTTGTATCCAAATTTAATTTTTTAGAAAATCCATCATGTCTTTTTGAATTTTACTTGGAATTATGCAAGAAATTAGGACTTGGGAACCCTATTAGTGATAAGAAACCGATATATCCTTACAATATTTTAATAACTAATAAATGGATCGCTATTATCAAAAGAAAAAATGATCATATACATGGATTCAGTATTAACGGTTTAGGATTTGCAGGATACTTATTAGTAACTGAAAATTCAAATATTAATTATTTAAAGAAATTAGGCCCTGAAAAACTTCTAGAAAATTTTGTTTGAATACTAGTTAGTTACTTCAACCTCCTTATCCCTGCTTATTTGGCTTTCTAGAACTTCTATAGATGCTGTTACTGAGGCAATTTTACGTTCAAGTGAATCCTTAATATAATTGAGCATTTCTAATTTCTTATGTTGATAAAAACTCTTTTTTTCTTTAGATGACTTGAAATAACAATTAAACATTTTTGTTTTTATTATAAAAAGACACTTAATTGACTTGTGACATAAAAATAAATTGGTTTTAATTTAAAAACAATATTTCATATGGACTTTCAATTTTTTTTGAATAAAATTAAATAAATTCCATACTATTCAAGAAAATATTATTGAATATTCCTGAAAATTCAAATACAAAAAGAATTTCAATTGATTTACCTGAGGAACTAATTTACAGGTTTGATCAATTACGAAAAGAGTGGGGATTTAGAGCAAGAGGACCTGTAATAGAAAAGATACTTAAAGAACTTCTTCAAGAAGATGATTTACTACCTAAGAACCAACAGCAAGAAATAGACTTTAACGAGAATAATAATAAAGAAAATTTAAATATTGATGAAGATACTGCATTGGTATTAATTAAATCAGACGTAAAAAAAGAAGTTAATGAGATATCTTTGAATAAAAGATTTACAAATAACAATCAATCTAAAGAAAAAGCCAACTTAAACATAAGCCTTCCAAATTTTGTTGAAAAAAAAGTAAGAAATCTAAGAAGAAGTATTAATAGTGAAAAATTAAAGGAGAATATTAATGATATTCAAATTAATACAATTAAAGAAACTGAATTAATAAAATGTCGAATTGAGTTAATTAGTCATTGGAAAACCTTATATGGATCAGTTCCTAATGATCATGTAGTAGAAGCTTCGATGGATTGGTTTGAAAGGGATATATGGCCAAATCTTGATGGAACTGAAAATCTACCCTTTACGTGGAGTGCAGCCAATAAATTAATGTCAGAATTATGCCCATTCTGGATAAAGAAAAATCCATCCCTTGAAATTGTGTTGTTAATGATTGGCGTTTTAGAAGACCCTTTTGCTACATCAGACCTAATAAATAGAATACCAACACTTATGAGAAGGTTTATAAGTAGATTTAAGCGAAATAATAGATCAAATTCATTTGAAACTTTGGACTCAACAATGACAGTACATGGAGCACTTAAATTATTGAATTTATCAACATCCGCAGGATCCGCTCATACGTTCCGTAAAATTAGGGAGGCCTATAAATCAATAGCCTTAGAGACGCATCCGGATGCTGGAGGATCAACAGATCAAATGAGAAAATTAAATGAAGCGTATCAATTGCTAAAAAATCTATACAGAAAATAGTATACTAATTCTCAGATAAGACTAATATTAAGTCTATTTAATAGTCTCATATAAGATTTCCGGTAATCCTAAATTTCTAATTTTTGTCAGTAATTATTATCCAAATATAAGCAAACAATAATTATATATAAATGAAATAAAAATAGAATATACTTTTGTAGAATAAACTTCATTGTATAGCACTTCTCATATAAGACTTATCATAAGTCTATTATATAGTCTCAAAAAAGATATGTAAGAAAATTTAATTTATCAATTTGGATGATTCATACCCAAACTGCTTAATTACCTGGGAAAAATTAAAAATTGAATAATAAATCAACAAATTATGTCCTTTCAATGTCCAAGAAATAAATAAAGCTTAAAAAGTCTTGATATCAAATGTTTTTATGTTTTCCCGTACTGCCTTAAAGACAGTACTACTTAGATTGAAGCTTTTCAATTGCTGTTTGTTTATCAATGCTAGGAACATCGCTTAATCCGTTAGCGTCAAACCAAGGAGCGCTAGCCCAATCAAAACCTTCACCAAAAGTATTATCTGGTGCAGTTATATACCAATGACACGAAGCATCTGGTATGTCAACAGCACATTTTGACCAATCATCTGACCACTGAGGAACTTGTACCCACAGCACTGAAGATAGAAGTAGAGATAGCAGATTGATCATGTAACTTATCATACAACATTAAGTAGTTTTATAGGATTATTATTTTTCTTATATAAGAATTATAAATAGACTAGTTTATAGTCTTATATGAGAATAATAATACAATTAATTTCTTAATTTAGTATTAAAACATTTTTCAATATTAGAAATGATATTTGAATGTATTGATACGATGTCTGAGTCCAGTAATGTTTTATCTTTATCTCTATAAGATAATCTGAATGTATAACTTATATGATCATCTCCAAATTTAGTATCTTCAAAAACATCAATTAAATTTACATCCTCTAAGAGATTTTTTCCTGTTTTTCTGATCTGTGATGTTATTTCGCTAATTAAAAATTTCTTACTGAAAACAAAATTAATATCCCTTTCCATTTTCGGAACAATTGGGTATTGCTTATATATTGGAATCCATTTATTTTTTCTAGTACTAGCTCCCAAGAGGTTAGAAACAATTATGTTAAATAAATAAACTTTTTTTAATGACTTCTTTTCTAATATTAATTTAGGATGTATTTCACCAAAATAACCTGCATCTTTCCCTTCAATAACTAATTTCGTTGTTCTTCCTGGATGAAGAAAATCAATTGAATCAGTAGGTTTATCATCAATTTTTATGTTCAATGATGATAAAGCCTCCTTTAACTTTCCTCTGGCCTGGTAATAATTAAGTTCGTTATCCTTACCAGAATCTATCCATTTTCCAAATTTTTTATTTCCATAAATCGCACCATTCAGAACTTCTTCCTGAATGAACTCAGTTTTCTTTTGAAAAACATTTCCAATTTCAAATATATAACAACTTGCTTGTCCAGATTTTATATTACGGTTAACTATCTCCAAATGTTCTTTCCAGATATTATCTCTAAGACAGCTTGTTTCCAATAACAAAGGATTAGAAATCTTTATAAGTTTTTCATCATCTTCAGGAACAAGAGAATAGCTTAGTACTTCGTTAAAGCCATTTTCTATAAAACCATTTTTTACTTTTCTCAATGCCAACTGTTCTGATGACAATTTTCCAGGCTTTATTGGATTAGGAAGTTTTAAGTCGAATCTGTCATAACCTATTAATCTAGCTATTTCTTCAATTAAATCTATTTCTCTTGTTAAATCATGTGATCTATTAGGAATTACTGCTACATCCCAGCCATATTCTTTATTCCTTAAAGTACAACCTATGAGTGTTAATTTATCAACTATTTCATTATCAGATAAATTTCTTTTTTCAAATTGATCGTTAATTATTAATGGACCAAGAATTTTATGTATTCGATTTCTCCGTAGTTTAATAAATATATCCTCATTACTTATTAAATTTGAAGTATTAATGATTGGTGAATCAATAGAAAAATATTCTTCTAAAAGATTAATTGCCCTAGTTACTGCACTTATTGTATTTTTTGATGAAATCCCTTTTTCATACCTGCTGCTAGATTCTGTTCTTATGCCTACGGCCTTGGATGATTTTCTTATAGTAACTGGATTAAAAACAGCGCCTTCAAGGTAAATAGATGAGGTAGTATTACTTACAGAAGTCTCTAAACCGCCTATAACCCCAGCAATAGCTATCGGTTTATCACAACAAGTAATAACTGTGATATTGTCATTTAAGTCATATTCTTTACCATCTAAGCAAATAAGACTTTCATTATCCTTGCCTTTTCTTACAGAGAAATCTTCTGGAGAAACTTCCTTACCAATTAAGTTTGACAGTTTATCTTTATCAAACGCATGCAAAGGTTGACCTTGTTCTAAAAGAATATAATTTGTCAAATCAACTAGAAGATTAATAGATTTTATACCTGATTTTTCTATACGGTCTTTAAGCCAATTTGGTGATAATTTCTCTCCATTTACTCCATCAATGCAGCTTATTGTATAAATGCAATTAGATTCTATAGCCTCTGGACAGAGTTTAATTCCCTTAAATAAATGAATATCGTATTTATCGTTTAATTCTGGAAAATTTAAGGTGGATTCTAAAAGGGCAGAAATCTCACGGGCTATACCTATAACAGACATTCCATCAGGTCTATTAGCTGTAATGGCTAAATCATATATAAAATCATTTAATTGAAGCAAATCAGACCCTGGCGTGCCCAATTTATGTTTTAGGGCCAAACCTTCATCAATGATCTCTATCCCTTCACTAGAGTCCTCTAAACCCAGTTCCTGCAGTGAACATATCATGCCTTCACTCATGACGCCTCTAATTTCACTTCTTTTAATAGTTAAATCAACTGCATTTAAATTCGCGCCCACAGTAGCAATATAAACATAAATATTTGGTTTAATATTCCGCGCACCACAGATAATTTGTAAATTCTTTGAATTACCAATATCGACTTGGCAAATTGAAAGTTTATCAGATCCTTCGTGTTTTAAAACAGATAATACCTTACCTAAAACAACACCATTTACATTTTTTGAACAA
>CACGPQ010000009.1 GCA_902574955.1 uncultured Synechococcaceae cyanobacterium
AAAACCAAGAAATGATAAGTTTAATCAAATTAATTGTTGGATTGAAGAGATTAATAAAAGGCTTAATTCTAAAAATGTTTTTGATTTTATATATGAAATTTCTAAAGATGATCTTTTATCTAAATATTTTTACATTGAAAATATATCTAAAGAAATTAATAAACATAATCTAAAATTAGATTTTACTAAATTTAATTTATTACAAGATAAAATTTATAAAATAAAAGAAGGTTTCTTTACTGAATTTGTAAGAATATTTACCCAAATAGCTTATATAAAGTTAATTGAATTAAAGAAAAGTTTTTCTATTTTCAACTTCAATGATCTTATAAAGACTGTAGAAAATACATTTCTAGATTCGGAAATTAGTAATAGTAATATTATATCTAAAATTCAAAAAAGATTTAAATGTGTCTTAGTTGATGAGTTCCAAGATACAGATATTACTCAGTGGAATTTAATAAAAAAGTTCTTTAATACAAAAAATCATTTTTTACTTTGCGTAGGTGATCCAAAACAAGCGATTTACAAATTTAGAGGTGGAGATATTGAAACTTACTTAGATGCAAGATCTAATGCAATGGAAGTTTTTAGTCTTACAGATAACTATAGATCCTCAAAAAAGTTAATCGATGTACTTAATACACTTTATAAGAATGGACTTAAACAATCAAAACTAAACTATAGTAAATTAACCTCAAGAATTAGTGAAAATATTAGTCCCAAATTTAAATTTAAGGATGTATTTGAAATTGTAGAATTTTCAAAAAAAGAGAATGATATAGAGGATCTTGTAATACATTACATAGTTAACCTTATTTTAAATAATAAAGAAATTGATATTAATAAAATTGCGATTCTTACATTAAATAATTCGCAATGCTTAGATTTTAAAAAAAAATTAAATCAGTTTAACCTCCCATGTAAAATTCAAAATAAACAAAATATATTTGATACAGAAGCAAGTTCTCTACTTTTTTTATTCATTGAATGTTTATTAAATCCGAGGTCTTTAAAAAATATAACTTTGCTTGCTACTTCAAAGTTTATAGAAATAAAATTAGAAGATTTACTTGATCATGGAATTAGTAATAATTTAGAAATTTTAATTAATAAATGCATTACTTGGTCCCAAGAACTAAGAGAAAAAGGTTTTTTAAACATTGTTAATGAACTACTTATAAATTACAAGTCATCCTCGATTATTCAAGATTCAGATTTAAATTCAAATTTATTTCAACTTTCAGAAATTGTTGAAATAGAATTAATAAATAATGATTTTGATCTCAATATAGTCTTCAAATGGTATAAAAATCAGTTAGATCATATTTTAAGAATCTCTACTGGAGAAGATTTTTTGACGAAAGATTATAATCTTCAAAATGGAATAAATCTTTCTACCATTCATAGTAGTAAGGGCCTCGAATTTGAAATAGTCCTATGTCCATATCTCTCAATTATTTCAAATAAGTCAAATAAAATTAAAGGACCTCTTTGGAAATCAAACATTGATAGAAATATATACGTTAATATTTCTAATAATTACGCGAAGGTTGAAAAATTTAAATTAATAGAAGAAGAAGATTTATTTAAAGAGAGTGAGAGGTTAATTTATGTAGCACTTACAAGGAGCAAATATAAACTTATTGTCTTTAATGATTTAGAGGATACAAATAATATTTTAAATAATGATTTACTTAATAATTTGGAAAATATCAATATTTACAAGTCTACTTTTGAAGGCAGAATAGAAAAAGAGAAAATAAAAGAAATTTTTTCTAAGTTCCAAACCAACCGATTTAATAATAATCTTTGGAAAATCGATAATGTTAATAAAAAAATATCTAATGTATTTAATTCTGATCAATTGATTTCTTATTCAAGTTATTCTTCTTGGATACGTAAAGATAAAAATATTGATGCAGTCATTAATCAATATAAGGATTATGAAGATAATATATCAATTATCAAAGATTCTAATTTTAAGAATACAAAGAATTATCCTGATTATTTTTCTTATCCAAATCCCTTAAGTGAATTTCCAAAAGGAACTATTGCTGGAACTTGCTTGCACAAAATAATAGAAAGATTTGAATTTAGAAACGATAATAATCAAGAATTAATTGATTTAATTATTGAGGAATTGAACTTTCATCAAATCGATACTTCTTTGGCTTTTAAAGTAAAAGATGCGATTTTAAGAATCATAAATATATCTTTAGGAAGAGAATTACAAAATAAGAAACTAGTTGATATTCCAAATGAATACTTAATTAAGGAACTCAAATATGATTTAACCTTATCTTATGAAGGTAGAAATATTAATTCTAATGATATATCAAATTGCTTTTTTTTAGATCAGGAATATGAATTTGGTGAAGAATATGCAAATAAAATAAATGATCTTCAAATTATGAATAAAGGCTTTCATTCAGGATGTATTGATTGTGTTTTCCCTGTAGGAAATAAATTAGAAGATAGTAAATGGTGGGTAATTGATTGGAAAAGTAATTTGATTTCTGGTAGTGACAATAGTGATTGTTTACCAAGAAACTATAACTATCAAAACATGAGAAATGAAATGATTAAACATCATTATCCATTGCAATCTCATCTTTATTTATTAGCATTGCATAGATTATTAAAGTGGCGACTTAAAAACTATCAACCACATAAACATCTTGGAGGATATATTTATTTGTTTTTAAAGGGCTTGCCAGATTTTGAATTATTTGAAAAATCAAAGTCCGAAGATATATCGCCAGGTATTTTTATTAGCAAAGCACCTTTAAAAAGAATTAATTATTTAGATAACCTTTTTTAGAATGACTAAAACTACTACAGATATTGAAAAGTTCCAATACGATCATATATTTAATTTAATCTTAGGTATTTTCAAATTTAGTGAAAAAAAATATGGAAATTTCGTAAAAGATGTAATAAGAATTTTATTAGAGTATGAAAAAAATGGCGAAACTATTATTGATGTTGATAATAGTTTAATAATCTTTGAATTATTAGAAGATGGCTGGCCCAATAAACATATAGATGTTCTAAAAAGTATAGGTTTGATTGGTTCCCTTCATTCTCCATTCGTATTAGTAAATAGAAAATTATCCTTATCAAAATGGTCAAAAAAGATAGAAAGGGTCATTAATTTATTTCAAAAAAAAATAGATACCGATAATTTAATGCACTCAATAATTTATAAAGATGATAATAAAATTGATCAAATTAAAAATATATTTAAATATTCAAACTTAGTTTTCCTTCAAGGAGGACCAGGTACGGGTAAAACCACTTTAATAATAAAGTTAATACTAGAACTCCTTCAAATTGATAAATTTTTAAATATTGGGTTGTCTGCTCCAACTGGTAAAGCTACAGCTCGTTTAAAAGAAGCTCTTAATGATAAAAAAAATATTTCCTTTAGCAAATTTCTAGACCAAATAGAATTTCAAACATTACATAGATGGATTTTAAATTCTCAAAATAAATCTCTTAAGTTGAAATTTAAACTAAAAGAGCTTGATATTTTCATAATTGATGAAATGTCAATGGTTAATATCGATTTGATTGAAACAGTTTTAAATTTGCTAGCAAAGGACTGTAAAATTATTTTAGTTGGAGATAAAAATCAATTGTCTCCAGTAAATAACTGTTCTATATGGAATTATTTGTTTGAATATTCCGATAATAGTTCAATTAAATCTTGTGTAGTAAATTTAGAAAAAACTTATAGAAATTTTGGAGATATAGCATTAATTAGTAGTTTAATTTTTTATAATGATTTTTCTTTACTTAATGAAAAGATAAAAGAATTAGAAAAAGATAATAATTCAAAAGAAATTATTATTTCAAAGAGTAGAGAAAAAGATATTCCAAAAGATCTATTATTTTCGATTACAAGTCATCTAAAACAGTTAAATATTTCAACTTCAAATTTAAGTAAAAAAAAATATATATTTGATGAGAGTATTGATAATTTATTGCTTTATGAAAAAGATTTAGTAGATAAGATATTTCTGGATTTACAAAGTAACTTGATTTTATGCGAAAAAAATTCCGGAATATGGAGTGTTGAATATTTGAATGAAATTGTTTTTGGTCAAAAAAAACCCTATGACCTTAAAACTCTTAAAGAGGGTGTTCCGATCATGTGTACAAAAAATAATAATGAACTTGGATTGTCAAATGGGGATATCGGAGTACTTATAGGTTTAAAAAATAAAAGAAAATATCTTTTTAGAAAATTTAATGATAATAACGAAGAAATTGTCGCATTAATTGATCCATCTAATTTAGAAAATGTTGTACCAGCAATAGCCATTACTATTCATAAATCTCAAGGAAGTGAATCTGAAAAAGTAAACATTTTGTGGTCCCAAAATTATAGAAGAAATCAATATGCTGTAAAAGATAAAAAAGATAATCAAAATATCTTTTGCAGAGATAATTTTGAAAGAAGGTTATTTTATACTGCTGTTACAAGAGCGAAAAAATCTTTAAATATATATTATTTAAATTAAATTTATTTTTTAGAAATTATTAATATCTTAACCCCAAGATGTTAGATTATTAATTCGGCTCTGTAAGGCTAATCAACAATTTAAGTCAATTTAGATATTTGTTGAATGCCTAATCAGAAGATTATTAGGCATTTAAAATGGCTTTAAAAAAAGATAGTAACTCTCTTGGTAGTGAGCAGGCAAAGACTCAGAATGAAGATTCTTCCCTATTAGAGTTCAAGAACTTAGATAAGGAAAAAGAAATTGAGTCTCAACTATTGGCAGTATCGAAAGGAGATGATAATGAGAATGGATTTGTCGATTTTGGGTTTAATCAATCGATCTTAAACTCGTTAGTAAATAAAGGATATAAAAATCCAACTCCCATCCAAAAAGCTGCAATTCCCGAACTAATGTTAGGCAGGGATTTACTAGGCCAAGCACAGACAGGAACAGGAAAGACTGCAGCTTTCGCATTGCCATTAATAGAAAAACTTACAGATAATAAAGAACTAAATGCCAAGGTTTTAGTTATGACTCCTACAAGAGAATTAGCAACTCAAGTGGCAGAATCATTTAAAAGTTATAGTTCTGAATCTAGTAATTTTAAGACGCTTGCAATATATGGAGGTACCGACTATCGAAATCAAATTTCTGCATTAAAAAGAAAAGTTGACGTAGTAGTTGGGACCCCAGGCCGAATAATGGATCATATAAGGCAGGGGACTTTTAAAATTAAAGATATAAATTGTCTTGTTTTAGATGAGGCAGATGAAATGTTAAATATGGGTTTTCTTGAAGATATTGAATGGATAATAGATCAACTTCCAGAAAATAAGCAGATGGTATTGTTTTCAGCAACAATGCCTAGTGAGATAAGAAATATAGCAAAAAAACATCTAAATGATCCCGCCGAAATATTAATCAAAAGTGTCAAAAAAGAAACTCAATTAATTTCGCAAAAATATCTATATGTACAAAGGCATCATAAGTTAGATGCTTTAAAAAGAATACTAGAACTTAATAGTGAGGGAGTAATTATTTTTGTTAGGACAAAACTACTTACTATTTCAATAGCTGAAGCTTTAGAGAATTCAGGTCATACTGTGGCAGTACTTAATGGAGATATACCTCAAAATCAAAGAGAAAATACTGTAGATAGATTGAAAAAAGGATTTATTAATATCCTTGTTGCAACTGATGTCGCAGCCAGAGGATTAGATGTTGAGAGGATAAAACTTGTTGTTAATTACGATTTTCCTTTTGACAAGGAAACATATACTCATAGAATTGGAAGAACTGGAAGGGCAGGTAGATCAGGAGAAGCAATTTTATTCGTTAATCAAAGAGAAAAGCATTTTTTAAGAAACTTAGAAAACTCAACAAGAACCAAGATTGAAGAAATTAATATACCAAGTAATAAAATAATAAATGAAAAAAGGATGGAGAAACTCATAGATAATGTTAATGAGAGTTCTTTAGCTAAAGATGAAAATGAAGAAAATAAAGCTTTAATTATTGATGTACTAGATAATTTAAAAGAAAAATACTCTATGGATGACTCAAATATTGCAATGGCGGCGATTAATTTAGTAATAGGTAATAAATCATTTTTTCTTAATGAAGATGATTCTTGGATTAATAAACAAAATAATACTGATCGAAATAGATCAAATAGAAATAGTAATAATCGTATGAGAAATTCAAATAGAAGAAATAATTATCAAAATGATTCTTTTGAAACCTATAAATTTAACTTTGGTAAATTTGATGGAGTTAGAGTTGCAAATATTATATCCTCAATCTGTAATTCAACTAATATAAATGGTAGATCCATAGGTAAGATACAGATTTTTAATGATTATAGTTTGGTAGATTTACCCAGAGATCTGCATAGAGAAACTAAAAATAAATTAAAAAAAATTAAAGTCAGAAACTAGTGATAGAGAATGAAAGCTAGCAAATATAATTTCTTTATTTTTGTTAATCTGATAATACTATTCAACTCTTTTAATAGTTATTATTTAGCTCAAACGAAACAAAATTCAATCATAAAATTATTTTGTCTTCAGAGTGTCAAAGAGGAGATGATTAAAGCTGAAATG
This sequence comes from uncultured Synechococcaceae cyanobacterium, assembly GCA_902574955.1. GTDB lineage: Bacteria > Cyanobacteriota > Cyanobacteriia > PCC-6307 > Cyanobiaceae > Prochlorococcus_A. Next base: position 6,614 of record CACGPQ010000009.1, read on the forward strand.
GTATATAGTGAAGAAATTGCGAATAAAACTTGTGATTGTTACTACGAAGAATTTATGCAAACTGCAAGTCATCAAGATGCAAAAACAAAATGTGAATTAGAAACCAAAGAAAATTTAAATCATAATAGAAAAATTTAATTATTATTTTTATGAGGTCTAACAATAATCAAAATCCAATAATTAGACTTTATTTAAATCTGCTTGAGGAAAGAAGGTTACTATTTTTTGCTTTTCTTAGTTCCATAATTAATAAAATATTAGATTTAGCTCCCCCTGTAATAATTGGTCTTGCAGTGGATATCGTTGTTAAAGAACAGAATTCATGGATTTCTGGTTTTGGAATAAAAGAAGTTCCAGTACAATTGATTTTTCTTGCATTTGCTTCAGGAATAGTTTGGTCTGGTGAATCCTCCTTTGAATATTTATATTCGATTTTATGGAGAAATTTGGCCCAGCTATCGCAACATAAATTAAGAATAAAAGCTTATGAGCATATCCAGGAATTAGATATGGATTTTTTTGAAAATGATAATACTGGAAGACTATTATCTATTTTGAATGATGATATAAATCAACTCGAGAGATTTCTAGACCAAGGGGCTAATCAGATTATTCAGTTATTTATAACTGTCTTAATAATTGGGGGCACTATGATTTTTGTCGCTCCAAAAATCGCTTTATTTGCTTTCTTTCCTATTCCAATTATATTTTTAGGATCAATTAAATTTCAAAGGAAGCTTGCTCCAAAATACAGAGATGTTAGAAATAAAGCTGGACTGTTGGCATCAAGGCTTAATAATAATTTAAGTGGAATTCTAACCATAAAAAGTTTTACTAAAGAAAAATGGGAACTAAATAGATTAAATAAAGAAAGTCTTGATTATCAAAGAAGTAATAAGGCTGCAATAAAATTATCTTCTGCTTTTATCCCTCTTATAAGATTTGCAATTTTATTTGCTTTTATAGCGATTCTATTAATTGGAGGTTTCCAAACTTGGGATAAGACACTTGATGTAGGTACTTATAGTTTTTTAGTGTTTATTACACAAAGACTACTATGGCCTTTAACTACTTTGGGGCATGTTTTAGATGATTTTCAGAGATCTATGGCTTCAATAGATAGAGTAATTGATCTCATAGATACGCCCATAAAAATAAAAGATGGAAAAATAAAAATTGAACCTAAAGATATCAAAGGAGAAATTATTTTTAATAATGTAAATTTTAATTATCATGGACGAGATTTAACTTTAAAAAACATAAATTTCAAAATTGAAAATAACTCAACACTAGGAATTGTTGGTTTAACAGGTTCTGGGAAAAGTACAATAATAAAACTACTACTTAGAATTTATGATAGTAAAAATGGGTCAATAACCTTGGATGGCATTTCCATTAAAGAAATAAATTTGAGGGATTTAAGAAAGTGTATCTCTTTAGTAAGTCAAGAAACTTATTTATTTCATGGAAGTGTACAAGAAAATATTGCTTATGGCTCAATCAACCCAAGTCTTAAAGATATTATTAAAGCTTCAAAGATTGCGGAAGCTCATAAATTTATTGAACAATTACCAGATGGTTATAAAACTATAGTAGGGGAAAGGGGCCAAAGGCTCTCAGGCGGGCAACGTCAAAGAATTGCCTTGGCGAGAGCTGTTTTAAAGGATGCTCCAATATTAATTTTAGATGAAGCTACAGCTTCAGTTGATAATGAAACAGAGGCTTTAATTCAAAAATCGTTATCTAAAATCACAAAAGAAAGAACAACTATAGTAATAGCTCATAGATTAAGCACTATAAAAAATGCGGATAATATTGTAGTTATTGATAAAGGTAAAATAGTTGAAAGTGGAAAACATGAAAAACTATTAGATCAGAACAAAATATATGCTGATTTGTGGAATGTTCAAGTAGGAATTTAGTATGAATTCCTAACTAAATTAAGAAGTTAAATGATTCAATTACGTTACTAAACATACCGTCAACTTTATTCCACCTTTCTTCATTTGTCCCCACAGCGAAAGTGTAGAGAGTTCCTCTATCAATTACGACAGTAGCTAATTCATGTCTTGCCTGTTCATTTAAATTTAATTTATATTCTAAATCATAGAAAATATGATTGGAGGCCTCCCTCTTATTGGCATTTATAAGTTTTACCTCTCTACCTGAACCTTCGGGAGCAATGACTTTATCAATTAATGTTTGACCTACTTCACTTGGGCTTCCTAATTGCTCTAATTGAACCTCTTTATTTACATCAGAAATTACTAAACTTAATGTCTCATTACTATTGATTAAATCATGATAAATAATTTCAGGTCCTCCATCTACTTTTACTCTGGACCATCCTGTTGGATACAAAAAGGCATATCTCCCATCAGGGCTTTGATATGCTTCTAATCCTGCATTGAGACCTCCACTACAAGCGCTAAGTGTTAAACACAAAAAAATTAAAAATAAATATTTGAAAGGGTTAAATTTAATATTTTTCATTTTTTTTTTTTTTTTTTTTGAAATTACTTAAAATATAATAAGACATTAAAAGCAAACAATTATGGCAATTCAGAGTTTTGCGTCTAAATTGTTTTTAGAAATAGTTTAATTTTGATTACTTATACCAAACCGCTTTCAAAATTAATTGGTCATTTTGAGAAATTCCCGGGAATTGGTCCAAGAACAGCTCAAAGATTAGCTCTGTTTATTTTAAAACAACCTGAAAGTACAATAAGGGATTTTTCAAAGGCTCTGTTAGAAGCTCATAGTAATGTTGGTCGTTGTAAAAAATGCTTCAATTTGACATCGGAAGATGTATGTGAAATTTGTAGAAATATTGAAAGAAACCAAAAACTAATCTGTGTAGTAGCAGAAACCAAAGATTTGCTTGCTTTAGAGCGCGCCAGAGAATTCAAAGGTGTTTACCATGTTATTGGTGGTTTAATATCTCCAATGGATTCTGTTGGCCCTGAACTCTTAGAAATAAGAAGCTTGGTAGAAAGAGTTAGTAAGTCTGAAATAGATGAGATCATATTGGCATTGACCCCAAGTGTTGAGGGAGATACAACAAGTCTTTATATTGGAAAATTGTTAGCCCCTTTTACTAAAGTTACGAGGATTGCATACGGTCTCCCAATGGGTAGTGAACTTGAATATGTCGATGAAGTTACACTCGCAAGGGCCTTAGAAGGAAGAACAAAACTAAATTAGATAATGAGACGAAATAATCTAAACAAGCAAGAAAAAATCTTAAGACTTCCTTCCTGGATAAAATTTCCTATTAGTAAAGCTTCAGAGTTCGAAAAAATACAAACACTCATTAAAAAATCGAATATTCATACTATATGTGAAGAAGCAAGATGTCCAAATAGAGCAGAATGTTATGCCTCAGGAACAGCAACTTTCTTGCTGGGTGGATCAATATGTTCTCGTTCTTGTGCTTTTTGTCAGGTAAGTAAAGGTAAACCTAGTTCTATCAATATTGATGAATGTACTCAAGTCGCTGAAGCAGTAAAAGTCCTAAATTTGAAATATGTTGTTTTGACATCTGTAGCTAGAGATGATCTCCATGATCATGGTGCAAATTTATTTATATCCACAATTGATGAGATTAGAAAAATTGATTCAACAATAAAAATTGAGGTTTTGACTCCTGATTTCTGGGGTGGAGGCAAAAATTTTGACCACACTGATAACCTTCAGACGGAGAGATTGAAGATGATTTTAGAAAAAGATCCAATTTGTTTTAATCATAATCTTGAAACTGTGGAAAGACTACAAAAAGAAGTTAGGAGAGGTGCTAATTACAAAAAATCCCTAAGTTTGCTAAAAAAGGCAAAAGATTTTGCCCCTCATATTGAAACTAAATCAGGCATTATGTTAGGACTGGGGGAAACTTTGGATGAAATAAAACATACAATTTATGATCTTAAAAAAATAGATTGTGATCAAATTACAATTGGCCAATATTTAAGGCCCTCATTAAATCATTTGGCAGTTAAGAAATATTGGGAACCATCAGAGTTTCAATATTTATATCGATTTTCTAAGGAATTAGGATTTAAGAAAGTATCTTCTGGTCCCTTAGTTAGAAGTAGTTATCATGCTGGTTAACTTTCTTCAATTAAAGAAAGTTTCTTTTCAAGTTTTTTCAATATGGAATTACACTCCCCGTTCATAAGTGTACCTGCGCCTCCCCAAACTAATCTTAATAAAAGATCTACTGGGCTAGAACCAACTTCTTTAACAATTTTAAATCCTATTAACTTGAAATATCTAACAAGTTTTTTACTATATCCTTCACTATCAAAAATAGCTAAAAGTCTTACTTTGTTGCTTGATTTTTTTTCAATTGCCCAAGACATAGTTGTTGCCCATATTAATTCTGAGACGAAGGAGGGGGATTTACTAAGGATTATTAATGTATCAAGCTGAATACCTTGTTTTTTTAAATAAGTCCAACCTTTCATTTCGGCCCAAATCTTTATGATGTTATCTTTCTGTTCTGCAACAACGATTCTAAAAAAACATAACCCAATTGTTTCTCTAACTTGAATTTTAATTATTAGTCCCATTGAACTTGCTAATTTTTCTAATTCTTCAACCTTCATGATTTTGGAAAATTAGTCTTGATAGGTTTTATGATTCTCAACTTTTAATTTGTCGATCTGTTTTTGTCTTTCTTCAAATCTTCTTCTATCATCGTCACTGAATTGATTAATGCAGAAATGACATTGAATACCTTCTCTATATTCTTTTCTTTTTTGATCTTGAAATGAAACCGGCATTCCACATGCATGACAAATAGAATAGGAACCTTTTTCTAATTTATGATCTAAAGCAACTCTTTTATCAAAAACAAAACATTCACCTTTAAATAAGTTTTTTTCTTCTGTTACATCATCAAGATATTGCAGAATACCCCCTTTAAGATGATAAATGTTTTTATAACCTTTCTTTTTCAATAAACTAGTAGCTTTTTCACATCTGATACCTCCGGTACAAAACATTGCTATGTTTGTAGACGCTTTATTTTCTAAGTGGGTATCTAAATGATCATCTACCCACTTTGGGAATTCGCTAAAATTTCTTGTATTAGGGTTTATAGAATTCTGAAATGTTCCTATAGAAACTTCATAATGATTTCTAGTATCAATGATTATTGTATTTTGATTTTTAATTAACTTATTCCAATTAGCTGAGTCAATATAAGTCCCATTATCTTGTGAAGGGTTTATTTCAGTAACACCCATGGTTACTATTTCTTTCTTGATTTTTATTTTTAATTTTTTGAAGACTTTATTTTTTGAAAAGTTTACTTTTATATTCAAATTTCTATTATCTGTATATTTTTTGAGTAACTTTATAACAATATCAATTACATTTTTCTCAGCACAAATAGTTCCATTAATACCCTCATTTGCAAAAATTAATAAACCTGAAAGATCGTTTTCATTTTCGATTTCTAATAACTTATTTTTGAGATCAAGAATTAAATTTTCTTGAAATAGGAAGAAAGAATATAGAGAAACTATCTTATAATGTTTGCCTTTCATAAAGATAATGTTTTTTCACAAGCTTCAAAATTTTCATTAAATGATACTCCAACCTCTTTAAGAAGTTTTCTATCTGATTGAAAAGATGGATTTGAAGTTGTGAGTAACTCATCTCCGTAAAAAATTGAATTTGCACCGCATTGAAAACATAAAATTTGGGCTTCTTTTGAAAGCTTTTCTCTCCCTGCACTTAATCTTATTTTACTTTTAGGCATAAGAATTCTAGCTGTAGCTATCATTCTTATCATCTCAATTGAATCAATTTCTTGATTTCCTTCTAAACCAGTACCTTCAATAGCTACTAATGAATTTATAGGAACACTTTCAGGGTGCGGATTCATGTTTGAGAGCACTTCCAAAAAAGATGCTCTATCGCCATTAGTTTCACCCAAACCTATTATTCCTCCACAACAAACATTTATTCCTGCATCTCTTACTCTTTTGATAGTATCTAGTCTGTCTTGATAAGTTCTAGTCGAAATAATATTTTGATAATGCTCAGGACTAGTATCAAGATTGTGGTTATATGCGGTCAAACCAGCATTAGCTAGTCTGGAGGCTTGTTCTTCTGTAAGCATCCCAGCAGTAACACATGCTTCCATTCCTAAATCTCTTACACCGCTAACCATATCCAACATTGCATTAAAAGATTTCCCGTCTCTAATTTCTCTCCATGCCCAACCCATACAAAACCTTTCTGCGCCCTCTTTTTTTGCTATTTGAGCTCTTGCTAAAACCTCTTCAACTTGAAATTGTGGATGACTTTTGATTTCGCTAGCACTGTAGATTGATTGGCTACAATAAGAACAATTTTCCTCACATCCACCAGTTTTTACGCTTAACAATGTTGCTAATTGGATGTTGTATTTGTTGAATTTCCTGTGAACGTTTTGTGATTCCCACATTAAATCAATCAAAGGCATATTAAGTATTTCCAATATCTCCTCTTTATTCCAATCGAACCTAATTTCTCTTAATAAATGATTATTCGAATTAGCCATTTTTGTTAGGAAGAATATTGAGAATCTTCAAAAGATTCATTTGGTAATGATTCTATACCGCCGAAACGTCTATTCCTTGATTGGTAATCAATGATTGCTTTTAGAAATTCAAACTCATTGAAGTCTGGCCACATTACGTCTGATATGTAAATCTCTGAATAAGCTAATTGCCACAAAAGAAAATTACTTATCCTTTTTTCTCCACTAGTTCTTATTAGTAATTCTGGATCTTTAATTCCTCGAGTTAATAGCTCTGAATTAAATAATTCTTCATTAACTTCACTTGGTTTTATTTCACCAGAGGAAGATTTTAATGCTAATTTTTTTGCGACTTTTACTATTTCTTGTCTACCACCGTAATTAACACAAACATTCAATAAAAATTTATTGTTGTTTTTAGTTAGAGATTCTGAATTAGAGATAATTTTTTTAAGAGTTTCAGGGAAAGGAGTTAAATCCCCAATGAATTTTATTTTTGTGGATTCTTCATGTATCTCTTCAATCTCGTTTCTCAAAACTTCGCTAAAAAGATTTATGAGGAATTCGACCTCTTTTGTTGGTCTTGTCCAATTCTCAGTTGAAAAAGCATAAACAGTAAGTACTTTACAACCTAATTTTTTTGATGCTTTGAGAATTTCTTTTAAAACATCCACTCCTCTTTTGTGCCCATATGTACGCGCTAAACCTTTTTTTGTGGCCCATCTTCCATTCCCATCCATAATTATTGCAACATGTTCTGGAACTTTCTGCTTATCTATTCTCTTAGATAAGTCGTTATTTTTCTTGTCGATTACATTTCCTAAACTCATTAGTTAATCCTTTTTGTTTATAAAGATTTCTGATTTTTCTGACTCTTTTTTATTAATATCACTGACAATATTATCACCCAAGTTTGTCTTTTGGGATAAGACATTTTTACTTAAAGATGCTTTATTTGCTCCCATAGAGTTTTGATTCCCAATCAAATTTACGAGAAGTTCTTGCAACCTACTACTGGTAATTGGTCTTTCGAGTTTCCCTTGGTTTGCTAATGATAACGTACCTGTCTCTTCGGAAACAACAATACATATGCACCTGTCAAATCTTTCTGTAATTCCTAATGCAGCTAAATGTCTTGTGCCGTATCTGCTAATTCCTTGCCTCGAGAGAGGAAGAATTACACCAGCTGATATTATTTTGTTACCTTTAACGAGAACTGCTCCATCATGTAACGGTGTATCTGTTGCAAAAAGATTTATTAAAAGGTCTGTTGATAATTGTGCCTCAATATTTGTCCCGGAATATAAGAAATCTTCAGGCCTTAAATCACTCCCTAAATCCACAACGATTAAAGCGCCTCTTCTATTCTGAGAGAGCCTACCTGCAGTATCAACTAACTGAGTAATAGTAGTTGATGTTGCTCTAAATTCCTTTGGTGGATTGCCTAGTAAAACAGCTAATCTCCCAGTACCTAATAATTCCATTAATCTTCTTAGCTCTCCTTGCCAAAGAATTGCTAAGGAGAGAGAGCAAGCAAGGACTACTGCATCAATTAATTTTGATGTTAATGGAAGGTATGCATATCTTTGAATAAACCATGCGGAAGAAACTAAAAACAAATATCCCCTTAAAAGCCATAATGTTCTCTGTTCTTTTACTCTAGAAAATAATAAAAGTCCGAAACCAACAGCAAATAAGACATCTAATAAAAGTTTTAAATTTATTATCCCCCAGAAATTCACATTAAAAACAAAATTAATCTAAATGTACCTAATTTTGTTTGATAAAGCGATCAGGTAAAACATCGTATTTTAAAAGATCAAATGGGCTTTCTCTTTTTTGAATAATTTCTGCCTCTCCATCTTTAACTAAGAGAGCAGCAGGTCTTGGAATTCTGTTGTAGTTAGAACTCATCGAAATATTGTATGCACCAGTACCAAAAACACATATTAGATCTCCTGTTTTACATTTTGCCAGTTCAATTTCCTTAAACAATACATCTCCAGATTCGCAGTGCTTACCAGCAATAGTATATTTATTTTTTGGATTAATATTAAATGGATTACCTACTAAACATGCAGAATAATTTGATTGATAAGTAATAGGTCTTGGATTATCACTCATCCCACCATCAACAGATAAATATGTTCTAATACCGGGAATTTCTTTAAAGGACCCAATTTTGTAAATGGTTATACCTGCTGTAGATACAATAGATCTACCAGGTTCACACATTAATGTAGGAAAATCTAAGTTGTTTTTTTTACAAGCTTTAACAACAGAAGAAGAAACTGTTTTAACCCATTCTTCAATTGAAGGGGGATCATCAAATTCTGTATATTTGATACCTAAACCTCCGCCAACATTAAGTTCCGCAATATTATGACCAAATTTCTTGGCGTCTAAAATAACCTTTACCATTATTTCTCCCAGATCCTTATGAGGTTCTAGTTCGAAAATCTGTGAACCAATATGAGCATGTAAACCTTTTAATTTTAGGTGTTTTGTATTTCTGATTCTGTTAAAAACAATATTTAAATACTCTATACCGAAACCAAATTTGCTATCAAATGACCCGGTTCTAATGTATTCATGTGTATGGCATTCTATCCCAGGAGTAAAGCGAATCATTATTTCTAAATCACGATTAAATGTATTTGAGATTTCCTCTAATCTTTCTAAGTCATGATCATTATCTACAATAACTTTGATATTATTTCTAACTGCGAATTCTAATTCTTTGTCCGATTTGTTGTTGCCATGGAAAACAATTTTTTCATTTGGAACTCCACCTTTAATAGCAGTTAATAGTTCTCCTTCTGAAACCGCATCAAGTCCTAAACCTTCTGAGGAAACAAGATTACTCATAAAAATAGAACTATTTGCCTTAGAGGCATATATGGGAAGCGATTTTCCTGGATAATATTTTTCTAATGCTTTTTTATACGCTCTACAAGAATTTCTTAAAGTGATTTCATCTAAAATATAAAGAGGAGAATCATATTTTTTAACTAATTCTTCAATAGAACATCCACCAACTGACAATTTTCCATCTCCTCCAATGGATGTAGTAATAGGTACAATATTTCTATTGGGACTTTCTGAATCAATCTTTTGTTTTAAAAAGGATTTTTTTTCTGCCATGGGAGAACTTTAATTAAAGTTTTGCCAAAACTGTCATATTTTATAATGACTCTAGGTTGGAACTTTTTTAATATACATACTTTATAAAATGATATCTATTAAACAAATAAATGAGAAAGATATTGATTTATGTTATGAATTAGATTCAAATACGATTTCTTTATGGAGTAAGAAACAATGGGCTAACGAATTCAAAAAAGAAGGTACAAAAATATTTGGGTTATTCATTACAAATTTTTTCATTGGAATATGTGTTTTTCAAATTGTTCTTGATGAAGCTCAAGTAAATTATTTTGTTGTAAATAAGAGATTTAGGAAAAAAGGTTTTGGATCTTATCTTATGAGCTATTTAATAAAAAAATGTGAAAAATTAAATCTAAAAAAATTATTATTGGAGGTTTCTCAGAGCAATGTTACAGCTGAAAGATTTTATAGCCGATTTGATTTTTCTACTGTAGGAATAAGAAAAAATTATTATAAAGATGGTTCACATGCTCTTTTAAAAGAAAAAAAATTAACAACAAAATAATGTAAAAATTTAATTGTTCGGATTACCAGAATGCTTGAAATTACTATAATTTCTTGATATATCACCAAAAAAGTTAAATTTAATCTTATAAATTATAGTTTTGGGTATTCACAAAAGCTCATTCTGAACACAAAATTGACATATAACTGGTAGGTTATTAGTAGGATTTTAATCTTCTAATGTTTGAAAGATTTACAGAAAAAGCTATAAAAGTCATTATGCTTGCTCAAGAGGAAGCTAGAAGACTTGGTCATAATTTCGTTGGAACTGAACAAATTCTTTTAGGGTTAATTGGAGAAGGAACCGGGGTTGCTGCAAAAGTGCTTAAATCACTTGGAGTTAATCTTAAAGATTCAAGGATAGAAGTAGAAAAGATAATAGGTAGAGGTTCTGGTTTTGTAGCTGTAGAAATCCCTTTTACCCCTAGAGCTAAAAGAGTTTTAGAATTATCTCTAGAAGAGGCTCGGCAACTAGGTCATAACTATATAGGAACAGAACATTTATTATTAGGTTTAATAAGAGAGGGTGAAGGCGTTGCTGCAAGAGTTCTTGAAAATCTTAATATTGATCTCACTAAAGTAAGGACTCAAGTTATTAGGATGCTAGGCGAAACAGCCGAAGTTAGCACTGGAGCTAGTTCTAATAAGGGAAACTTAAAAACTGCTACTCTTGATGAATTCGGGACAAATTTAACAAAATTAGCTAGTGAATCAAAATTAGATCCAGTAGTTGGCCGCCATTCAGAAATTGATCGTGTAGTTCAAATACTAGGTAGGAGGACAAAAAATAACCCTGTTCTTATTGGGGAGCCAGGCGTAGGTAAAACAGCTATCGCAGAAGGTTTAGCTCAAAGAATACAAACTGGGGACATTCCAGACATACTTGAAGATAAAAGAGTTTTGACTCTTGATATAGGTCTTTTGGTAGCAGGAACAAAATATAGAGGTGAATTTGAAGAAAGGTTAAAAAAAATAATGGAAGAAATTAAATCAGCAGGTAACGTCATTCTCGTCATAGATGAAGTGCATACTTTAATTGGTGCTGGAGCTGCTGAGGGAGCTATAGATGCAGCAAATATACTTAAGCCAGCATTAGCTAGAGGTGAACTTCAATGTATTGGAGCAACAACTCTAGATGAATATAGGAAACATATTGAAAGAGATGCTGCTCTAGAAAGAAGATTCCAGCCTGTAATGGTAGGTGAGCCATCTATAGAAGACACAATCGAAATTTTAAAAGGTCTTAGAGAGCGTTACGAACAACATCATCGTCTAAAAATTACAGATGATGCGCTTGAGGCCGCCGCGCATTTAGGGGATCGTTATATATCTGATAGATTTTTGCCTGATAAGGCTATTGACCTAATCGACGAGGCTGGAAGTAGAGTACGTTTAATAAACTCTAAACTTCCGCCTGAAGCAAAACAAATAGATAGAGAATTAAGACAAATCCAAAAGCAGAAAGAAGAATCAGTAAGAGACCAAAATTTCGATCAGGCTGGCCAATTACGAGAAAAAGAGATGGAATTGTCCGCAAAAATTAGAGAGGTATTGGACAATAAAAAAGAATCTACAGCTGTAGATCAATCTGATTCTGATAATTCTGTAAAAAGTGATTCAAAACTTTTACAAAGTCCCCTTGTTAGTGAAGAGGATGTAGCACATATTGTAGCTTCATGGACAGGTGTTCCTGTTCAAAAATTAACAGAAACTGAATCAGTAAAGCTTCTAAATATGGAGGAAACTCTTCACCAAAGGCTAATTGGACAAGATGAAGCTGTAAAGGCTGTTTCAAGAGCTATAAGAAGAGCGAGAGTTGGATTAAAAAATCCTAATAGGCCTATTGCAAGTTTTATCTTCTCTGGTCCCACTGGCGTTGGTAAAACTGAGTTGACTAAATCATTAGCTTCCTATTTCTTTGGTAGTGAGGAAGCAATGATCAGACTAGATATGTCAGAATTTATGGAAAGACATACAGTTAGTAAACTTATTGGCTCGCCTCCAGGATATGTTGGTTTTAATGAAGGTGGCCAGCTCACTGAAGCGGTTAGAAGACGTCCTTATACCGTCGTTTTATTTGATGAAGTTGAAAAGGCTCATCCAGATGTTTTCAACTTATTATTGCAACTACTTGAAGACGGAAGATTAACTGACTCCAAAGGTAGAACTGTAGATTTTAAAAATACATTGTTAATAATGACCTCTAATATCGGTTCAAAAGTAATCGAGAAAGGTGGTGGCGGACTAGGATTCGAATTCTCAGGTGATTCGGTTGAAGATAGCCAATATAACAGAATTAAATCACTAGTTAATGAAGAACTTAAGCAATACTTCAGGCCTGAATTTTTAAATAGGCTTGATGAAATAATTGTATTCAGACAATTAACTAAAAATGAAGTTAAAGAAATTGCTGAAATAATGTTGCAAGAAGTTTTTGTCCGACTACAGGATAAAGGTATTAAATTAAATGTCACCGATGCTTTCAAAGAAAGACTTGTTGAAGAAGGTTACAATCCTTCATACGGAGCAAGACCTTTGAGAAGGGCAGTTATGCGTTTACTTGAAGATAGTTTGGCTGAAGAAGTTCTTTCTGGGAGAATAAAAGATGGAGATAATGCTTTAGTTGATATAGATGATAATAAAAAAGTTACAATAAATATTTCTTCTGAAGAATCTTCTCAAGAGTTAGCAGGTGCCAACTTCTAACCATTCAATGTAAATATGCAGTCTATCTCTCCAGAAACTATATATAGGGGAAATTCTGCTTGGGAAAGATCTTTACCTCAAATTTCTAAATTAACTAAAAATCCATTAATTTTAGGTAGAGGGATTCAAACGAATAATTTGAGAAATAATATTTTTAATGATTTAAAAAATCAAAAACTTAATGTAAATTCTGCTAATTTACAATTTGATTGTTGTTATGAAGATATTTCAAGAGTTAAGAATATTATTTCAAATAATAATAATGATTGCGTTATCGCAGCTGGAGGTGGCAAAGTTCTAGACTCTGGAAAATATATAGCTGAGTCTCTTAATATCCCTTGTATTACAGTTCCCCTTAGCGCCTCTACATGTGCTGGTTGGACAGCCTTATCGAATATTTATACAAAGGATGGTCAATTTATAAAAGATGTTGCATTAGGATCTTGTCCGAAAATACTAGTTTTTGATCATAAATTTATTCAAACAGCTCCATCAAGAACACTTGCAAGTGGCATAGCAGATGCCTTGGCAAAATGGTACGAATCCTCAATAACAAGTTCAAAAATAGATGACGGTCTTGTTCAACAAGCAATTCAGATATCAAGAGTTTTAAGAGATCAACTATTAATAGATGGAGGAAAAGCATTTAAGGGTCAATTTGAAAGTAATCCATCTTGGCAAAATACTGTAGAAGCATGTGGACTTACAGCAGGATTAGTTGGCGGTATTGGTGGAGAAAAATGTAGGACTGCAGCAGCACATGCTATTCATAATGCAATTACTCAGATAATCACCCCTAATAAATTCTTACATGGTGAGATTGTTGGGGTTGGATTATTATTGCAATTGAGACTAGAAGAAATGAAAAATAATAATAAATTAGCTGATCAATCAATTAAACAATTATTTGTACTTATGAAAGAATTGAATTTGCCAACTACTATCGGACAACTTGGAATAAATGTTTTTGAAAATAATAATTTAGAGAAAATTGCTGATTTTACTTGTCGAGATAAATCTGAGATACACTTTTTGCCTTTTGAAATTAATAAACGGGACATAATAGAGGTTATTTCAAATTTTGAACAACAAAAAATTAAAACATAAATATTTTTTGACTAAAAACAATTTTGAACAATTAAGTGATCTAAATGCAGAATTTTTTGAAAGTGCCAAATTGTCACTATTAGATCCTTTAGGTCTTTATTTAGCAAATGATGTTAAGTGGATAAAACTCAACCAAAATTGGAACTCCTTAAAATTCCCAGTAGTTATGGGAGGGAAAGGTCAACCTATACTTCTTCTACATGGCTTTGATAGTAGTTTTTTAGAATTCAGAAGAATATATAAATCACTAAAAAGAAATTTTCAAGTTATCGTTCCTGATCTTCTGGGTTTTGGTTTTAGTCCCAGGTGCGCAACAAATGAATACAATTCCTCGAAAATAATTTCGCATTTAATTGATCTCCTTAAGACATTAAAAATAACAAAGAATCTAAAAATTATAGGTGCCTCTATGGGAGGCTCAACAGCTTTAAAACTTGCTTATGAAATTCCTGATTCTATTGATAAAATTATCCTTTTGTCCCCCGCCGGATTATTTGGAGAACCTAAGAGTATCCCTTTTCCTCTTAACCAAATTGGCGCCTCATTTCTTGGATTGCCTCAGGTTAGAAAAAGTCTTTGTAGGCAAGCATTTGCTTTTCCAGATGAATGCGTTGGCAAGATGGAAGAACAAATTGCTTCAATTCATTTAGGTTGTAAAGGATGGAGGAATTCACTTGCATCATTTGCAAAAAGTGGTGGGTTTGCAGGAACTCAAAAATATATCCAAAATATACAAATTAAAACATTATGTGGAGAAAATGATCGAATTCTTGGAAAAAAAGAGCTTAAAAAAATAGGAAATATTGAAAAATTAAATTTTGTAGGGTTACAAAATTGTGGTCATCTTCCGCATATAGATCTTCCATCATTAACTAGTAAAATCATCCAAGATTATTTTTTGGAATAAAAGATTTCTTAATTAATTTAGATACTTGAGGATTATAAAAATATAATACAAAACAGATGGAGTAAAGATGTAACTGTCAATTCTGTCAAGAATCCCACCATGTCCAGGTAAAAAAGTTCCGGAATCTTTTATTTTTGCATCTCTCTTCATCATAGATTCAATTAAATCTCCAACTAATGCCATAAGAGAAATTGAAATTCCATAAATTATTCCAACAATTAATGGATTTTCCCAATTCATTAAAAATGCGAAAAATATTGCTAGTAAAATTGAACAGGATATTCCTCCAATTAAACCTTCTATAGTTTTGCTCGGAGATATTGGAGATAGAGATTTTTTACCAAATGACTTCCCAATGAAATAAGAACCAATATCACTAGCTACAATTAAAAAACAAGAGGTTAAAGTTAAATGAAGACCTGTAGTATTTGATAAGTTCTCAAGCGACATAAAACCCTGATTTGAAACTATTACCACTGAATCTAATCCCCTTAACTTAATCCAGTAACTAGGTAAAAAACCTAAATAGAATAATCCAAAAATAGATGCTGCAATATCTGAAATTGTCCCAGGTTTTGGTTGCAAAAGTAACCAAGTACATATCCCAACTGAACAGATTGGCAAAATTGAATTTGAAATTTCTCCTTCAAGCACACCAATGGTCTCAAGATAAGTAGAAACTATGATAATAAAGGACGAAAATAATGTGGTTTTTGTAGCTGGTCTTATTCCTTTAAATTCTGCCATTCTAAAAAATTCTAATAATGCTAGATATGTAAGCAACGCAGTTGCCAATGTAAAAAACCATCCCCCCAACAAAACAACAATTAAACCAAAAATTCCTATAATTAATCCGCTTTTTAATCTCATATGAAATTGCTATGTTTCTAAGACCTTTATATTAAAATTTAACAGATCTTTGTTGCATAAACTTTGATTATTTATCCAATTAAACCTATCCATGTCAACTTTTTCGCCAGGAACTAGTAGCGGTATCCCAGGAGGATAAGGGCAAATAATATCTCCAGATATTTTATTTAATGATTGTGAGAAAGGAATACTCCGACTCTTACTTCTCCAAGCAATTCCAATTTCTATTTCGGGTGATTGAACTAATTTAAAGGGCGATCTAAGCACTTCTAAACTTTTTGATTTTTTTGAATTTATTAGTAATTTTTTCCATAACTTTTCAAATAAATTAAGAAAATCTTTTTGATTTCCAAATCCTAAGCAAAAAGTGAGAGTCATCATTTCTGGTAATTCGGCAATAAGTCCATGTCTATAAAAAAAATTATCAGCAGTAAAACCATCAATTCCAGCCTTAGAGGTATTGACTACAATTTTTAAGGGGTCTTGAGTTTCTATGAGAGGAATATTTTTTTGAATTAATTTTTTATAAATACTTTTTGCCTCTAAAATTCTTTTTTGATATTTTGATAAACTTTCTTTGTTAAGCCAGTCCCTAATAGACTCTTCACAAGAAGAAAGTAATAAGGAACTTGGACTGGTAGTTTGCAGCAAATTAATACTTTTGATTAAATTATCTTCATTTATTAGATTCCCTTTGTACCAAAGTACCGCCGTTTGAGTTAATCCATTGAGTGACTTATGCAATGAATTAACCACTAAATCAGCGTTTGATGATAAGGCCGGTTTTGGTAAATTAAGATTTTCACAAAAAAGGAAATATGAACCATGGGCTTCATCAACTAAAACAGGTAAATGTTTTTGATGACAACAATCTATTAAAGGCTCTAAATCTCCGGCATAACCATGATAAGAGGGATTTACAAGAATAACCCCTGCAATTTTATTCTTATCAAAATTTAATTTCTTAAATACATTTTCCAACCAAATTTTTGTAATTGGTTTGTAATGACCCGTTATTGTTGAAAATTCTAAGTCAAAAAATATTGGATTTATATTCTGCATCGCGCAGATTTTTATGACACTTATATGAACATTTCTAGGCATCAGGATATTTTCGCCTGGATTTGCCATCGCAATTACTGCTGATTGTATTAATCCGGAAGCTCCATTAACTCCAAAAAAACATCCTTTAGCCTCAAATTTGTCGGAGAATTCTCTTTGAGATTTAGCAATTAATCCGCTTTGGGATAGTGGGGAGCCTATTTCTGGTAGTTCTGGCAAGTCCCAATACCCAGGTGGATTTTTTAATAACTTCACTAATTTCTTTGGTAAAGCTGCCCCTCTGTTATGAGCGGGAAAGAATAAAGACTTTAAAAACTTTTTAGTTAGAAAAGATGAAATGCTCATAAAGTATTATTGACATATATAGAATGGACTACATGGTAATCTTTTTTGATATTTTTTAACTTTAATGAAAAGATCTTATTCGGAATATTCAGCAAAAGAAGACTTTCTTTGGTTGATTTTGAGACCATGGATTTTTATCCCAAGAGTTTTATATATCCTTTTAACTTTTATTTTTCTTTTTTTAAGAATACTTTTTCAAGGTAACAGTAAAAATAAAAATGTACAAAAAAATCTCTCGAAATATCTTTTTGATGTAATAACAGATTTAGGACCTTGTTTTATTAAATTAGGCCAAGCACTCTCAACTAGACCAGATCTTGTTAGACAAGATTGGCTTACTGAACTTACAAACTTACAAGATAATCTCCCAGCATTTGATCACAAAATTGCTTTAAAAATAATTGAAGAGGAACTTGGATCCACTGCTAATGAATTATTTGAAGAGTTTCCAGATAGTCCTATTGCTTCAGCAAGCTTAGGTCAAGTTTATAAAGCAAAATTAAATAATTCTTATCTAGCTGTGAAAGTACAGCGGCCAAATTTATACTTTCTTATAAGAAGGGATGTTGTAATCTTAAGGTTTTTAGGAACTTTTTTATCTCCACTCTTACCATTAAATATAGGTGTTGGAATTGGAGAGATAATAGATGAATTCGGTAAGGCACTTTTTGATGAAATTGACTATCAAAAAGAGGCCCAAAATGCTTTGAGGTTTGCAAATTTATTCAAAGAAAATCCAAATATTTTTATTCCTAAATTAGAACAACAGTTTTCATCCAAAAGGGTAATAACAACTTCTTGGATTGATGGAGTTAAGTTAAGAGATCGATTTTTACTAGAAGAAAATAACTTAATACCTGCTTCTTTTATAAAAACATGTGTCATTAGTGGACTGCAGCAATTATTTGAATTTGGATATTTTCATGCAGACCCACATCCAGGAAATATGTTTGCTCTCAAAGGAGGAAGTGCAGATTGTGGGAATTTAGCTTATGTTGATTTTGGAATGATGGATACTATTACAAATTCAGATAGACTTACTCTTATTAAGGCAATTGTTCACATAATAAACGAAGAATATTATCTTCTCGCAGAAGATTTCCAGAAATTAGGTTTTTTAACTAAAGAACAAGATCTTCAAAAACTTGTTGAACCATTAAAAGAAGTTCTAGGAGGATCTTTTGGCGCTGAGGTTGGAAATTTTAATCTTAAAAATGTAACTGACAAATTCTCAAAACTAATGTATTCCTATCCTTTCAGAGTTCCCAGTAGGTTTGCCTTAATAATAAGAGCAGTTGTTAGTCAAGAGGGTTTAGCACTAAGGTTAGATCCTGAATTTAAAATTCTAAAAATAGCTTATCCATATATTGCAAAAAAACTACTGACCGATAATTCTGAAGAGATTTTAGATATTCTTTTAGAAGTTGTTTTTGATAAAAAAGGTCAAATCCAAATAGAAAAAGTTGAAAGTTTATTAAACATTTTATTTAAAGATTCAGAGAATATTAATTCAGATCTCATACCTGTTGCGAACGCTGGATTGAAATTAATTGTCAGTAAAAAAGGATCCGAAGTTAGGAAGAATCTTCTTTTAAGTCTTATAAAAGATGAAAAATTAGAATTTACTGATGCAAAAAAACTCTTAGCTTTAATTAGGGATACTTTTAACCCTCTGAATATTGCAAAAAGTGCAGTTCAAAATATTATTTCTACAGTTTAGTTTTTATATTTATATCTAGTAAATTTACTTATGATTTTAATGCGATTAAAATTAAATAAATTGTTATTTTAAAAATTTAGTATTTAAACGATCAATTAGCTAATGAATATCGAATGAATATTTTGAAAAATCTCTTTCTATTTAATAAAAAATCTGATAAAAATAAAGACTTAAATCCTAGATTGGTTGATCAATATATAGAAATTGCAAAGTTAGTAAAAGAAGCAAGAATCCAAAAAAACCTAACAATAAAAGAATTATCATATATTTCAAAAATTCCTGAGCGAATAATAAACTCTATTGAAAATAATAATAAAAATATTAGGCCAGAGTATCCCTTTATAAGATCTATATTAATTAAATTAGAGGAATGCTTAGTATTAAAAAAAAATACATTATTAAAGTTAGCAGTTAAAGAAAGAAAAATTTTAAAGAAAGAGGGAAAGGATTTTCTGTTAAGGAAATTTGATCTTATCAATACATGGCAAGGAAGTTTTTTGTATTTTTTTATATTATTTCTAACTATATTTATCTTAAAAAGATACTTTATATTAAATGTAAATGTTATAGAGATTCAAAATATTGAAAATCAAATGGTTGATAAATAATTTTTAATAAATTCTACTTAAGAGTTCTCCTAAAATTATTTCCTAGCTCACTAAACATTCTTATATTATCTTCTATTTCTTCTAAAGGACGATTTAACTTCCATTTCCAGTTGTTTTTTGTAGTACCTGGTTTGTTTAATCTACTTCTATCGTCTAGAGATAATAGATCTTGCAATGGAGCGATAAAAAGATTAGCATTCGTTTTCATGCCAATTTCTATTAAATCCCAAGAAGGATTTTCTGAAAATTTATACTCATCTTTTATTCTTTTTTTGGATTCATAATCTAAATATTTCCACCATGAAACAGAAGTAGAGTTGTCGTGAGTACCTGTATAAACAACCCAATTTTCTCCTTCAATATTCCTAGGTAAATAAGGATTATCTTCATTGCCATCAAAAGCAAATTGTAATATTTTCATGCCAGGAAGTTCGAAATTTTTCCTTAATTTCTCTACATCTGGAGTTATTACTCCCAGGTCCTCCGCAATAATTGGTAGATAGTTTCCCCCTAGATCCTTTTTTACTTTATTTAATAGTGTTTTACCTGGAGAATTTATCCATTTTCCAATAATTGCTGTTTTCGAACTGCCATTAACTCTCCAGTAACCTGCTAAACCCCTGAAATGATCAAATCTCAATATGTCAACAAGTTCAAATTGTCTTTGAAATCTTTTTCTCCACCAATTAAAATTAGTCCTTTTATGCTTTGACCAAAAGTAAGTTGGGGTACCCCATAATTGTCCTGTTGATGAAAAATAATCAGGTGGGACACCACTTTGAAAGATTAAATCTCCATTTTTAAAAATTGAAAATAATGATTTATTACTCCATACGTCGGCACTATCTCTGGAGACATAAAAAGGCAAATCTCCTATCAGCTTAATATTTCTTGATTTTGCAAAGTTTTTAATGACGCTCCATTGCTCATCGAGATGCCACTGTATTAATTTTTTAATTAGGATCTCTTCACTTTTTTTCTTAATCCACGATTTTAAGAACTTGTTATTTTTTATTTTAAATTCTTGAGGCCATTCCCACCAAGGCAACATATTAAATTCTTCTCTGATAACAACAAATGTTGCATAATCTTCAACCCAAGAATGCCTACTGACCCATTTGTTAAAGTTAATTTTTCTTTCTTCAGATTGTGAACTCCAACCTTGCAAAAGAAGGAGGCCTATTTTTTTTGTTAAGTCATCTGCAATATCAAAATCAAAATGATCTTTATTCATATTTGTTGGACCTAGTTTTTCTTTATTTGAAATGAAGATAAAACCTTTTTCGATTAAATCCTCTATATCCAAAAACCATGGGTTTAGCGCAAAACTAGATGGGGAACTATATGGAGAACCTGTAGAGTCAGTAGGTGTAAGAGGTAAAAATTGCCAGTATTCAATTCCATGCTTATGAAGTTTTTTTATCCACTCTTTAGCTCCTCTCCCAAAAGTTCCACATACTCTTCCTCCGGGGATACATGTTGGATGCATAAGTACGCCTAATGATTTTCTTGCAATAATTGACTCTATAGGCATCTTTTCAACATATTTTGATTCTTTACACTTAACGTGTTTTTAATTCTCTAAATTCAACCTTATACAAATTTTTTTTAATTGACAAATATCATTGTTGGTTTTTAAGTCTGGATAAATAAAAATTCTGATTTTGAATCAACAATTTTTTGCTTAATTGAGGTGAGTTTTGAAAACATCTAGTCATTATCTTTTGCGAAATTCACATTAACGACTACGATAAGAATATAGTTTTATGGTGCAAATTTCGTGACAAGTTTTATCACGGCAATGCAGAGTAAAGAATCGAACTTTAATCTTACTAATAGTAGATTAAGGTTAGTAAGTGGGACAACAAATCCTAAATTAGCTGAAGAAATTGCATCATATTTAGGGATTGAAAATGTACCTTTAATATCCAAAAGATTTGCTGATGGAGAACTTTATGTTCAGATTCAGCAATCTATTAGAGGTTGTGATGTATTCCTAATACAACCTACAAGTGCTCCTGTAAACGATAGTTTGATGGAACTTATGATAATGGTTGACGCATGCAAGAGAGCGTCTGCAAGACAAATAACGGCTGTAATTCCCTACTTTGGATATGCAAGGGCAGATAGAAAGACCGCAGGAAGAGAGTCTATAACTGCAAAACTAACTGCTAATTTGCTCGAAAAATCTGGAGTTGACAGGGTTCTTGCTATGGACTTGCACTCGGCACAAATACAAGGGTATTTTGATATACCATGTGACCATATTTACGGATCACCTGTACTAATTGATTATCTAGAAACGTTAGATTTAGAAGAAATAGTTGTTGTTTCTCCTGATGTAGGTGGAGTTGCGAGAGCAAGAGCATTTGCAAAATTAATGAAAGATGCTCCATTAGCTATCATCGATAAAAGGAGATCGGCTCATAATATCGCGGAAAGTCTAACAGTTATTGGTGAAGTTAAAGGTAAAACAGCTATTCTTATAGACGATATGATAGACACTGGAGGCACAATTTGTTCTGGAGCTAATTTATTAAAACAAGAAGGAGCTAATAGAATATTTGCATGTGCATCCCATGCTGTATTTTCTCCTCCTTCTTATGAAAGATTAAGCACTAAGAATCTATTCGAACAAGTAATTGTGACCAATAGTATACCCGTTTTACATAAAGATAATTTTCCTCAGTTAAAAGTTCTTTCTGTCGCAAATATGTTGGGGGAAGCCATTTGGAGAATCCATGAAGAAAGTTCTGTTAGTTCTATGTTTAGATAAAGAAATTATTTTTTTTTACAACCCTTGTAATTTCTTGATTCTCTCCTTTTCAATCTTAAATTCTTTTTTGACTTTTTCAGGAACATTATCTGGACAAACTTTAAGAGCGGATTCAATTAATTGCAGAGTTGCTATAAATTGTAATTGCTTCATATCCACTTTTTGTTCTTTTTCCCTTTCAATTATTTTACCTCCATGTTTTTGTGAAACTACTGATGCAAAAGTTGCTGAGGCAACGTTTAATGTTTTTGGAAAATCTAAATCAAATCCTTTTCTTGTAGCATTACATAGAAATGAAACACCCATCCCATGATACAAATCTAAATCATTTTTATTAGCAGGCGAATTTTTAATATTTGCATTTAAATTATTAAATTCATTATTTATATCAAACAAAAAAGATGAAAAAATTAGAGGGATTGCAAAAATTTTAGATACCTTAAAACTCATATTTGTTTTATTTTTGATTCATACATTAAAGATAACATTTTTTATTTTTTAAACTAAATTTGCAAACAGAATTTATTTAATAATTTTAATTTCGTGATGATTCTCTACTATTTTCAGCTTATTTTTGTTCCATGAATATATAACCCTAAATCTATAATTATCAAAATCTACAAGTCTTGTATGTTCAACTATATACCAATCTTTGTAAGAAGATTCAAAAATCATTTCGTGTTCGTCGACTTGCTTAATATTTGAAATCCCTTCATCATTACTTAAGTAAAAACTTTCCCTCATAAGTTGATGGCCTTTTAAGAATGCATGCATTTCTCCACGTTCTTTAAACTGTGGATTTTCGTCAAAGAAATTATATTTTTTTTCTGGATACCAAGTGAATTTATAATGCGACTCCCATTCGGATTTGCTCTCGAGAGCTTGTATATTAATATTCATACTTAAATTATAAGTTTTTTGTGCTTCATCGAGAAAATAGGTTCGATTAGATCTCCACAATCCAATATTCCTCGAAAACCACCTTTTTAAATTGCTATTTAAATTGATTTCAGGTGGATTTTCACCAAAATGTAAATTTTTCTTTGGATTAATAGCTACCATCTATAAATAAGTTCTACTTATTTCATAGCTAATCTGTAAAATAAAAAAAAATATCTTAAGGTGTTTATAAGGATTAACAGCTTTTCAACACTTCTGAGGAAATCATTTGAATGATAAAAAAGAGTTAAAACTAATACTTGTGGCAGCTAGAAATCAACTTTCTAGTAATGATATTAAGTCCCTAATAGCTTATTTAGAATCAGATGATTGTGAATTTGAAATATCTCTCCAGATTTCTGAGTCCACAGAGCAGCCTGAGTTACTTGAATTACATAGATTAGTTGCTATCCCCGCTCTTATAAAAATTTCCCCAGCTCCAAAACAAATATTTGCTGGAAGTAATATTTTCTCTCAGTTGCAAAAATGGTTGCCAAGATGGACAGAGGAAGGCTTAACAAAAAATCTTGGAATTAATTTGCAACCATCTAAAATTGATTCAATAAGAACTCAAAAAGAATTTCTATTGGAAGATGAACTTCTTGTTTTAAGACAAGAAAACGAGACATTAACAAAAAGAATAGAGTCTCAGGAAAGATTATTAAGAATGGTCGCGCACGAATTAAGAACACCTTTAACTGCTGCTACTTTGGCTGTTCAAAGTCAAAAACTCGGACAAATAGATATTTCAAAATTACAAGAGGTAATTAAAAGACGTCTAGAAGAGATTGAACTCTTATCTCAGGATCTTTTAGAGGTTGGAACAACAAAATGGGAAGCGTTATTTAATCCTCAGAAAATTGATTTGGGTAATATTAGTGCTGAAGTAATACTAGAATTAGAAAGATTCTGGAGATTAAGGAATATTGATATTGATACTGATATCCCATCTGATCTCCCAAGTGTATTTGCAGATCAAAGAAGAATGAGACAAGTTTTTTTAAATTTAATTGAAAATGCTATTAAATTTTCTAAAGACTCTGGATCTATAAAAATTACTATGATTCACAAGTCAAATCAATGGGTAGAAATAACAATTTGTGACAAAGGTGCTGGTATACCTTTGACTGAACAAAAAAGAATTTTTCTTGATAGAGTTAGACTCCCGCAGACTTCTGAAGGAACTTCAGGATTTGGCATAGGTTTATCTGTATGCAGGAGAATAGTACAAGTCCATGGAGGGAGAATATGGGTGGTATCTGAAATTGGTGTAGGTTCCTGCTTCCATTTCACAGTCCCTGTGTGGCAAGGACAAAATAAAGAGCAACAATACTTGACGAAAGGCTAGCCTTACTCTTAGTTTTTAATAAGCTGTAATGCTAATTCCCTGGCCCCATCGTCTAGAGGCCTAGGACACCTCCCTTTCACGGAGGCGACAGGGGTTCGAATCCCCTTGGGGCTATTAATTTAAATTTATAAGGGTCTTTTTGAGGATTTTGCTTGCCTATCAACGGCAATTAAATTTTCTGAGAGATCCTTCTTCAGTCTTTTCTCTATCATACCTATTGGCATCCACTGACAACCTTGAACAGTAAGTTCATAAATTAATGAATTGTGTGATGTGTTTTTAATTTTTTGTATTTTCCAACTACCTTCAAATTTTCTGAAGTCTCCTTTTATTAAATTAAATTTTAAGAGGCCAAGCTCCTTATTTTCAAATAAGTCGATAGTTACTTCAGCTGAAAATTTCATCCCAAGGAAATCCTGAGCACCAACTTGTTTAAGGTGGACATTATTCCCCTTTTGAAATATTTTTTTGCTAGATAAAAGGTTTGGAATGTATAGATTTAGTCGATCATAATCTGTTAGAACACTCCACAAAGAGTCGAAACTTGCAGAAGTTGTAAGTTGAGCTGCCAGTCGTCTTATTCCGCCAGAAAGCTTTTCCATCGTCTGCTCAATTGTCCTGAAATCATTTTCTTCATAATGATTCATTGATTCTTGAGGATTGTTCATACAATGAATTTTTTAATTAGATAAAAATTATTTCTGTGTAACTATACTGTTAAAACAACAAATATTGAAAAATAAAAATAATTTCATCTATTTATTCCGATCTCAAAACGTAACCATTTTTATAAATTTACTACAAATTAAACTACAAATTGATAATCTTTTATTAAAGAAATCTAAAAAATGTATTCACAAGCAAAAGTAATCGCAGGCGGATTAGCTCATATACCAGTAGTAATAGCTATTTTTTATTTTATACTCACAACTTTTAATAAAAGAGCTTTAAAATTTGTTGAAGAAGCAAAAGCAAAAAAACCTGAATCAAAAGTTGTGGAACCAAAAAAACAAGCTGTTTCAAAAACAGAAGCTCCAAAAACAGAAGCTCCAAAAGTTGTCAAGAAAAAGCATGCAGATGTACCAGTAAATATTTACAGGCCTAAAACACCATACGAAGGAACAGTGATCGAAAACTACAGTCTTCTTAAAGAAGGAGCAATTGGTAGAGTGAATCACATAACTTTTGACCTTAAAGATAGTGATCCATTTTTAAATTATGTAGAAGGTCAAAGTATTGGTATTATGCCTGCTGGTGAAGATGCTAATGGAAAACCTCATAAATTAAGACTTTACTCAATTGCTAGTACCAGGCATGGGGATGACTTTAATGGAAATACAGTTTCTCTTTGTGTAAGACAGCTTCAGTATGAAAAAGATGGCGAAACTATCAATGGTGTCTGTTCCACTTACTTATGCGATATTAAACCTGGAGATAAAGTAAAAATAACAGGTCCTGTAGGTAAAGAGATGCTTCTACCTGATGAGGAAGACGCAAACATAGTCATGTTGGCTACTGGGACTGGAATAGCACCAATGAGGGCTTATTTAAGAAGAATGTTCGAAGCAACTGAAAAAGAGAAAAACAAATGGAATTTTAAGGGTAAAGCGTGGTTATTTATGGGTGCTCCAAAATCAGCTAATTTGTTATACGAGGAAGATCTTCAAAGATATCTTACTGATAATCCAGATAATTTTAAATATACAAAAGCTATTAGTCGTGAGCAGCAAAATGCAAAAGGTGGAAGAATGTATATTCAAGACAGAGTTTTAGAATCAGCCAATGAACTCTTTAACATGATTGAAAATGAAAAGACACATATATATCTTTGTGGTTTAAAGGGTATGGAGCCTGGAATAGATGAAGCAATGACTAAAGCGGCAGAAGAAAAAGGATTGAATTGGTCAGAGTTAAGACCTCAACTAAAAAAAGCAGGAAGATGGCACGTAGAAACCTACTAAATTTTTGATATTCAGATTTCAGTTTCACTTCCTAAATACTTTTTGGTTTAGACACAATATGTAGCTAATTTTATAAAAAAAGAGGATTTTAAAAAAAGAATATTAAAAATATGCTTTCAACTTTAAGTAATCCTCTAAGATTAGGTTTACGGCAGGAAAGAGTCATATCTCCACAATGCTTAGTAATATTTGGTGCTAGTGGAGACCTTACTCATAGAAAATTAATACCAGCCTTATTTGAACTTTATTTGCAAAGAAGAATTCCTAGTGAATTTGGAATAGTTGGTTGTGCGAGAAGACCTTGGAATGATAATGAGTTCAGAGAAAAGATGAAAGTAAAGCTATCCAATCAAATATTAGGCAAAGAAAGGGAGTGGGAACAATTTTCTAATTATCTTTTCTATGAACCAGTTGACTTACAACAAAGTGATCATGTTGTAAGGCTTTCTAAAAGATTAAATGAAATTGATAAAACACAAGCAACTCATGGGAATAGAACATTTTATTTATCAGTATCTCCGAATTTCTATGCAAGTGGTTGTAAAGCTCTTAAAGAAGCTGGGCTTTTAGATGACCCTAAGAAGAGTCGTTTAGTGATCGAAAAACCTTTTGGAAGAGATTATTCAAGTGCAAGAAAATTGAATAAGATTGTTCAAAGTTGTGCTGAAGAAAGTCAGATATATAGGATTGATCATTATTTAGGTAAAGAGACAGTTCAAAATATTCTTGTTTTGAGGTTTGCTAACACTATTTTTGAACCAATTTGGAACAGAAATTATATATCAAATATTCAAATTACTTCATCTGAAACAGTTGGTGTTGAAGATAGAGCAGGTTATTACGAAAGCTCTGGTGCTCTAAGGGATATGCTTCAAAATCATATGACTCAAATGCTTGCTGTTACTGCTATGGAACCTCCTGGAAAGTTTGAACCAGAAGCAATAAGGAATGAAAAGGCTAAGGTTCTTCAAGCTTCAAAACTTGCTGATGAAAATGAACCGTGGAATTGTTGCATAAGAGGTCAATATGGAGAGGGAGGAAATATTTCAAATCTACTAAAAGGATACAGGCAGGAAGATGGTGTTAATTGTAATAGCACGACAGAAACTTATATTGCGACAAAAGTTTTCGTTGATAATTGGCGTTGGCAAGGTGTTCCTTTTTATTTGAGAACGGGGAAAAGACTACCTAAAAGACTTGGAGAAATAGTCTTGACTTTTAAAGACGTTCCTGTTCATTTATTTGAATCAACAATAATAAATCCTGCTCCAAATCAACTTATCCTTAGAATTCAACCAAATGAAGGTGCTACTTTTAAATTTGAGGTAAAATCTCCAGGTTCTGGAATGAAATCAAGACCTGTTGAGATGGAATTTTCTTATGATGAATCATTTGGAGAACCCTCAGATGAAGGCTATGTAAGACTATTAGCTGATGCAATGCTTTCTGACCCAACCTTATTTACTAGAAGTGATGAAGTGGAAGCAGCCTGGAAACTTTATACTCCATTAATAGAATTGATGGATAATTCGCCTTGGAAGTTACCTATCTATAATTATGAATCTATGACTTGGGGACCTCCTGAGTCTGATCAATTACTTTCAAAAGACAATATTTTCTGGCGTAGACCTTAAAAATGAAACCTCAACTAACACTCCAAACCCCATTAGAGCTTCCTTATCAGGAGATTTCTAATTACCTTAATAAATTATGGATTTCAGAAGATAAAGATAATACTGGAGCTAATACCTTTACATTAATGGTCTGGCAACCATCTTGGCTAGAACAATGTTTGGTTCAAAAAGGATTAGTAAATCCACCAATTACTGGAAATTTAAGTCCAGAGTTAATTGAAGTTGCAAAAAAATTTATATTAGATCAAGGACTTCCCATTACTACTTCCTTGAATAGTGAGGAATTATTGAATATGTTGAAGGAAAATTTACCTAATAAAGACTTTGAAGACTTTAGAGGACAATTTTTTGAATCATCAATAAGTACATTAAATCCAAGAAGATTAATAACTCTAGCTCCAACTTTAAATAAAAATTCAGACATCAAAACTTTTGTATCCGCTTATTGTCCATTAAGTGATACTTCAGCTATGCAACCTATATGTGGGGATTTAGTTGTTATTAGGGGGGGATCAGCCTCAATATCCAATAAAGGATTAAAAATAATCGATGAATTATCTATCGATGAATTACCTTCATGGTTGTGGTGGAATGGAAGTTTGGATGAATCGCCTGAAATCTTCGAATATTTTACTAATCATGGTCTAAGGTTAATAATTGATACTGCTCTTGGATCCCCTAAAAGATGTTTAAGAGTTTTAGATCAATTAAGTAATTCAAATAAAGCTATTAATGATTTGAATTGGGTTAGGTTGAAAAATTGGAGAGAATCATTAGCGATGATTTTTGATCCCCCATCGAGAAGGCCAATCCTAAATCATATTACCGATATTGATATTGATATCGCAGGAGATCATATTATTCAAGCGTTGTTTTTGATTTCATGGATTAGCGATAAACTTGGTTGGTCTTTTCTAAGAGTTGAAAAGGATACAGAATCAACAAAAATAGAGTTTGAAAGAATTAATGGCGAAATAATTTCTACATCAATTAATCCATTAACTTTGGGAAATCCAAGTATTCATTCAGGACAAGTTATTGGATTGAGATTGATTTCAAAAATTAGTGACGTTCAAAAAAATAACACTTGTGTAATACTTGGCTGTGAATCAGTGGAATGTATGAGACTTGAAGCAGGGGGAATGGCTAATATGGAATTAATAGAACAAGTTGTTCCAAATTCTTTTTTTACATCAGAGTATGATGTTAGTAAATTATTAGGCAGTAGTAGAGGCAATACAAGTCCTCTTTTTGAAAATTCTATTAAAATAGCTCTGCAAATATTTAACGGTTTTAATAACTAATAAATGCCTTGTGTAATATCTTCTCCTTCAACTGATAGTGGTAAAACTACATTATCACTTTTAATATCTTGTTGGGCGTTCTCAAAAGGTATAAAAATACAAACTTTCAAGGTTGGCCCAGATTATCTTGATCAACAGCAACTTAGTTCAATTGGGCAACCTATTTGTAGGAATTTAGATATTTTTTTAAGTGGTGAGGAATGGGTTCAACAAAGTTTTTTTAAACATTCTACGAAATATGAATTTTCATTAATTGAAGGAGCAATGGGTCTATTTGATGGATTAGGGTCAACAACTTATTCCAGCACAGCAAATATTTCTAAACTTCTCAATGCTCCAGTAATTTTTATTGTTAATGCTAGAGGTCAAGTAGCTTCTCTTTTGGCAACTGTTCGAGGTTTTAGAGATTTCGATAGTGAGTTGTCAATAGCAGGCATTATATTTAACAACGTTAATTCAGATAGACATAAAAAATTAATTAAAGAAGTTTTTAAAAATGAAGATATCGAAATTCTTGGTTTTTTACCATCTGATTCAAAAATAGCTTTAAACAAAGCTAATTTAGGTTTGATATCTCCATTGGATAATGGTAAAGAAATTGATGTTGAATATTTTGCAAATTTCGCCGAAAGAAATCTTGATGTATTTTCTCTTATTAAATTCCTGAAATCTCCTCAAAAGAAAATATTTAATTCTGATATTTTTGAAAATTTTAAGATAGAAAAAGGTAAACCCATAGCAATTTTAGAAGATAAAATTTTTCACTTTCAATATCCTGAAACTAAGGAGTTTTTGAGTGAAATAGGTATACCATTAATTTCATGGAGTATTTATGAAGATGAAGAAATACCTAATGAGGCTTCTTCTTTAATTATTCCTGGGGGGTTCCCTGAAAAATATGCTGATCATATAAGTAACTCTACAAAGAGCTTAAATTCGTTAAGGAAATTCCGCAAAGAAGGATTTATATATGCAGAGTGTGGAGGAATGATGATTTTAGGAGACTTTATTAAAGATGAAAATGGTGATAATCATAAAATGAGTGGCATTTTGCCTTTTAGATCAAAAAAAAGTAAGCTTTCATTAGGCTATAGATACATAGAGGGTTTAAAAGATACTCCAATTATTAAACAAAATCAATTAATTAGAGGACATGAGTTTCATTATTGGGAAATTGAAAAAAATTTATCTGAACTTGATTTAAGAAATGCTAAGCATAATAAGAAACTTTCCTCCCCATGGAAAATTAAATCTTGGGATACTGAATATAAAAATGAAGGCTTTGTTGATGAAAAATTACATGCAAGTTGGATTCACTTACATTTGCCAAGTTCTCCAGTAGTCGCAAAAAACTTTATTGATGCCACCCAAATTAGTTTTTCAAAGGATTCTTAATTTATTATCAAATTAAATATTTTGTGAGGAGAACCTAAAAAAAACATTCCAGGCAAAGTGATTAATGGTCCTAAAATACTCCCCACCATGACCTCAATTTTTGTATGGCCAAGAGTTTCTTTTAGAAGTAACTCAGATTTAGGGTCTAGTTTTTTTGATAGTTTATTGATTTCTGACGCTTGAATTCCAGCTGCTTTTCGAACACCACTAGCGTCATACATAACTATTAGTGCTACAGCAACTGATAATGCGAATGTTGAGTTATCAAATCCCAATTCATAACCTAGACCAGATGTGGCACCAGTTATTAAGGCGGAATGACTTGAAGGCATACCACCCGTCTCAAACATAATTCCAAATCTTATCTCTCCAGTTGAAAAGAAATTAAATATAATTTTGAAAAATTGAGCTAGTAAACAGGATAATAAGCTCCAAAAAAGAACTGAATTATTAAAAATGGAGAAAAACTCAGACATAATTTAAAGCTAATTATCTGTCTCTATTTGTGATAAAGTCTGCCAACGATATTAAATACTTTGCATCTGTACCCCATGGTTCAATTGCTTTTTTTGCTTTTTCAACTAAATCAAATGCTCTTTTCTTTGACTCCTCCATCCCAAGTAATTTAGGGTAAGTAGTTTTGTCAGCTAAAAGATCTTTGCCGGCAGTTTTACCAAGTTTTTCACTGCTTGAAGTTAAATCAAGAATATCATCTACTATTTGGAAGGCTAAACCAATTCCCTCTGCATATGTTGTTAGAGCTTGTAATAGTTTTTTGTTTGCACCCGCGATCATCGCACCTGTTCTTACACAAGCCTTTAATAAAGCTCCAGTCTTATGAAGATGAATATATTCGAGAGTTTCAAGGTCGACTTCTTTACCTTCGCATTCCAAATCAACAACTTGCCCACCGACTAGGCCTGGTGCTCCAGCAACTAGGGATAATTCGCCAACTACATTTAATAATCTATTTGCATCTACTCCAGGGCTTCTTAAAGAGACCATTTCAAAGGCCCTGGTTAATAAAGCATCGCCTGCAAGAATAGCTATTGCATCTCCATATACTTTATGATTCGTCGGCCTACCTCTCCTCAAGTCATCATTATCCATAGCGGGCAGATCATCATGAATCAAAGACATTGTATGGATCATTTCTATCGCTACTGCAGTTGGAACAGCAAGAGAAGGATCTCCTCCAGCCAGTGAGCAAGATGCCAAACATAAAATTGGACGTATTCTTTTCCCTCCAGCTAAAAGAGAATATCTCATTGATTCTCTCAATATTTCTGGATTCTCAGGACCCAGGGAAAAATCAAGTGCTTCTTCTACAATCTTTTTTGTGTTTTTAAGATATTTTTCAAAATCAGAAATACTATTTATAACTTCAGTCATTTTATACCTTTAGTAAATAATTTTTCATCTTGGAGTTTATGGCAAAAGATCATTAAGAGTTGATGATAAACCAAATTTTTTTTGCCAACTAAAAATAGTATTTACAAGTAACATTGTTACTGTCATTGGTCCAACACCTCCTGGTACAGGTGTGTAAGCAGATACTTTAGAAATGACATCTTCTAATAATACATCTCCACATAATCTGGTTTGATTTTTATCGGAACTTTTTAATCTATGTATTCCAACATCAATAATTACTGCGCCTTCTTTCACAAAACTAGAATCTACAAGGTTGGGTTTTCCTGCAGCCACAATTAGAATGTCGGCTTCTCTACAGACTTGATTCAAATTTAATGTTTTTGAATGAGTTATTGTTACAGTTCCATTAAGGTTTAACAACATAAGCGATAGTGGTTTCCCAACTAGCAAGCTTCTTCCAATAACAACAATTTTTTTCCCTTTAATTTTAATATTATGGGACCTTAATAAATTAATAATTCCTGCTGGTGTACATGATCTCATAGCGGGTTCATTTTTCACTAATTTGCCGATGTTTATCTCATTTAATCCATCTACATCTTTGTTTGGATTTATATAACTTATCAGTCGTTGCTCATCAAACTTGTCTGGAATGGGGAGTTGTAGCAACATTCCATCAATATTCTCATCAAAGTTTAATTTTTTTATTAATTGTTCAACTTCTTTTTGCTCTGCACTGTCTTTTAGATGAAATATAAAGCTCTTAATCCCAATCCTTGAACATGCTTTTTCCTTGTTATTAACGTAAACACCACTGGCAGGGTCTTCACCTATTCTTATTACAGCTAAACCGGGAGACCTTTTTGCAATTTTTTTATTAATAGAGATATAGTCATTTAATCTTTCTTCAATTTCAAGAGATAATTTTTTACCATCTAATTTTAATGACATTTAGAAAAACATCTCCTTTTTACACCTAGCATGCCTATAATTCTAAATTATTCAAATAGATTTATTTATATTCTGTGCAAAACATTACAACCTTAAAAAAATTGTTTTATCTGTGGAGGCGAAGTCAAGTTCCAGTAAAACAACCAATTAAGATTTCAAGGATAGATAATCTTATAATTTTTTTGTTATGCATTTTAATTTCAATAGTTTCTTCTTATAAACTTCTTCTTATTTCGTCTTTAAATATCGCAGATATTTTTTCTTGGCTTTTGACTTTCACTGAAATACTTATTAGTTCCGGAATTTTAATATTAGTTTCAAAAAAAGAGAACCCCATAATTTCTTCAAGACAGATTTTCTTGATCATTACTCTCCTTTTGGCAGTACAAGTTACGAAATTAGCTTTCGCTTCAGCCATAAGTCCTTTATCTATGATAATTCCACCGGCATTAATAATATCTCAAGGTATGGGAAGCATAACAGCTTTAGCTTGGGTATCAATAGCAAGCTTTAGTTGGCCAGACCCAGCAGTTACTATAAATAATAATTTATTTTTTATTTTATTAGTTTGCTCTTCAGTTGTATCTCTACTTGGAGGAAGAATAAGAAGTAGAGCTCAGTTACTTCAACTATCAATTTTTGTCCCTATAGGATCTTTCTTTAGTCAATGGATATTGATAGGTAAAGATAAAATATCTCTTGTTAAAAACCAAGATTTTGTTTTAGCTAATAGGGATATATTTTCTGATTCCTTGCTATTGGCAATAGTAATGCTTTTTACTATTTTATTTATTCCTATTTTTGAATCGATATTCGGATTATTAACTAAAGCAAGATTACTCGAATTGGCTGATAAGGAGAAACCTCTAATTAGAAGATTGTCTCTTGAAGCTCCTGGTACTTTTGAACATACTTTACTTATATGTGGTTTAGCAGAGGAAGCAACAAGAATGATAGGTGGTGATATTGATCTAATTAAAACTGGAGCGTTATATCATGATGTTGGTAAATTACATGCACCTAACTGGTTTATAGAAAATCAGGATGGTTCAAAAAATCCGCACGACGAATTAGATGATCCAATTAAAAGTGCAGAAGTATTGCAGGCACACGTTGATGAAGGATTGAAATATGCAAGAAAAAATAGACTACCTAAACTGATAGCTAATTTTATCCCTGAACATCAAGGCACCCTAAAAATGGGATATTTTTTTCAAAAAGCTAAAGAAAAAAATCTCGAAATTAATGAATATTATTTTAGATACAAGGGCCCTATTCCTCAGTCAAAAGAAACAGCTATTTTAATGCTTGCAGATGGATGTGAAGCAGCACTAAGAGCTATGAATATTAATGCATCTGATAAAGAAGCTTTGGAAACAATATCGAACATTATCTACTCGCGTCAAAAAGATGGGCAATTAAATGATAGTAATTTATCTAAAGGAGAAATTTTTCTTATAAAAAGGGCATTCTTGAATGTCTGGAAAAGAATTAGACATAGAAGAATTCAGTATCCAACTAGCAAGAATAACACTTTTTCTTAATGAAAATTTATAGCCTAATACTTCTTCGATGCTTTGGATTACACCAATATACAAGAGCTAATGTACTTAATAATGTTGTTAAAAGAGTAAACCCACCTATTCCAAAAATGTCTTTAATAGTTATAAGTCTAACCACTGAATAAGGACCCGTCCCGGAAATTACCATCGATAGAGATACTAGAGTTAAAGTTACTCCCCATTTTCTTTCTGCTAAAAGAGCTGCTGAAGAAACTATTCCAACGATCGCAGCAGGCCAACCAAGACTTATGGCAAGAGTAATATTTGCAACTTTTAGTGGAGGCCCATAACTTATTATTATTGCGATTATTGGAAGTGCAATTATATTGCTGATTAACCCAACCCATGAAAGTGCCCAATATCCTAGTAACCTTTCTCTCATTATTAACTGCTTTAACTATTAGATTAATTTACAATATTAAGAGACTTTTTTTAATGCTACTTAATATTCCTAGAAAATAATTTAATTTGCCTGATTAGATAGAAATGTATTATTCGAATTTTCTAAATTATCAAATTGTGGGTGAATTGAATTTTTTTTCTCAGAAAAGACAAGTCTATTTAAAGCATTAACATAAGCATTTGCTGCGGCAACAACAACATCCGTATCAGCAGAATGACCAGAATATATTTTATTATCCCTTCTTATTCTTATTGTTACTTCGCCCAAAGCGTCGATCCCTTCTGTTACCGACTTAACTGAAAATTCAATTAATTCATTAGGAACTTTAGCTAGTTTATTTAATGCCTCGCATACAGCGTCAACTGGCCCAGTCCCTATTGATACAGCAGTATCCTCAGTATTATCTTCCGTATTAAGAAGCGAAATGGTGGCAGTAGG
>CACGPQ010000010.1 GCA_902574955.1 uncultured Synechococcaceae cyanobacterium
GCCATTCCCTGTAAAAACAATCAATAATCCTTTTTTTGTTTTTCTAATTTGTAGTCTTTCGGCTTGAATATCTTTTCTTTGCTGCATTCTTTTTTTATATGAGCTCTCATCGCTATCCGGTGATAATTTACCTCCCATTCCAAGTTTGTTTGCTTGATTATCGAGGTTAAACAGTTTCTCTGAAGATGAAGGTTTTTCTTGCATATGATCCTTATTTTTATTTAATGATTATAAATCTCTAAATATTTTTAACTCTCTCAACTTTTAAAAGTGCATTATTTACTGCCTTTTGTTGATCTCTTTTAGTAATCCAGTGGTGATAAGTTTGTGTATGTAAACTAACCGAATGTCCCATCATTCTGGCAGCTACAGTATCAGGTAAATCATAAAAAATTGTTCTTACTGCCCAAGCATGCCTTAGATCATAAGGTTTTATTTGTAGGGAGTAACGCTTAAACTGGTCTGTAATTTTTTTCCCAATATTCTGTAAAGTTGTAATTTTAAGGTCTCTATTAATATTTGGTAGAAGTTCTGGATTTTCACCAAGTTTTGATAATTCGAACTTTTCTACCCATTCAGGATGGAATGGCCAAACTTGATGTTCCCCTGTTTTAGTAGTAGGTAAAACTCTTATAATTTTGTCTCCAAAATTAGTTAGAGAACTTAAATCACAAAAAAATACTTCATGATTCCTTAATCCATATGTAGCCATTAAACCAAAAACAAATTTCCAGGATTTGTTTGGTATTGTCTCCCAAAGTTTCTCTATTAACTCGTCTGTAGGGAGATCCCTAAATCCTGCTTTGTTCAGACCATATCCTCTAGAATTTAATTTCCAATCCTCTGGTAATTTAATGTCTAAAAACTTAGCCAAAACACTTAAAGAAGTAGCGCATTGTTTCCTACTTCTGGTACCTTCCTTATAACTTTCAAGTGTTTTTTGAAATATTTTTTCTAAAGCTTCATTTTCATAGTCATTGTAAATATTTAGGATTCTTTTCATATATGGCTTGTAAGAACTTCTCCAAGTAGTTTTTCTAGTGCTGGTTCGAAAATCACTTTTATTTTCTTTAAAAAAAAATTCCTCAAATTGATTTAATCTTTTTGGGAATTCAAAACCATCTTTTATTTCCTTTTTAAAAGGCTTGCCTATCCAATTAATCCAATCAAATTGATTCAATTCCAATTGCAAATTGATTAATTGTAATTTTTTTTTGGCTTCCTCTAATCCAGAAATATCAGCCTTCAAGCCAAGAGATATTCTTTGAATTTTATAGTTATTGTTATCTTCTTTAGAGGGTAGTGAACCACGGA
This sequence comes from uncultured Synechococcaceae cyanobacterium, assembly GCA_902574955.1. Taxonomy (GTDB): domain Bacteria; phylum Cyanobacteriota; class Cyanobacteriia; order PCC-6307; family Cyanobiaceae; genus Prochlorococcus_A. The sequence goes on from CACGPQ010000010.1 coordinate 1,315, forward strand.
TATTTAATTTCTCTCCCCTTTTCTCAATTTTAAGCTTGCTTCCTTGAGTAGCAAATTTATCATTGACATTATTAATTTCCTGAATTACGTTCATTTACTTATATAATTGACCATATAATGACGTTTTTAATGTTGATTTTCAATCTCCATAAATTTTAAATGGATAAAATAGGCGTCTTACTAATGAATTTAGGAGGGCCTGAACGCATTACTGATGTAGGCCCATTCTTATACAATCTTTTTTCTGATCCAGAAATTATCAGGACACCTTTCCCTGTTTTTCAAAAGCCCCTAGCTTGGTTAATTAGCACGCTTAGGAGCACAACTTCACAACAGGCCTACCTTTCCATAGGTGGAGGTTCACCTATCAGAAGGATAACTGAACAACAAGCAAGAGAATTACAATCTAAATTAAGGGACAAGGGGTTGAATGCCACTACCTATATCGCTATGAGGTATTGGCACCCTTTTACTGAATCAGCAATTGCTGATATGAAAGCAGACCGCGTAGATCAAGTTGTTGTAATACCTTTGTACCCGCATTTTTCGATAAGTACTAGTGGTTCGAGCTTTAGGGAATTAAAAAAATTGCGAGATTCTGATGATGAATTTAAGAAGGTTCCAATGAGATGTGTAAGAAGTTGGTTCAGTCAATCAGGTTATTTAAAGTCTATGGTAGAACTAATTTCTGAACAAATTTCACTTTGTGAATCACCTTCTGAAGCCCATATATTTTTTACTGCTCATGGTGTTCCTAAGAGTTACGTAGAGGAAGCTGGAGACCCTTACAAGCAACAAATTGAAGATTGTTCTTTATTAATTATAAATGAGCTAGAAAGATGTTTAGGGCATAGTAACCCGTATACACTTTCTTATCAAAGTAGAGTTGGTCCTGTTGAATGGTTGAAGCCTTATACGGAAGAAGTGTTAGCTGATCTTGGTAGATCAAAGGTTAATGATCTAATTGTGGTCCCCATAAGTTTTGTTGGAGAGCATATCGAAACATTGCAAGAAATTGATATTGAATATAAAGAAATTGCTGAACAGGCTGGTATTAAAAACTTTCGGAGAGTTAAGGCTTTAAATACCCATCCTACTTTTATTGAAGGCCTCAGTGATCTAGTGATTTCCTGTTTGGAAGGACCTCTTGTTAATCTAGAAGAGGCTTCTCAGTTGCCTGAAAAAGTTAAACTTTATCCCCAAGAGAAGTGGCAATGGGGTTGGAATAATAGTTCAGAAGTTTGGAACGGAAGAGTTGCAATGATTATTTTTCTTGTGCTTTTTATTGAACTTATTTCAGGCTCTGGACCTTTACATAAACTGGGAATTTTATAAAAAAAATGAAATTTATTTGAAAATATTAGATTTTTTGAAAGATTTTTGAATACATTTCTGACATTACATTTCTAAATGAGGCAAAAGTATTTAATTAAGTTTAATATTTATAGTAAATATTGAATTTATTTGGTGACCCTTACTTCTAGATCCTTTCCAAAGGGTAGTTCAAAACATGAAAATCCAGTTTGGATAACTGGTGCAGATGCACTAATGGATTCTTTAAAAATTCATGGGGTGAAAGTTATATTTGGATATCCTGGAGGAGCCATACTTCCAATATATGATGCTGTTCATAAGGCAGAACAAGAAGGTTGGTTAAAGCATTATATGGTTAGGCATGAACAAGGTGGTTCACATGCGGCTGATGGATATGCAAGATCAACTGGTGAAGTAGGAGTATGTTTTGGGACCTCAGGACCAGGTGCAACAAATTTGGTAACTGGAATTGCAACTGCGCAAATGGATTCAGTCCCCCTAGTTGTAGTTACAGGTCAAGTCCCAAGACCTGCTATAGGGACAGACGCTTTTCAAGAAACTGATATTTTTGGTATCACTCTTCCAATAGTGAAACATTCATGGGTAGTAAGAGATCCTTCAGATATCGCGAAAGTAGTTTCTGAAGCTTTTTTTATAGCCTCATCTGGAAGACCAGGCCCTGTTTTAATCGATATACCCAAAGATGTTGGTCAGGAGTTCTTTAATTACCAAAGAGTTTTGCCTGGGGAGATTATACCTAAAGGATTTAAAAGGAATGGAGAAATTAATGATTGCGATATTAATAAAGCAATTAAATTAATAAAAGATTCTGAAAGACCTCTTCTATACGTAGGAGGTGGTGCAATATCTTCAGGGGCTCATGATGAAATAAAAACTTTGGCTAAGAATTATCAAATACCAGTTACAACAACCCTAATGGGGAAAGGCGCTTTTGATGAAAAAGACAATTTATCAGTAGGGATGTTAGGAATGCATGGAACTGCTTACGCAAATTTCGCCGTTACAGAATGCGATCTTTTAATTGCTATTGGAGCTAGATTCGATGATAGGGTGACAGGAAAATTAGATACTTTTGCACCTAATGCAAAGGTAATTCATATAGATATTGACCCAGCAGAAGTTAATAAAAATAGACGTGTAGATGTTGCAATTGTTTCTGATGTATCAAAAGCTGTTCTCAAAATTAATGAACAATCTCTTAATAACAAATTTACATGTAAGACGAAAAACTGGTTAGAAAAAATTAATTTTTGGAAAAATAAACACCCTTTATATGACCCACCTAAAGAAGGAGAAATTTATCCACAGGAGGTTCTTTTAAAAGTGAGGGAACTCTTACCAGAAGCTTATGTAACTACAGATGTAGGTCAACATCAGATGTGGGCTGCGCAATATCTTAGGAATTCTCCAAGAAAATGGATTAGTAGTGCAGGCTTAGGAACTATGGGTTTTGGATTGCCGGCAGCAATTGGAGTAAAAGCAGCATTACCTAATTCTGATGTAATTTGTATTGCAGGAGATGCAAGTGTCTTAATGAATATTCAAGAATTAGGAACTTTATCTCAATATGGTCTAAAGGTGAAATTGATTATTATAAATAATCGCTGGCAAGGGATGGTAAGACAATGGCAGGAAAGTTTCTATGATGAAAGATATTCCTCATCTGATATGAGTTGTGGTGAACCTGATTTTGTAAAACTTGCTGAGTCTTTTGGAGTTAAAGGATACTTAATTTCTGAAAGAAAACAATTACAGAATGAATTAAAAAATGCGCTTGATCATGACGGCCCAGCCTTGATTAATATACTTGTTAGAAGAGGTGAAAATTGCTATCCAATGGTTCCTCCTGGTAAAAGTAATGCTCAAATGGTTGGGTATGTTAATTGTGAAGACTAATTTTTTTAAAATTCCTCATTTTAAAAAATTAACTTTAAGATAATTCTAAAAACTTAGATATTTCTGAATTGAAAAAATTATCAAAAATTTTAATTATAGTCTGTTTGATTGTACTTAATCCTGTAATAGTAAACTCGGCCGAAATTCTTCAAATTAAAAGTTCAAATACTATTTTGGTGGGGGATCAAAATAGAAATTTAACTATTGGATTATTTTGTGTAGATGTAAATGAAAATGATGAGATTGAAGCAACTAATCTACTTAAGAGTGAATTCCCAAGGGGGAGCAAAGTGAAAATAAAGCCTTTTGGTTTCAAAGAGAATGTTTTGATAGCCAAAGTTTTTAATATTAAAGGTACTAAGGAGATGACGGAATTATTGGTCGCAAATAACTTAAGTAGTGTAATTTGTCCAAGTTGATTATCTTTATGAGCAAATAAGATTCCATTGTCTTGAGATTGTTTTGCTCCTTCTCCAGGAATAGAATTCATTATTGAATTTGTATGTACATAAATTTGAGATGTCTATATTTGTATGAGGGATGTTCTCATTTAAAAGTTGTCTATAGGCAGATCTTTTTAGATCAAGTTGATTTAAGTTTTGCTCTCTGAAGTGATTTGAATCATTAAAACAAAAATCTTTTTTAGTTTTAGTCAATTTGACAGTAATGTTTTTGTTCTCGGCCTTTCTATAAAATTCTTTGAGAGTAATTTTATCAACTAGATAATTTTCCTTGGAAATCGCTGGTCCTATTGCAACAAGTAAGTCATCCCTAGATGTCCCAAAAGTATCGAAAATTTTTAAAAGATTTTTTATTATTTTTTTTTCTAAACCTTTTCTTCCACAATGCAAGGTTGCTACATTTCTTGTCCTTTTATCTGCAAAAAATATTGGCATACAATCAGCTGTATAAACCCATAAGTTTTGACTGCATTTATTGCCAACAAGACCATCTGCATCAGTCTTAGTTCCTTTTTGCGAATGAGATCCAAACACTATCACATTACTGTGAATTTGATTGGAAACGCAATTTATAGAATTTTCATTAAAGTGATTCCCTAATGATTGAAGAAATTTCTCAGAGCAAGACTTAGTGAAGTATGCATGTTTGAAATTATTTTGACTAAGAATAGGTGATGAATAATACTCAAATTTTTTGTTTTGAATATAAATTTCATCTTTTGAGAAATATATTTCTTTGTAAGGAATAGTTCCTGCTCCTAAACTGAATTTATGTAATTAATTCAATATCTCTTAAGATCCAGAATCCTGCAAATTTTTCGATATACGGCGTTGACTGTATGGAAATAAATTGATAATCAAAATAATTTTTTTTATTCTCTAAAAACTTAGTATTCAAAATGTTTGCATCTTTTTCGGGTAAATCAGTTACCAGCCACTTGTCATTTTCTGAAGCTTCAAGTAGGAGTTGGTTCTTGTTTATAACTAATTTAATAGGTTCTAAACAACTGAACCATGCAGAAAGTGCTAAAGATCTATCTTTGCTAAAAAGTCTTAATCCTGGAACTAAGTAATTATCATCTAAATCTTGCTGAATTGGGAAAATATCTCCAAATTCTATAGGCCAATTTTCTGCTGATTTTAATTCGCCAATTGATATTTCAGAGATAGTTAAAGCATCACCCCTCACTGCTTCTGGCAGAGGTTGAGGAGGGTTTTCCATTTTAGAAGAAAAATTAGGGGCTAATACACCTCTCACATAACCTTTTTCCTTTGGATAAATCTCTTTCTCGAGAAATTCGATTCTATCTAATAAATCGTAAGTTCTCCTACTTACAATAGCCTCAATACTAAGGGCCTCCAGAGATTTTTTAATGATCGATTTCATTGACGATCTCCAGAATCGAACTATTGAAGGTTTCTCCCACCCTTGTTTTTTTGCTTCACTTATTGCTTCATTTAGTGCTTTTGTAAGCCATACTGAGTTAACTTCATTGGCAGGGCATTTTTTATTCCATAGAAAAATATCTTCTGTCTTATAACTTCTTGTAGAGCAAATAATTAACTCCCACCTTTTTTTTCCATTTGATTCAATAATTGGTCTTGAGTAAAAATCTAATTCCCAATCTGAAATTTTTAATTTAAGACTTGACTCTATTTTTTTGTTGATGTTCATTTATCTTGTTCTTTTTTATCGAAGAGTGCTTTGGTTTTTAATGCTCTCTCTGTAGCTTCTTGCATAACTTTTGGCTTATCAATAATTAATTCACCTGCAGAGTTTTCCAAGAGTGCTGTATTGAGACCAATGCGCCCTTTTTCGAGGTCAATTTCAGATATCAAAGCTTTTATAATTTCCCCTTCTCTAAAAACTTCTCGTAAAGAACGAATCGATCCATTTGTTAGTGAGGATTGATGAAGAAGTCCACTAGCTCCCCCTAAATCAATAAAAAAGCCATATGGTTTTACAGCTAAAACTTCTCCTTCAATTAATTGACCTAATTTTAGACTTGTAAGTTTAGAAACTAATGATGCTTTCTTCTCAGAGAGAACTAATTTTCTGGATTCTGGATTAACCTCAAGAAACGCCACTTTTAGATTTTTGCCAACAAAAGATTGATAATCTTGACCATCTTCAAGTTGGGATCTGGGGATAAATCCTCTTAATCCATCTACATCACAAGTAAGCCCTCCTCTGTTAAATCCATTAATTAAAACGTTAATTAATTCTCCATTTTTTGCGGAACTTGATACTTTCTCCCAACTTTGCCTGAGAATTAATGCCCGAGCGCTCACTGTTACCATCCCATCAGCATTTTGTTCTTTAATAACCAAAACTTCCATTTCAAGGCCTATAGAAAACTTTTCTTTAAAGTTAGTTATGACACCCAAACCACATTCTTTCTTAGGCATATAACCAGGTGCCTTTCCACCAATGTCAACATATAATCCATCACTTTCGATTGCTATAACCTTACCTGAAATCGTTTCTCCAGTAGCCCCAATTGGCTCATTTGCATTTAAAGCCTCCAAAAAAGCACTTTCATCAAAATCGAATTCATCAACAATTCTTTCTAATTGAAAATCTGTATTTTGCTCAGAAAAATTAAGCGGTCTATTTAAGTCTTGTTGAGTTAAATCTTGTTGAGAAAGATCAAAATCCTTAGTCTTTTCATTACTGTCCTCAATTTCTTTTACTGAATTATCTTTAATGATTTGAGGTTTGATTGCAATATTTTCTTTTTTTATATCTTCTTGCGAATTGTTTTGCTCATTACTTAATTCTTGAGAATCTTTCTTGCTTATGTGAAGTACCTGAAGAGGTTTTTTATTGCCCTTTGGTTGAATATTATCTTGGGCATTTTTATTTCTTGCTCCCATCGTAGGTAAAATAAGAATAATTAATTATTAACATACTCTAAATGTTAGTACTCAAAATTAAAATTAATGAACTTTAAACCAATATCAAATAAATTTGAATATTTAAATTGGCAAGAAATTGAGAGTATTGCAAAAGAAAAAAGATCAACAGTGATTTGGCCATTTGGTGCTGTTGAGCAACATGGACCTCATTTGCCTCTTGCTACAGATAGTATTTTTGTTGATGACATCATTAGCGAAGTTTTTAAATTATTACCTGCCGATATTCCATTAAAAAAACTTCCAACTCAATATATTGGGTTTTCGCCAGAACATAAAGGTTTTGCTGGGACAATTTCACTTTCCTCAAATTTAATAACCTCAATGATTAAGGAAGTCGGAGGTCAATTATCTGAAATGGGTTTTAAAAGATTGATATTAATAAATGGACATGGAGGTCAAATCTCACTACTAAAAACAGCGGCAAGAGAGCTAAGAAGTTTCTCACCAGGAATGGCAGTTTTCCCTTGTTTTCTTTGGAGTGGTGTTAATGGATTAAGTGAATTGTTAACAAAAACTGAGATCGAGGATGGGCTTCATGCCTCTTTAGCTGAAACAAGTTTGATGCTCGCTTTGAAACCAGAATTAGTAGGTAATGAACGCCCAAATGAGGGCATTAAAGGACAAATCCCAGAAGGTTGGAGTCTAGAGGGGAATGCGCCTACTGCTTGGCTTACTGACGACTTCAGTAAATCAGGTGTTATTGGAGATAGTAGAGGAGCAAATGAGTCTTTAGGAAAAAATTTAAAGGAATTATTGATTAATCATTGGTTCAAATTGATTATGAATATGATGCAATCAGATTGGCCAAACAATTCTTAAATAAGTTTAAGTAAAAAATGTGACTTAACAATTGAAACTATTTTCATGATATTTAAATAAACTCTCTATAATCGTGTAATATTCATGCATAATGAGCTAAAGATTACTGACATGCAAACTCTAGAATCAAATAAAAAAACTATTGAAGAATCAATTAATCCGATTTCTTTAGATTTACCCGACTTCACTACAGATTCTTATAAGGATGCATACAGCAGAATAAATGCAATTGTTATAGAGGGAGAGCAAGAGGCTCATGATAATTACATTTCAATAGCAACATTAATTCCGAATGAGTTAGAGGAATTAACTAAATTGGCGAGAATGGAAATGAAGCATAAAAAAGGCTTTACTGCATGTGGAAGAAATTTAGGTGTAGTAGCTGATATGGATTTTGCTAAAAAATTCTTTTCTAAATTACATGGTAATTTTCAAGTTGCTCTTGAAAAAGGAAATTTAACAACATGTCTTTTAATACAAGCCATCTTAATTGAAGCATTTGCAATTTCTGCTTATAACGTTTACATAAGAGTTGCGGATCCTTTTGCAAAAAAAATAACAGAGGGAGTGGTTAAAGATGAATATCTTCATTTAAATTACGGTCAAGAGTGGCTTAAAGAGAATCTATCAACTTGTAAAGAGGAATTAATGGAAGCTAATAAGGTTAATCTTCCGTTAATTAAAAAGATGTTAGATGAAGTAGCAGATGACGCATCAGTTTTAGCTATGGACAGAGAAGAATTGATGGAAGAATTTATGATTGCTTATCAAGATACATTGATGGAAATAGGTCTAGATAATAGAGAAATTGCAAGAATGGCTATGGCAGCTATTGTCTAATTAAATTTCTAATTAATTAAGGCTTTTAATAATTAATCAAACCTATTTAAGTAGTTACCTCTGTGCTATTGTTCATAACATCGTATAGAAACCATTTATAAATTTTAAATGTTTGGGTTAATAGGCCACTCAACCAGTTTTGAAGATGCAAAAAGAAAAGCTTCGATGCTAGGCTTTGATCATATTGCTGATGGCGACCTGGATGTTTGGTGTACTGCTCCTCCTCAGCTTGTTGAAAATGTAGAAGTTAAGAGTGCAACTGGAATATCTATTGAAGGTTCTTATATAGATTCGTGCTTTGTTCCTGAAATGCTTTCTAGGTTTAAAACCGCTAGAAGAAAAGTACTAAATGCTATGGAACTAGCTCAGAAAAAAGGGATTAATATTACCGCTTTAGGAGGATTTACTTCTATTATTTTTGAGAATTTTAATCTTCTTCAGCATAAACAAATTAGAAATACTTCATTAGAGTGGGAAAGGTTTACTACTGGCAATACTCATACCGCCTGGGTTATTTGTAAGCAACTAGAAATAAATGCTCCTCGCATTGGGATAGACCTTAAAAAAGCAACTGTGGCTGTAATTGGTGCTACAGGTGATATTGGTAGCGCTGTTTGTAGGTGGCTTATTAATAAAACTGGGATTTCAGAACTTCTTATGGTAGCAAGACAACAAGAACCTCTAGCACTTTTACAAAAAGAATTAGATGGGGGCACTATAACAAGTTTGGATGAGGCATTGCCTCAGGCGGATATTGTTGTGTGGGTTGCAAGTATGCCTAAAACAATTGAAATTGACACTGACAACTTAAAAAAACCATGTTTAATGATTGATGGTGGATACCCCAAAAATCTTGATGAGAAATTTCAGGGTGAAAATATTTATGTTTTAAAAGGAGGTATAGTAAAGTTTTTCAATGATATTGGTTGGAATATGATGGAACTTGCGGAAATGCAAAACCCTCAGCGGGAGATGTTTGCTTGCTTTGCAGAAGCTATGATTTTAGAATTTGAAAAGTGTCATACAAACTTTAGTTGGGGAAGAAATAACATTTCTCTCGAAAAGATGGAATTTATTGGAGAAGCTTCTTTAAAGCATGGTTTTTCTGCTATTGGACTTGATAAGCAGCCTAAAGTATTAACTGTCTAAATCATGGCTAAACGTTACCTTCTTGATTTTGAAAAACCTCTTGTTGAACTTGAGAAGCAGATAGAGCAAATTAAAGAATTAGCTCGAGATTCAGAGGTAGATGTTAGTCAACAGCTTCTACAGCTTGAAACCTTAGCTGCTAGAAGAAGAGAAGAAATATTTAAATCTCTCACCCCTGCTCAAAAGATTCAGGTAGCTAGACATCCTCAAAGACCAAGTACTTTGGACTTTGTTCAAATGTTTTGTGATGACTGGATCGAATTACATGGAGACAGAAATGGTGGCGATGATATGGCATTAATTGGGGGGATAGGTTCGATAAATAATAGACCAGTGTTGATGTTAGGGCATCAAAAAGGAAGGGATACAAAAGAAAATGTAGTAAGAAACTTTGGGATGGCAAAACCAGGAGGTTACAGAAAAGCTCTTAGATTAATGCAGCATGCAAATAGATTCTCTTTGCCAATTCTTACATTTATTGATACTCCTGGAGCTTATGCTGGTTTAAAAGCTGAAGAACAAGGTCAAGGTGAAGCAATTGCAAGAAACCTTCGAGAGATGTTTGGATTGAAAGTGCCTATTGTGGCTACTGTCATTGGAGAAGGAGGTTCAGGAGGTGCACTTGGAATAGGTGTTGCTGATAGGTTACTAATGTTTGAACATAGTGTTTACACAGTTGCTAGTCCGGAAGCATGTGCATCAATTTTGTGGAGAGATGCTGCGAAGGCACCAGAAGCCGCATCAGCACTTAAAATTACAGGTAAAGATTTACTTAAATTAGGTATTATAGATGAGGTTTTACCAGAACCTTCTGGTGGGAATAATTGGGCTCCTTTAGATGCTGGTAATACACTAAAAGAGGCTATTGAGAAACACCTTAATGATTTAATGCAAATGTCTGAAGACGAATTAATTGAGGAAAGATACAAAAAATTTAGGGTTTTAGGTAAATTTATCGAAGCAAATAATATTGAAGAGATTTATAGTGAAATCCCCCAAAAAACTGAATAAATTGAAACTAGCTTTTATAACTGGTGCTACGAAAGGTATTGGTAGATCTACCGCAATTACTTTTGCAAATGCTGGCTGGGATTTAATTTTACTCTCCAGGAATATGGATTTAATGGAGAAACTAAAGAGCGAATTGTTGGCTACTAAATCAAAAATTAACCTAGTAGAATGTGATTTATCAAATCCTATAGAAATAGAGCATTGTGTTAAAGAAGCAATTGAGAAGTATGGGTGCCCTTCAGTATTGATAAATAATGCCGGTTGCGCATTTAATGGCCCTTTAGTTGAAATGGGTTTAAGTCAATGGGAACAAATTATTCAAATAAACCTTACAAGTGTTTTTCAAATTTGCAGTTCAATAATTCCTCAAATGAGAAAAAATGGAGGTTTAGTCATAAATGTTAGTAGTCATGCCTCTTATAATGCATTCCCCCAATGGGGAGCATATTGTATTTCAAAATCTGCACTAGCTATGTTTACTAAATGCTTGAGGGAGGAGGAGAGATCTAATTCAATAAGAGCGTGCACAATAACTCTGGGTTCAGTAAATACCCCTCTTTGGGACTCCGAATCAATCAATTCTGATTTTGATAGAACTTCAATGCTCTCTTCAAGCGAAGTATCAGAAACTATTCTCTACATGGCTCAAAAACCTAAATCACAATTGATAGAAGACTTGATCTTGATGCCTTCTGGAGGCGCATTTTAAACATTCTGTTTATCGGCCAAATTAAAAACCAGTGATTTTTTTTAGTGCTATTTGAACCCGATTGAACAAGAGAATGTGATATAGTATATGAGCAATTAAGCTTTTGGAAGATACAGTTAATTAAGTTGCATACAATTTTCTGTTTAGAATTTTATGACCTCTACATTACCCAACGATAATATTAGAAACTTTGACGACCAAATTACTAACAAACTAATTTCTGAAATTATAAGAGACAGAATTAATAATTCTGGGACAAGATTTAGCGCTAATGATAATATTTCTGATTTTATAAATCCTGGTGAATTAGAGATTTTAGAAAAAGAAGTAGCCTCAAGAGTTAAAGACTTACTAAAGTCTCTTGTGATAGATGTTGAAAATGATCATAATACTCAAGAAACTGCTGAAAGAGTTTCAAAAATGTATCTAAATGAAGTTTTTAAAGGCAGATATCATGAACAACCTAAAGTTACAAGTTTCCCTAATGACAAGAATCTTGATGAAATTTATACAGTTGGTCCAATTTCGGTCAGATCTGCTTGTTCACATCACTTAGTGCCAATTCTAGGAGAGTGTTGGATAGGTATTAAACCTGGAAGTAAAGTCATAGGACTTTCAAAATTTGCGAGAGTTGCTGATTGGGTTTTTTCAAGACCTCATATTCAGGAAGAAGCTGTAATGATCCTTGCAGATGAAATTGAAAAACTTTGTGAACCTAAAGGTTTAGGCATTATTGTAAAGGCCCAACATTATTGTATGAAGTGGAGGGGAGTCAAAGAACCAAATACAAGTATGATTAATTCTGTGGTTAGAGGCGATTTTAGACACGATTTAAGTTTAAAACAAGAATTTTTTGAGCTTGTTAAACAGCAGTCTGCTACTAATAATTACTAATTTCTTTTTAAGAACTTAAAAAGATCTTCTGTTTTTTTAATATCTTTTAAACCTGGAGATATTTCAATACTACTTGAAATATCTAATCCATCTGGGTTGAAGTCAGTGAGGATTTCATCAATCCAATCAATTGATATTCCACCTGCCAACCACCATGGTTTGCTAAATTGCAAATTCTTTAAATAAATAGAATTTATTTTTTCCCCTGAACCTCCATATGTATCTTTATTCCAAGAATCAAGTAGTATCGCATCTACAAAATCCTCAAAAGGTTTTATTTTATCTATGTCCTTTTCCGTTTTTATTCTGAAAGCCTTCCATAGGCCAATATTGGGAATTTTTTCCCTTATTTCTTTGCAATAATCAATATCTTCATCTCCATGTAATTGAATAATAGTTTCACTTGGTTTTCCTAAGAAATTTTGAATAATTAAGTCTATTGGACAATTTTGTACAACCGATACCCTCTCGATTTTTGGATACAAACATTCTAAGGTTGTAAAAATATTTTTCTTAATTTCAGCTGATATATATCTTGGTGACTGTTCCACGGAAATAATGCCGATAGCATGCGCTCCTAATTTTGCGACTTGAAGAGCTTGTTCTTCCGACGTAAGGCCACAAATTTTAATTAAAGTATTACTCTTGGGCATATATTTAGCCTTTATGTAAAATTAATATTATTGCTAAATATAGCGGAGATTATTTTTGAGAAGTTGGCAAATTTTTAAAATATGGGGAATTCCCTTTAAAGTTCATCCTTATTGGTTTGCTATTCTCTTTTTATTCTCATGGAGTATAAGTAATCAGGTTAATTTAACTTCAGGTGATATTTATAATTTTAAAGAATCTTGGATTATAGGATTTTTAACTTCTTTTTTCTTATTGTCTTCAATTATTTTTCATGAGGTTTTTCATACGTTTGTTTCACTTAATCAGGGTGTAAAAATAAAAAAAATTACTTTTTATTTTCTAGGAGCAATTTTACAAATAGATAAGTATTGTCAAACTGCTTTAGGTAATATAAAAATTGCAATTGTCAGACCTCTTTTATGTTTCGCTACAGCATCTATCCTAATTTTAATTAGTAATAACAGTGCATCTCAAGAACAAATAGCAGTTAATGTAATTTCTAGAGTAGGTATATTTAATTTATTCTTAGGTTTCTTAAATTTGATTCCAATTGGTTCTTTAGATGGGGGGAATTTATTAAAAAGTATTATTTGGCATTTCTCAGGGAGTAAAAATAAAGGAAGAAATATCCTCAATAAAGTCAATTTATTATTATCTTTTTTTGTTTTATTTTTTGGGATAGTTTGTTTATTTAGATTTAACTTTTATTTTGGTTTTATTCTTTCTTTTTTAGGCTTGTTTGGAGTTAATTCTTCAAAATCTGAAAGTCAATTTTTTAAAATTGAAAACATACTTAAATTTAGTAAAGTTTCTGAGATCAAATTAAAGCCTTTGAGGAAAATCGAATACGATTCAAATTTCTCTAAATTTAATACGTTAATAAAAAATAAAAAAGATCCATCGGATAAATATTTTTTTGTTACGAATAATGGTAGATGGACAGGTTTTGTTGATGAGAGTATTTTAAAAAATGTTTCCTTAAAAAAATGGGAATGGAACTTTGTTGGAGATTATAAGAAACCAATCGATAGTTTTGAAAGTGTATCTTATAACGATAAATTATGGAGAACTATAGAAAGACTTGAAGAAACAAATGAAGGTTTTTTATTGGTTCTCAATGCTGCAGATATTCCTTTGGGGATAATTGATAGGTCAAAAATTGGAAACTTTGTATTGAATAAATTAGGTTTTAATTTGCCTTCAGAGATAGTTAACAAATTAAACTTTAAAAATCATTATCCCTTAGGAATTGAATTGCCAAGAATAATTAACTCAATGAAGCAGAAAGGAGATCTTTAATAATTCTTGGCATAAAATTTTCTATTTTTGATTACCTATGGCTATATTTTTGAAATTTATATTTGATTTATTATTTTGGAATGAATTACTCAAATGTTGAACTATTTCATCATTTGTTAGTTTTAAATTTACTTTTGGTGGAGCTTCTTCTTTAAATAATTTGAACCACAAATCTCTTGGAGGATTTGTTTGAATCTCTCCATGTTGAAGGAATGCACCTTTTTTACGAAATTGTGCACTACCTATCCTCTTATACCCATCTTGATCAACTAAATCAGAAATTAATGAAGTCCCAAAACAATTTGTTTTAATGCTTGATGTTTGTAAATTACCATATTGTAAGTTTAGACCTAATTCTTTAAAACTTTTAATTAACCAATTATTAACCATTTCATAACTTAAGAATTTATAGTAAGTTTTTTTAAATGTTAATGCATATGTTATGCCTCCTGAATGCAGAACAGCTCCCCCTCCAGAGGGACGTCTAACAATATTAATTACCCCATTTGATAATAAATTTTCCCAGTGAGGAGGAATTTCCTTTTGGTGATAGCCAATTGAAAGCCAATCCCCAGTCCAATAGTAGAACCTCAATGTGAGAATTATTTCAGGATTTGAAATTGTCTGATCTAAAGAATTTAAATCTAAAGCCATTTGATCAAATCCAGGTAAATTATTTGTCGAAAAAATTAAAGCCTGATTTTCTATACCCAAAATAAACTTTGTAGTTTTATTTATGATAATTTTCAATAAATTTTTTCTTTCAATTTGTTAATTACGTAACATCATTTTGTAATAGTGTTTCAAATCTACTCTTTTCGGTGGAGAATATAGAAAATAATTTTTTACCATGGAGCCTACTCAAACAATAAATCTTATTGCATTAAGCCTCATAGTTGTTATGCATGCAGGAGTTTTAGCATTAAGACTAGGAATTAGTTTAGGAAGGAACTAAAGTCTATTAGATAATCTAAAATTTATAAGGTAATAATATAGGTATAACTGAATTAATTTTTCAGTAAAAATATCTAGTACTTAATTTGTCAAAATCTTTTTATAAAAATAGTATTTTTCAAAAAAAATATACAGGCTTTGAATCTATAAAAAGACAACAGAAACAGGATAATTTTGTATCATTGATTTTTTTAATTATAAAAATTAGCTTTTCACTTTTAGCAATAATAAGCCTCATTAAACTTGGCTATAGTTCCAAATTAAGGTTGACCAGACTAAGGGAGATTGAAGACTCATTTTTATACGAAAAATATAGATTTAATGATTTAACAAGTAAGTTTGATGATTTATTCTCTTCTGATGGTGAGCAAAGATTTATGAAGGATCAAGATCAAATAATTTCTAGGGACATTATCAGAGTAATATGGCGTTGATTAGGATGACCTTGAATCATTCTACTTTTCATTTTACTATTAACTTTTTTGCTAGTGAGTAAGAACATTAAGGGTTTAGTCCTAATAACAGGAACAACTTCAGGAGTTGGATTAAATACTCTAAAACCTCTATTAAGATTTGGGTGGGAGGTTTTAGCTGTTAATCGATCAAATAAAAGAGCTATAAAAATTGCTGAGGAATTTTTGACAAAAGAGGAAGTTGAAAATGTTCACTTTATAGAAATAGATCTTTCTAACTTGGATGATGTGAGAAAAGGTTGCGATGAAATATTAGAAAGATTTAAAAAGCCAATAAATTCTCTTATTTGTAATGCAGCAGTTTATAAACCGAGACTAAAGAGACCTGAAAGGTCTCCTCAGGGATTTGAAAACTCTATGGCAGTAAATCATTTTGGGCATTTTCTTATGATAAACCTTCTTATGGAAAATATTTTATCTTCTGAAAGAGAAATTGTTTTAAATGGTAAATCAACTTTATTCAAGCCAAGAATTACAGTATTAGGTACTGTTACGGCTAATTATTCAGAACTTGGCGGAAGGATCCCCATTCCTGCCCCAGCTGATTTGGGAGATTTATCTGGATTCAAAAATGGTTTTTTATCTCCAATAAGTATGGCGAATGGAAAGACATTCAAACCTGGTAAGGCTTATAAGGATAGTAAACTTTGCAATATGGTAACCGTTCAGGAATTATCAAAAAGATATCCTGAAGAGAAGATTATCGTAAATTCTTTATATCCTGGATGTGTTGCTGATACAAAACTTTTTAGAGATACACCTTGGTTATTTAGATTCCTTTTCCCTATATTTCAAAAATTCATAACAAAAGGATATGTGTCACAACGATTGGCAGGAGAGAGGGTTGCTCAAGTGGCAACTTATAAAGAATTTGCCAAAGCATCAGTACATTGGAGCTGGGGAAATCGTCAAAAAACTGGCAGAAAAGCTTTTTCTCAAAAGTTGTCAAAAAGAATAATTGATACGAAGACCTCTCAACAAACATATGATTTAACATGCCAATTGGTTGGATTAGATTAATTTAGACTAATCAAATCCTAATAAATCAAAAATTTCTCTATCTTTAAGTGGATTACCTTCTAAAGGTTCTACGTTTTCAAGCATATTTTTGGCAAGAGATAAATATTCATTTTGAACTTCCATAACATCTTCAGTAGGTTCCATTTCAAAAATGGTGCATTTTTTTAGTCTTGATCTTCTAATGGCGTCGACATCTTTGAAGTGGGCCATAGTTTTTAGACCTGTTCTCTCATTGAATTTATCAATTTGGTCTGTTTCTTTTGATCTATTTGCGACTACCCCACCTAATCTGACTTTATAATTTTTTGCTTTTGCTTTAATTGCAGAGACAATTCTATTCATAGCGAATATTGAATCGAAGTCATTAGCAGTAACAATTAGACAATAATTTGCATGTTGCAATGGAGCTGCAAATCCTCCGCAAACGACGTCTCCTAGGACATCAAAAATAACAACGTCAGTATCTTCTAATAAATGATGTTCTTTTAATAGTTTAACTGTCTGACCGGTTACATAACCCCCGCACCCTGTCCCAGCAGGAGGACCTCCACTTTCAACGCACATTACGCCATTAAAACCTTCAAACATGAAATCGGTTGGCCTCAATTCTTCGCTATGAAAATCCACCTCTTCGAGAATATCTA
Source organism: uncultured Synechococcaceae cyanobacterium (assembly GCA_902574955.1). Classification (GTDB taxonomy): domain Bacteria; phylum Cyanobacteriota; class Cyanobacteriia; order PCC-6307; family Cyanobiaceae; genus Prochlorococcus_A. The sequence continues at coordinate 18,371 of CACGPQ010000010.1, forward strand.
TAACTGTAGGAACCATTTTGTGGGTCAAAGTGAAAGTGCTATCGTGTTTCGGATCACATCCAATTTGTAGAACCTTTTTCCCTAATTTTGAGAATGCTGCAGATAGGTTTGATGATGTAGTTGATTTTCCGATGCCGCCCTTTCCGTATACGGCAATAACTAAAGCCCCTTCTTCGATATTTATTTTAGGATCTTGCTTTACTTGAACACTCCCTTCCCCATCAAGAGGTTTGTTAATAGTACTTGTCATTTAAATCTTAAAAACACATTATTATTTATATTCTTGCAGCGTAAATACACATGAAATATGTTTCTAAACAAATATGTATTCAATTGTATTAAAAGCGGGAAATATGTTCTTATAACTACATTTTTAGAATTTAATCTATTAAGTTATGAGTGAAAATACTCATGACTTAATTAAGGTTAATTAGTAAAAAATTAACTAAAATATGCTTTGGCATCGTAAAGAGTTTCATCGCTTATTTCCGGAATTCCTCTCAAGATTGCATATTTTTCGGTATTTGTTTTAACTTTACCTCTTACAAAAAATGGAACTTTTGTTAATTCAGCTCTACCTGATTCAGTCCAAATAATGCCCTCTTTAGGATTATTTTCTTTTTTTTCGTCAGAATTTAAAATATCCTTTGTGTTTGTCGCTGTATGTCCTAAATGGCTTTGATGACCGTCGACAAACTCAAAGTCATGTTTAAACATATCTATAAGATGCTCTTCTAATCCCATCATTAAGGGATGTACCCAATCATCAAAAATCACATTTGCTCCTTCCCATCCCATTTGTGGGCTATACCTTGCAGGAACATCTTGAACATGCATTGGTGTACTTATTACTGAACATGGTATACCAAGTCTCTTGGCACTATGCCTCTCCATTTGAGTCCCTAAAACTAGTTCAGGTGCAGCTTTTTTCATTGCATCTTCTACTTCTAAATAATTATTAGTAATTAAAGCTTCTACATTTAGTTCTTTTGCTGTTGCTCTTACTTGTCTTGCCATTTCCCTACTGTATGTCCCAAGACCAACTACTTCAAAACCCAATTCTTCCTTAGCAATTTTGGCTGCTGCAATTGCATGTGTTCCATCACCAAAAATAAAAACTCTTTTGCCAGTAAGATAATTTGAGTCAACTGATTTTGAGTACCAAGGAAGTTTTGATTTATTTTCTAATTCTTTTTTATTCGTCAAAGGAAGATCTAATTTCTTATGAACTTCATTTATAAATTCAATTGTATTTTTTATTCCAATTGGAATAGTGTTTGTATATTCCATTCCAAAGTTCCGTTTAAGCCATTCGCATGATGCTTCCGCAATTTCTGGATAAAGACAAATATTTATTTCAGCATCAATTAGTCTTTCAATATCGTCTGGACTAGCGCCTAATGGAGCAACTACGTTTGTATCTATTCCTTGCTCTGAAAGTATGCGTTGGATTTCGATTACATCATCTCTGCATCTAAATCCTAGTAATGAAGGGCCAAGTATATTAACTTTTGGTCTCCTACCTAATTCCTTCCACCTTAGAGGACTTATTTTTTCTGAAGGACTTACTTTTTCTTTTAAAAGGGTTCTTGTTAGTTGATAAAAGGTTTCTGAGGCCCCCCAATTTTCTTTCTTGCTATAAGCAGGTAATTCAAGATTAACAATCGGCATATTAAACCCCATTCCTTTTGCAAGTGCTCCAGGTTGGTCTTGGATAAGTTCTGCTGTACAACTTTCTCCGACTAAAAGAGTTTTGGGTTTGAATCGTTCAACTGCTTCCTTAATATTTTTTTTCACTAATTCAGCTGTATCGCCTCCAAGGTCTCTAGCCTGAAAAGTTGTATAAGTTACTGGAGGCCTTTGCCCCCTCCTCTCGATCATTGTAAAGAGAAGATCAGCATATGTATCTCCTTGAGGGGCATGAAGCACATAATGAATGTCTTTCATTGACGAGGCAATTCTCATAGCACCAACATGTGGTGGTCCTTCATACGTCCAAAGAGTTAATTCCATAGTTTTTAATGTGTTACTAAAGTTTTTGAAGTAAGTATTTGATTCCTTCTTAAAGGTTTGGAGAAGAGACCAGCCAAATCTGCGGCTTGATCAATTCCATGAATTGGACTGAATACCATTTCTATTGACCACTTAGTACTAATCCCCTCAGCCTCAAGTGGGTTAGCTAAACCCATCCCACAAACTACTAAGTCTGGATTAGATTCTCTCACTCGATCTAATTGTTTTTCTACATGTTGCCCTTCGACAATTTTTGTATTATCAGGTAATAAATTAATCTCCTCTTTCATTAAATCTTTATTTAGGTAAGGAGTGCCTACCTCTATAAGATCCATTTCGCATTCATTATGCAAAAACCTTGCTAAAGATATCTCCAGTTGCGATTCAGGAAGAAGAAATAATCTTTTCCCCTTAAGTATTTCTTTGTGAGATTCAAGAGCAAGTTTAGCTCTATTAATTAAAGGCGAAATAATTTCATGAACTTTAAGTTCACTAATTTTGAAAGCTTTCGCTGCAGCTAAAAACCATTCAGTACTTCCTTCGATACCAAGAGGAAATGGAGCCGAAATTATCTCACAACCACGATGTTTTAGGTCTCGAACGGTATCACTTAAATAAGGCTGAGTTAATAAAACTTTTGTATTTTTGCCAATCTTTGGTAATTCTGTTGATTGACGGGGTGGGAAGCTCTCAATATTTGAAATTCCTAAATTTCTAAAAATCTTTTTAAACCTATCCTCTACATTATTTGCAAGAGTCCCAACTAATAATAATTTCTCCTCATCTGATGACTCTATTAGTGGAATTAAAGCTTTTAAGGCACCATCCTCTCCTTGGGTAAAAGTTGTTTCTATCCCACTACCAGAGTAATTAACGAATCTCACTTGACCTAAAAATCTTTTATTTAATTTCTCTGCGACAGTTGCAAGATCTAATTTGATTACCTCACTTGGACAAGATCCAACTAGAAAAAGAGTTTTTATTTCTGGTCTTCTCGCAATAAGATCATTTACCACTCGATCTAATTCTTCATGAGCGTCAGCAAGACCAGCAAGATCTTTTTCTTCAAGAATAGCCGTCCCAAATCTTGGTTCAGCAAAAATCATAACTCCAGCAGCGCTTTGAATTAAATGAGCACATGTCCTTGAGCCTACAACTAGAAAAAATGCATCAGGCATTCTTCTGTGGAGCCAAACTATTGAAGTTAACCCACAGAAAACTTCCCTTGGCCCAGTTTCCTTATTAAATTCAACTTTACTCATTAAAAATTTTCAAGAGCTTATATTTCAAGCTTGCATAAACTTTTTAATTTAAGAAAGTAATTAATAAGTTCTCTTACAAAACGAACACATTTAAAAAACTTATATGAATGTTTAAATACTTAAATCGGAATTATGAAAAAAACTTTTGGGGATTATTTTAATTTCTGTAGAAGGAATTTCCTTGACTTGTTTTTGAAAGCTTCCACACATTTCTAGCTATTTTCGTTGCTAATAATCCTGCTCTTTCCAACTTAGATTTCCCGGGCTTTGCCCCAATTAAAGCTGTCACTTCTGAAGTGGTTAAAGGTGCTCCAGTATTTATAGCTAATTGCGTTAACTCCAATCTATCTCTGAGGTTTTTAAGATTTACTTTTTCAATTTTATCTTCTTCTAACCAACTAAAAGATGGGTCTTTCTGAGATAGTTTTTGCATCAAGCTTAGGCTAACTAATCCAAGAGTTTGATCAGGAGTTAATTCTTTTTCAGTACCAGAAACATTTGGTTCTTTTTTTTGAGAAGTTCCCATAAAAATGCATATCTTTTACTTGAAGTTATCGTTTTGTGGTGAGCATGCAAGTAAATTTAATAGAAAAAATGAACCATTATCCGTTATAGTCGCCTCAATGGAACCAACTTCTAGCTTAAACAGAGGGGAACGAAAAAAAGGGAGTTCTCTAGTCACAGGGTCTGAGGTGCAATCTCAGGCCAGTGGTGCTAGCTGTTTTATTACTACTGATTCAGAAAAGTCCTTGGTATCCAGACAAGCTAGTCAAGTTGAGCAAATTGAGTTAAGAACATATGTTTTTTTAGATTCTCTGCAACCTCAATTAGCCGCATATATGGGAACTGTTAGTAGAGGTTTTTTACCTATTCCTGGTGATTCATGTCTTTGGATGGAAGTCTCACCAGGGATGGCTGTTCATAGAGTTACTGACATTGCACTAAAAGCAAGTAATGTAAGACTTGGTCAGATGATTGTTGAAAGAGCATTTGGATCTCTTGCTCTTTACCATAAAGATCAAAGCACGGTTTTACATTCTGGAGATGTTGTTCTAGATGCTATTGGGAGTGAAGTTAGAAAAAGAACAAAACCTGCTACGAGTTGGACTGAAGTTATTCGAGCAATTACTCCAGATCATGCAGTTTTAATAAATAGACAAAACAGAAGTGGATCAATGATTCAATCTGGAATGAGCATGTTTATATTAGAAACTGAACCAGCTGGTTATGTTTTAAAAGCAGCTAATGAAGCTGAAAAGGCATCTAATATAACTGTTGTTGATGTTAAAGCAGTTGGAGCTTTTGGTAGATTAACTCTCGCCGGGAAAGAAGGAGATGTAGAAGAGGCAGCAGCTGCTGCTATAAGAGCAATTGAAGAAATTTCAAATTATTGAGAAATTTTTATTTAAAACTTTTTTTAACTTAAACCTATCTCTTTTTTTAAAAAAGGTGACATAATTTTTGCAGCTTTACCTCTGCTACCTAATTTATTTAGTTGTGATTGTGAGAGCTCACCGTAAACACAATTAGCTTCTTTAACCCAAAAAATAGATTCGAACTCTCCATTAGGATATTTGGGGTTCTTAAGAATTTCTCCCCAACATATTCCTGTTGTATCTTTAACTAAGTTTCCTGAGGGATCGCACAAAACCATACAACTTATAAATCTTGCACTCCTATAAGGACTATCAGAAAGTTCATTAATTAATTTTTTAATTTTCTCATCGTTATTTTTGGCATATCGAGCAGAATAAATTCCTGGTCGACCATCTAAAACATCTACTTCAAGACCCGAGTCATCAGCTAATGCCCAAGTTTTTGTCTCTAGAGAAGCTGCCTTGGCTTTAAGTAGTGCATTCTCAAAATATGTTTTCCCAGTTTCTTCGACATTTAAATATTCTGGTTGCTTCTCAACCTTTAAAGACAAAACATCCAGCATCTCTGAGATTTCAGATACTTTTCTTTGATTGCCACTCGCAATAGTTAGAACTGGAAGGTTCAAAATAATATAAAAAATTTATTGTGAATATTATCTTACTTCAAAGCTTGATACGGAGACAGGAAAGGTTGAACATTCCACACCTGTGTAGACAGGGCCTGTCTCGTACGGAAATAACATAATGTAAATTTTTTCTTAACACAACAGTATGTTTTGATGCACTAACTAATTTGCATAAGTATTGACATATCAATAGTACCAAGGGTGATAAGTTTAACTTATGAATGATAGAAAAAACATTAATGGAGATTTTGTCGAAAACGCTTGACTTATAAGTACTTAATGAAGCATTCTTCGAATTGAACATTCCACATTTAGTATTTAGTAGACAATGGCTACAGAAACAATGGGCATCGCTCTCGGCATGATCGAGACACGCGGACTTGTACCTGCAATCGAAGCAGCAGACGCAATGACAAAGGCAGCAGAAGTTCGCCTTATTGGTCGTGAATTCGTTGGTGGCGGTTATGTCACAGTATTAGTTAGAGGTGAAACAGGTGCAGTTAACGCAGCTGTAAGAGCTGGTGCTGATGCTTGCGAAAGAGTTGGTGACGGTTTAGTTGCAGCTCACATTATTGCTCGTCCTCATAGAGAAGTTGAACCTGCTCTAGGTAATGGTGAATTTCTTGGTCAAAAGGACTAATTAAATAAAGCAAGATTTATAAATTTTGCAAAATAATTATTTTCCCTACACAGACCTAAATTTATCCTTATGAGTAAGAAGTATGACGCAGGGGTAAAGGAGTACAGAGATACCTACTGGACTCCAGAATATGTACCCCTAGACACCGATTTACTAGCCTGTTTCAAATGTACAGGTCAGGAAGGTGTTCCGAGAGAAGAAGTTGCAGCAGCTGTTGCCGCTGAATCTTCAACAGGTACTTGGTCAACAGTTTGGTCCGAGTTACTTACAGACTTAGAATTTTATAAAGGACGTTGTTATCGAATCGAAGACGTTCCTGGAGATCCTGAAGCTTTCTATGCTTTTATTGCATATCCTTTAGATCTTTTTGAAGAAGGCTCAATTACAAACGTTTTAACATCTCTTGTAGGAAACGTTTTTGGATTTAAAGCTCTAAGACATCTACGTCTAGAAGATATTAGATTCCCAATTGCTTTCATTAAAACTTGCGGTGGTCCACCAAACGGAATCGTAGTTGAAAGAGATCGACTTAACAAATACGGAAGACCTCTACTTGGTTGTACCATCAAACCTAAATTAGGATTATCTGGTAAAAACTATGGTCGAGTTGTATATGAATGTCTCAGAGGCGGTCTTGATTTAACGAAGGATGATGAGAATATTAATTCTCAACCATTCCAACGTTGGAGAGAAAGATTTGAATTTGTTGCAGAAGCAGTTAAGCTTGCTCAGCGAGAAACTGGAGAAGTTAAAGGTCACTATCTAAATTGTACTGCTAACACTCCTGAAGAACTCTATGAAAGAGCTGAATTTGCAAAAGAACTAGATATGCCAATCATCATGCATGATTATATAACTGGTGGTTTTACTGCAAATACTGGACTAGCTAATTGGTGTCGTAAAAATGGCATGCTTCTGCATATTCACAGAGCTATGCATGCTGTTATTGATAGACATCCAAAGCATGGTATTCACTTCAGAGTTCTTGCAAAATGTTTGAGACTATCTGGAGGAGACCAACTACATACTGGAACCGTGGTTGGAAAACTAGAAGGTGATCGTCAAACAACTCTTGGTTATATTGACAACTTAAGAGAGTCATTTGTTCCTGAAGATAGATCAAGAGGAAACTTCTTTGATCAAGATTGGGGTTCAATGCCTGGAGTATTTGCAGTCGCATCAGGTGGTATCCATGTTTGGCATATGCCTGCACTTCTTGCGATCTTTGGGGATGATTCCTGTCTTCAGTTCGGTGGAGGAACACATGGTCATCCATGGGGTTCAGCTGCTGGAGCTGCAGCTAACAGAGTTGCTTTAGAAGCTTGTGTAAAAGCCCGTAATGCTGGTCGCGAAATCGAAAAAGAGAGTAGAGACATTCTTATGGAAGCTGCTAAGCATAGTCCTGAATTAGCTATTGCTCTAGAAACTTGGAAGGAAATTAAGTTCGAGTTTGACACTGTCGATAAGCTTGACGTTCAGGGTTAACTCAAGTTTCGAAATTGAGGAGATTAATTCTCCTCAAACTTATTAAAATCTCGTTTTTACGAGTAATTACATTCACATTTTGATTAATTATGCCTTTCCAGAGCACAGTAAGCGACTATCAAACAGTTGCAACCCTGGAAACATTCGGTTTCTTACCACCGATGACCCAGGAAGAAATATATGACCAAATTGCGTACATAATTGCTCAAGGTTGGAGTCCAGTTATTGAGCATGTTCATCCAAGTGGATGTATGCAAACTTATTGGTCTTATTGGAAACTCCCATTCTTTGGGGAAAAAGACCTTAACTTGATCGTGAGCGAATTAGAGGCATGTCATAGAGCATACCCTGATCATCATGTAAGAATCATCGGATACGATGCTTACACTCAAAGTCAAGGAACAGCTTTTGTAGTTTTCCAAGGACGTTAAAGCTACTCATCGTAGTTAATATCTTTCTCCAAAAAATTTTTTGGAGAAAGCTTTTCAAAAAAGTTTTTAAAGAATTTCAAACTTGAAGATTATGTCAAAAAAAACCAGCAGAGAGATTGCACTTGAGAGAAGAAAGGCGATGAGTGATAGCGGTAAAAAAGCTGCTGCCTATTCTTCAACTACCAAAGATAGAGTTCGATCTTCTCAAGATATACATATTTCTGGGACACAGTCTTCTCCTAATAATCATAATATTTCAAAACCAGCTACAAAACACATTCCAAAAACTCAAGTAAACAGAAATTCTTCAACAACTTTATCTAGTAAAGAGTTAGTAATAGAGAGAAGAAAAGCAATGTCTACCCATGGAAAATCAGCTATAACTACATCCGATAGAACACGTACTGATGTTAAAAAAGAAAGTCCTGTAAACATAGTTAAATCAACTATAAATAAAAATCAAGAAAGTCAGGATTCAACTAGTACAGAATCTAAGTCCCTCAAACCCACTGTTAAGAGAAGAATTAATCAGAAGAGAAAGCCTATTACTAATACAAGTAGAGATATCGTTTTAGCGAGAAGAGAAGCTCAATCTAAGCATGGTAAATCAGCAACTAAACAAAATACCAGTGCCGCTTCTTTAGCTAGAAGGGGAGATCCAGATTTAAGTAGTAGAGAAATTTCTCAGAGAGTGAGAGAGTTAAGAAGTAAAACAGGTGCTACGGGCAAAAAAGGTAATGGTAAATGTAGACCATGTGGTCCAAATAAAAATGGCGCCAAACAAAATATTGCAGATGCTAGCTGGAAAGTTGGTAAAAGTGAAACTGATTCAGGTCAAATAGTGACTGGAACTCAAGCTAATAGATCTGTAAAAACTACAGGTAATGAAGCAAGTACATGCAGAACAGTTACTGGCACCCAATACATGGGAGCAGAAGTTGTTGATCAATTTTGTCAAGATAGACCAAGTTATAAACAACCACTTAGATCTACTGTTACTGCAACAACATCAGGAAATAAGGTGACTGGGAATGAAGTTGGTAGATCTGATAGGGTCACAGGCGATGAGCCAGGGACTTGTAAAAACCTTACAGGTACTGAATATCTATCTTCTAATCAATCACAGAAGTATTGTGGTGATGTTCCAAAAAATCCTTCAAAGGTTAAACACAGTACTACAACCGATGGATTAAAAGTATCTGGATCACTTCCTGGTAGATCAACCCTAGTTACTGGAGATGAATCAGGTTCTGGACATCAGTTAACTGGAGATCAATATCTTGGCTCTGAGCCAAATCCAAAAGGCAAAGTATTTGAAAAAGTAGGTAGTTACAACACTCTTAATGGGAATAATGTAACTGGTACAGGGGTTGGAAGATCAGACCATATGACAGGCAATGAACATGGGAGTTGTAAGAATGTAACTGGAGATGAGTATATAGGATCTCAACAATACGAGAAGTTTTGCGGTTCAAAACCAAAACCAGAAGCTAGAAAAGTAGGTTTAAGCCTTTCTTCAAAGTCAAATTTAATAAGCGGCACTATGACAGGAAGATCAGAAATAGTAACTGGAGATGAACCAGGTTCATGCAAAGTGTTAACAGGAACACCATACGCAGGCTTAGATCAGATTAATGAGAATTGTAATACTGAAACTTCTGAAGATATGAAATCAAGAGCAACAGTTAATTCTGGAAATAATTCAAATGCCAGACTTACAGGACAACAACCAGGAATTGGCGGAGTAATGACAGGTGCTAAGAAAGGAGCTTGTAAAAACCTAACAGGGACTCCTTATGTTGGTGGAGATCAGTTCTCACAAGCTTGTGATAATCCTCCAAATGATACTGCATATGCGAATTCGGAAAAGTCAGCAGGTAACTCTTGGAATGAATTCTCTGTTAAATCACCATCAAGAGATAAATATTCTGAAAAAAATACTCAAGGTGTTACAGGTAATGAATATGAAAATGGTTCAAAGGTAACAGGACCTTTTGATATGGCAGTTGATAAGGTCACTGGTACTGAAAAATTTAGATTTGAACCGAATAAAAATATTACTTATAAACAAAAAATGGAAATTGAAGAGGCAGACCGTGCTGCAAAAACACCAGAAAAAAGAGTTGCTTCAAGGATTACTGGTGAAGGACAATCAGTGGGAAACGTAACTGGTGATGATTGGGATCGCGGTGATAAGGTAACAGGCACAGAGGGAGCTTCTTCTAGAAAGCGAAATCCATCAAGAGCAGGATTCATGAGTGCAATGCCCCCTATGGAAGTTAAAAGAAATGAGGAAACAGAAAAACCAGATTTCTTGATAACTGGATCTAGTGGTAATACTCGTGAAGGACAACTTGTTACCTTTTCAGGTGGTGCAAGAGGTTAAGTAAATAATGCCTTTAAGAGGACTGGCTAAAGCCAAGAACTTCACATTGGGGCCAACCGCTCCAATGAAAACTTTTACTGAAAATATCCATATACAAACTAAAGAATCAAATAATTTACGAAATTCTGGAAAGTCTCATAAATTAACCAATAATATTCAAAATGAAAATCTATTTAGGTATGAAAGCAAAATAAAAAGTGATTTTGACGAAATTGTTCCAACTCTCAAGGAAATTGCTCGAATTCAACATCACGAAGATTTTATAAATAAGGCTCAGAAAATATCAAGACAAAATTTGGGAATAGATTTACCCCTCCATATATTAGATAAATCTTGGGTTAAACCTCTTGATATGAGAGCTTTATATGCATGGTGTGCTTTTAAACAGCATGATAAACTTAGCGACAATTTTTTTAATAATGATCCACTTGAAGGTGCTGCTGGAAGTAGGGATGCGGAAGACTTTGAAAAATTTCTCTTAGATTGTGGAATACATTTACTTGATATAACTCCTTGTTCAGATGGAAGATTAGCTCATTCAGTTGCTTATGTAATGAGAATACCTTTTAGTTCAGTAAGAAGAAGATCTCATGCTGGAGCACTGTTTGATATTGAAAATACCGTTAATCGATGGGTAAAAACTGAACATAAAAGATATAGAGAAAATGTTCCTAATGAAGCTCATAAAGATACCAGGTACTTAAAAGTTGTGACTTATCATTTTAGTTCAGTTGATCCTTTGCATCAGGGATGCGCAGCTCATGGGAGTAATGACGAGTTAGCTGCAGCAGAAGGTAGAAAAAAATTATATGCTTTCAAAGAGGCTGTAGAGAATAGCTTTTGCTGCGGAGCTTCTGTGGATTTAATGTTAATTGGACTTGATACAGACACTGATTCATTGAAAATACATTTATCAACTAGCGATGGCAATATAGATTTAGAAAAAACTATTTCTACATTAGAAATTTATAATTCAACAATAAATTTTTCAAAAGAGGATGCGGAAAGAGAAATTTGCCAGACAATTTCTAAGCAATCTTCAAAAGATAAACTAAGTGGACTGGAAAAATTTACGTATAAATTAATTGTCAATAATATTTCTCAAATTGATTATGTTAAGAGTTTTCATAATGGTTCTTATGAAGATATTGGACATGCAGAGAGGTTTATTGGAGTAGGTATTGGTTTCAAAGAAGTACATCTCAGGAATTTAACTTATTTTGCTCATTTAGATACAGTCGAAGAAGGTGCTCCAGATTTAGATGTAGGAGTGAAGATTTTTACTGGATTAAATGTTTCTCAAGATCTACCTATTCCGGTAGTAATAAGATTTGATTACTCTGGAAAAGTTCCTGGAGCAAAAGAGAGGGCAATAAATGATTGTGAAAGAGTTAATAATGCGATATCAATTAGATATAAAAATTTAGTTGATCAAGGTTTGTTACATACTTGCTCTACTATTAGAGATAGGGACAACATTCATTCCGCCCAAATTATTGGAATGTCTTTAGATAAAAAAACAGAGGAGGCTCACTAATTATGTTAATTTGCAAGGTTGTAAAACCACTTGTTTCTACCAATAGGATTCCTGGTTTTGAACATAAGCATCTGCAGGTTGTATTAGATGGTTCTTCTAATAAAGTTGCAGTTGATGCTGTTGGCTGTAAGCCAGGAGATTGGGTTATTTGTGTTGGAAGTTCTGCTGCTAGAGAAGCTGCGGGAAGCAAATCTTATCCAAGCGATTTAACGATTGTTGGAATAATTGATCATTGGGATCCAGACAAGTAATAAAAAAGGAGGATTTAAACAATGGAAATTATGAAGGTATTAGGAAGGATGGTATGCACTCAAAGAGTCCCTGGATTAGGTCATATGAATTTACGAATTTTAGAAAATAATAAAGGTAAGAAATTAGTTGCTGTTGATCCTGTTGGAGCAAGAGAAGGTAACTGGGTTTTTACTTCTAGTGGCTCTGCAGCAAGATTTGCATGCCCTAATCCAGAAGTTCAAACCGATTTAACAATTGGCGGTATTATTGATTATTGGGAAAGTGACTAAAAATTTTATCTTCAAAAATTTATTGAGAAACTTTGTTGAAGGTATAGTGTAATTAGTCTTGAATAAAGAATGTAATGTGGAAAGAAAGAGAATCACCTTTGAGGATTGAAAAAAGATTTGAATTTGATCAATACTCAAAAATTAGTAAATTCATGGGGGAAATTGAGAAATTATGCAAAGAAAGAGATATCTATCCAAATATCAGCTTCGGTAAGAATTTTGTAAGTCTTTCAATATTTTTAGATAACAAAGAAATATCAGAAAAGGAAAAAGACTTTTCGATGGATATTGATAAATTTTATTTAGAGGATTAGTCCTTTTTAATAATTATTAGGCTTTGCAATATCTCTTTTGATTAAAGCCATTAAATATGTTGGGGCTTTATATCTACCAGGTAGACATCTATTTAAAGTTTCAAGATGACTCCAACACACTGTCTTTTCTATATCTTTAACTGAGTTTCCTTTTAAGATTAATAGTCTAAGAGCTTTGCAAAATAAAGGATAACCTGCTTCTAGTTCATCTATATTAAGCTTTGCTGCTGACATAGATCAAAGATGAATTATCAATTAATAATCTATACAACTATGGTGCACAATTGGTTCATATTTCAAATTTCTCAATAATTAGAAATTAATCTAGAAATGCGACGCAATCTATTTCAACTAAAACGCCTTTTGGTAAAGATGAAACTTCCACACAGGCCCTTGCTGGAGGATTCTCTATATTAAAAAAATCACTATATATTTTATTGACAATTTGAAAATTACTTAAGTCCGTTAAGTAAATAGTTGTTTTTATTACATCCTCTATTTTGGCTCCACCAGCTTTAAGAACTTCTGCAAGATTTTTTAAAACTTGAATAGTTTCCTTCTCTATATCACCTAAACATGTTATTTCATTTAAAGCTGGGTCTATAGCAATTTGACCAGAACAATAGATAAAATCCCCAGCTTTTATTGCTTGATTATAAGGTCCTACTGGATCTGGAGCATTTGATGTTTTAATTACTTGTTTGGGGGACATTTGTTTAAGAAGATACCTATCTATTTAAACCCATAAATCTTTATTTGCTCTTAAAAAAGTAAATTCTTCTAAATTTTTTGCTCTTAAGAAAAGATTTATTTTCATCTCTTCATCAAGTAAAAATGGAATTGTCAATTCATTAAGTGAAAGTTTTTTTTCAACTTCCGAAAGTTTATTTTTTATATCTTGATCTTTTGGCTTGAGATTCAATGCCCACAATATATTTCCCTTTGTATATTCATGTGCACAATATATGAGAGTATTTTTTGGTAAAGATTTGATTCTTTCTAGTGAAGAATACATTTGTTGATAAGTTCCCTCAAAAATTCTTCCACAGCCTCCAGAAAATAATGTGTCACCAATAAAAAGAACAGGATTTTCTCCATTCAAAAAGAAGGCAATATGTGAGCTTGTATGACCTAATACTTCAATTATTTTTACTTCTTCCCCTAAAATGTTTAAAGTTTCTCCATCTTCAACAGATACATTTTGAAAAGGGATTCGCTTTTTTTCTTTGGAGGAAGCAATCACCTTTACATTTGGCCATGTTTCAATAAGAGATTTCGTCCCTCCAATATGGTCTGAATGATGATGAGTTTGCAAAATAGCTTCTAAGTGAAAATTGTTTTCATTTATATATCTAATAACTGGTTCGTGAACAGATGGATCTACAACTACAACGGATTTATCTTTTACCAACAACCAAATGATGTTATCACTTAAAACTCTAAGTCCGATTATATTTCGAGCTTTATTAAATTCCATTGTTAACTTAGAATGAAGAATCCTTGGAAGAAATTGATCTATGTTTACTATAGCTTTACCAAAAGGAGCTCTGTTAAAAGATTCAATTTCAACTTTTAAAAGAGCTGGGTTAGATTTCTCTGACGCATTGGTCGAAAATAATAGATCATTGACTTTTGAATCAAATTGCAAACGGGCTAAAGCTTTATTAGTAAGAAATGGAGATGTTCCTGTTTATGTAAGTTATGGTCAGGCTGATTTGGGTATCGTTGGATATGATGTTTTACGAGAATCTGAATTAAAAGTAGCAAAGTTATTAGATTTAGGATTTGGGGGTTGCCATATGTCTTTGGCGGTTAAGAAAAATAGCGATTATTCAAAACCAACTGATCTTCCAGCGAATTGTAAAGTAGCAAGTAAATTTATAAAAACAGCAAGATCTTATTTTGAAGAATTAAATATTCCTGCAGAAATAGTTCATTTAACAGGATCAGTGGAGCTTGGTCCTATTACAGGTATGGCAGAGGCAATAGTTGATTTGGTGGCAACTGGAAAGACTCTTAAAGAAAATGGTTTAATTAAAATAGATGATCTTTTCTATTCGACGGCAAGACTAATTGGAAATCCTTTATCTATGAGGTTAGATGATTATGATCTCAGAGATACTATTTTATCAATAGAATCAACTAATGCTTTATAGAAGATTAGCTAAATGTTTTTTAAAGATTATAGAAGGATTAAAAAGTTAGGTAAATATTTAACTAAAGATAAAAAAACTATCTATCTAATCTTGATAGTTTTATTACCTGTTTCTTTCTCTGGAGCTATTCAACCATTATTAGTTGGTCAAGCAATTACCATTCTCAAGAATGAAACTACAGATGTTTGGCTAAGTAAAACTTTCTTCGGGCAGTCAATAAATGCAATAATCCTAACTTTATTTATAACTGTTCTATTTAGATTAGTTCTTCAGGGATACCAAACTTACAATATCCAATCAGTGGGCCAGCGTTTGACAGCAAGAATAAGAAGAGAACTTTTTGATCATTCAATATCTTTATCTCTTAAGTATCACGATAAAATGCCTGTAGGGAAATTACTAACGAGATTAACAAATGATGTTGATGCTTTAGCCGAGGTTTTTGGTAGTGGGGCAGTTGGAGTTATTGCTGATTTCGTCAGTCTGATAGTAATTTCTTTGACAATGATATCGATTGATCGAGGACTTGCCATTTTATTACTTTTGACTCAAATCCCAGTTTCATATTTCATTATTTGGCTGCAAAAACGTTACCGAAGAGCTAATTATCAAGTAAGGGAAGAATTGTCTCAGCTCAACTCTGATTTTCAAGAGAATCTTCAAGGTTTAGAAGTCGTTCAGATGTTCAGAAGAGAGGCTTTCAACAGCAAGAAATTTTCTAATACTGGAGTTGCTTATAAGAAAGCAGTAAATGGAACAATATTCTATGACAGTAGTATTTCGGCATTTATAGAATGGATTTCTCTTGCCGCAGTTTCCTTGGTTTTGGCAGTTGGAGGATATCTTGTTACTTCTGGAAATATTGGTTTAGGAACTTTAACAACTTTTGTTTTATATTCCCAAAGACTTTTTGAACCTTTAAGGCAGCTTGCAGAAAGATTTACTCAGATACAAGGAGGTTTAACAGCTGTAGAAAGAATAAATGAGCTATTGGATGAAGAAATACATATTAAGGACTCTATTTCTGCAAAACATTTTTTAGAAAATGCTAAAAATGTAAATAAGAAATTTAAGGGCAAAATTGAGTTCAAGAATGTTAATTTTTTCTACAATGAAGGAGAACATATTATAAAAAATTTATCTTTCATAATCAATCCTGGAGAGCATGTTGCTTTTGTAGGCCCAACTGGTTCAGGTAAAACTACCATAATAAGACTGTTATGTAGATTGTATGAACCTCAATCAGGTCAAATCTTAATCGATGATATAGATATAAAAGATATTCCTATTGCAACTCTTAGAAATATGTTGGGAGTAGTTTTGCAAGATACTTTTATCTTTAGTGGAAATGTCGCAGATAATTTGAAACTAAATTCGAATGTAGACAATCTTGAATTAGAGAATCTTTGTAACGAATTAGGGTTAGATAATTTGTTGAAAAAATTACCAGAAGGTTTGAACACCTTACTAAGAGAAAGAGGGGGGAATCTCTCTTCTGGAGAAAGACAACTTCTTTCAGTAGCTCGAGTAGCGATTAGAAAGCCTGTTGTTTTAATAATGGACGAAGCAACAGCATTTATGGATCCTTCTACAGAGGCTACATTGCAGAAGGATCTTGAGCGAATTCTGTCAAAAAGAACAGCGCTAGTAATAGCTCACAGATTAGCAACTATTGAAAATTCTGATAAGATTTTAGTTTTGAAAGGGGGATCGTTGGTTGAAGAGGGAACACATAGTGAATTGAGAATGAAAAAGGGTTTATACTTTCAGCTCTCTGAGCTTCAACAAAAAGGATTTGCTAATTTCTAATGATTTTTAGAAACCCAGGATCGTTAATAAAAAAATCAAACAGTATTTCAAGGGATGAGCTGATAGATCTCTATGGTTTAAATTCTTATGAGTTTATTCAAACAAATAAAGAAGAAATATTTGTATGTAGTAAAAATAAAAATTTAGATCTAATAGAACTAGATCAACTTTTGCAAACCGTTGGTTGGAGTAGACGACCTATAAGGAGAGTGAAAAGAGCTTTGGATTTCAGCATTTTGGTGGTTGGCTTATGGCGTCATGATGATAAATTCCCCAGACTAATAGGATTTGCAAGATGCACTGGCGATGGGATTCTAGAAGCAACAGTTTGGGATGTAGCTATTAATCCTGTCTATCAAAAACTAGGATTGGGGAAAGAGTTAATGAAGTATATCCTAAAAGAATTAAAAAATATTGGAATTTCTAGAGTAACCCTTTTTGCTGACGCTGATGTGGTTTCATTTTATAAAAGACAAGGTTGGATATTAGAACCAAGGGGATCTAAATGTGCTTTTTGGTATGCAAATTAATTATTTTTTGTAGTAGTCAGAATATATAGATTTTAAAGATTCGCCTTTTAACCATCTTCTTCTAAAGTGCCAGTTCTTAATAGCTTGGAGAAAAATATTAGTTCTTTCCCATTTTCTTGAACTGATAAAAATAGGGTGATTTAATTGTTTTAAATCTTTTTTATTGTTTAATCTCCTTAAAAAATCTATATCTTCCATTAAAGGTATTTTTCTAAAACCATTATTCTTAAAATAAGTAGTTCTATGAATTATTAAACCTTGATCACCATACGGTTTTTTAAAAAAATTACTTCTAAAATTTACAAAAATTTCGAGGACTCTATAAATTATCTTTTTGTGATTAATTTTAAATTTAAAAAAGTAAATGTTATTTTTGTTTCCCTCTAAAAATGAATTTGTTTTTTTAAACCAATCATTAGTTAATCTTGTGTCTGCATGCAAAAATATGAGCCATTCTCCTTTCGAATTCCTAGCTCCCAAATCTAATTGTAAACCTCTATTCCTTTCTTTAGATATACATACTTTTGCTCCATAAATATTTGCTATGTCAATAGTTTTATCTTCACTCACACAGTCAACAATAATAATTTCCCCCTCTTTACGAATAGTCGATAAGTCTGAAAGTAATAATGGCAAATTATTTGCTTCATTTTTAGTTGGGATGATAATTGAGATTTTATACACGTCTATTAATTTCTACTTTCAATATCAATAATCGTATCTATATCTATTTTTTTATCTAAAAACTTATATTTCAATTTTTTAGAAGCAAAATTTTCAATTGTATTTTGAAGAACATTTTCTTTTCCCCACTTAATGTTAATAAAAGGTAAATATAGATGCGTTGAAATTATTTTTTCTGATAAACCAATAAGCCAATATCCCCCATCATTAGATGGTCCGAAAATAATATCATTTTGTTGCAGGTCTTTTAGAGTATTCAATAAATCTTGATGACATAAATCTGGAAGGTCAGTACCAATAAAAATAATATTTTTGATCTTATTTCTAGCACAAAATTTTTTGTTGATAATTATTTGCCTTTTCATTTTTTCTCCCAAGCAGCCTTTCCCCTGTAAATTAAATTTTTTGATGCCTAATTCTTTAGACCATCTTCTACAATTCCCTACCCCCAAACCAGATATGGCCATAGAAATATCAATTAATTTATTTTCTTGGAGAAATTTTGCGACTGAAATAGTGTGATTGGTCATTACACTTTGTACTTTTGCAGAATTACTTTTACCTATATCTTTTGATAATCTTGTTTTGCATCTTCCAAAACCATGCCATTTTGCCATGATAACAAGTAATGCTTTATCCAATACCTTAATGAGATTTAAAATAATTATATGCCTATAAAAAAATATAAAATTTATCTTTATAAATTTAGTTGATGCTTTGTTAAGTAATTTTAAATTTGTCGTGATCTTGTGATTTGATAATGGCCAATTATTAAATTCCCTGTAGATTAATAATCTAGAGAATAAAACTTTGCAAACAACAAATCCTATTTGGGGGGAAGTTCAACAATTACTCCAAAAAACTTTAAGTAAGCCTTCATTTGAGACATGGATAAGGCCTGCTAAATTTAACTGTTTTGAGAATGGTCTATTGACCTTAATCGCTCCAAATACATTTTCCAGTGATTGGTTAAGAAAGAATTATTGTGAAACTATTGAAAAAGCTGCAAGAGAAATCTGCGGCCATGATGTAAAAGTTGTTTTTAAATCTGAAACAAATACCAGCAGCGATATAACAAATGAAGAGAAACCTAGCGAACAGAAAGTTAATCATAAAACAAGATCTTTCTCTAGTATTAATCAAAATAATTCTTCAAAAAATCAATTCAAAAATCCTAATGGTTTAAATTTACGTTACGTATTTAAAAGATTTGTTGTAGGTCCAAATAGTAGGTTGGCTCATGCCGCAGCTTTAGCCGTTGCCGAATCTCCTGGGAGAGAATTTAATCCATTATTTATTTGTGGTGGAGTAGGTCTTGGCAAGACTCATTTAATGCAAGCAATAGGTCATTATCGAGTAGAAATAGATCCAGAAGCAAAAGTCAAATATGTATCCACAGAGACTTTCACTAACGATGTTATTAGCGGTATTCGGCGAGATGGAATGACAGCTATTCGAGATAAATATAGAAATGTAGATTTGATTTTAATAGACGATATACAGTTCTTAGAAGGCAAAGAGTATACACAGGAAGAATTCTTTCATACTTTTAACGCCCTTCACGAATCAGGAAGTCAAATAGTTATTGCAAGTGATAGACCTCCAAATCAATTGTCGGGAATTCAAGAGAGATTAATTTCTAGGTTCTCAATGGGTATGACTGCAGATATTCAACCTCCTGACCTTGAGACGAGAACAGCCATTCTTCAAAAAAAGGCAGAACAAGAGAGGATGAGTCTTCCAAGGGATTTAATTCAATTTATAGCAGGAAGATTCACTTCGAATATTCGAGAATTGGAAGGAGCATTTACCAGAGCTGTTGCATTTGCATCAATAACTGGCTTGCCAATGACTGTCCAATCAATTGCTCCAATGCTTGATCCGAATAGTGTGGGAGTAGTTGTTAGTCCAAAACAAGTTATTGAAAAAGTGTCAGACTTCTTTAAAGTTTCTACTGATGAGTTGATTAGTTCAAGTAGGAGAAAACCAGTCAGTCAAGCTAGGCAAATAGGTATGTATCTTATGCGACATGGAACTGATTTAAGCCTACCAAGAATTGGAGATGAGTTTGGAGGCAAAGACCACACAACAGTTATGTATGCTATTGAACAAGTTGAAAAAAAATTGTCTATTGATCCTAATATTGCAAGTCAAGTTCAAAAAATAAGAGATTTACTTCAAATAGATTCAAGAAAAAATTTATAGTTTTATTATTAACCAGAAATAAAATTTATAGGATCTTGATCATATCTATGCCTGAAAGGTATCTTATCTATTTCATTGATATCACATAGCGATTCAATTTTATTTAATGATTGCCTCAACAATCTTGCTGAAATAATTGGCATATCTCTTGGAACTGAGATTCTATTTTTTAAGTATCTTAGAGAGATTCCTGAAAGTTTTTTAGGGATTAATAATTCACCTGTGATCATATGGCTCAAAGCTGATCTCAATGATTCGTCAAAGGATTCTTTATTGTATGGGTTTACCTTTAGTAAATTGTCTTTATGCTTTATCACTCTTTTAAGAGCAATTGTTGCATAATATTTTGACTCGTAATTTTGGTTTAATTCATAATTACCTAAACCCTCCCCAGTATCTATTAGCTTAGAGAAAGTAATCTGTTGTTCATTCCTTTCTTTATAGCATCCTCCCATTTGTGGGGGTAAATCATGCGAATGAGTATGAAAATCTCCTTGAGTGCCTCTATAAGCACTTGTCCCTTCAAAAAGGGTAAGCCAGTTATCTAGATGACGGTAATTAGATCTTAAATTAAACCCTTTATAATAAATAAGTGATGCATTCATTCTCTCCATATAGGGAATAAAAATTATATCTCCAACACCAGGCTCTATACCACCCGTGTTAGAAACTGATGGATCAACAAACCCCGATTTTGAGCTACTTAAGATTTCATCAAGTTTAGAAATTGATTCCTTAAACATTTTTTTTCTAAAAGAATTATCTATAAAATTAAGGCTTTCTCGGCAGAGCCAATTACACCAGGATCTGAAAATTTCTCTTTCTAACTCTCGAATTTTGATAAGGTGACTAGATGTTATAAAAGATCCAAGTGCTCCAAATTCATTTTCTAAAAAAGCTATGATATCGTCGCTTTCAATTATTACTTGTCCTTTAAATTCAATTGCAGGTAATTTCCCGGATCTGACTTTTTCAAGAAACCAACTTTCTTTTTGGCCGTAGCAAAACATATTTATTTTCTTGACTCTGTATGGAATTTTCTTAAATTCAAGCCATAACCATATCTTTTGGCAGTAAGGACACCAAGAATGCCTATCCCTATAGAGGGTAACTAATACATCATTTTCACTATGTCCAAATAATCTTAAATTTGCGTAGGAATTATTTATACCATGGACTCTATCAAGATCTTCAACTTCAAATTTATTTAAATCATCCCATGTCAAAATCCCATTCATTATTTGAATTAAAGCTATAAACTAACGTTATAATAAATGATTTAAAAAAGTCTTGGAATTTGAATTTGATTTAATTGTTGTTGGCGCTGGATCTGGAGGCCTTGCTGCGGCTAAACGTGCGGCTAGTTATGGAGCAAAAGTCGCAATCATAGAAGCAAATCAAATAGGAGGAACTTGTGTGATAAGGGGATGTGTGCCTAAGAAATTAATGGTCTATGCAGCTAAAAGTAAAAAAAATATGGATTCTTCTGAAGGATATGGATTAAAAAATGAAGGTATTAATTTTGAATCAAATATTTTGTTGAAGAATGTTAGAGAGGAGGTTTCTAGATTAAGTAATTTACATAGAAATTCTTTAAAAAAGTTGAATATAACTGTTTTTGAAGGCTTAGGAAGATTCATTACTCAAAATGAATTAGAAATTATTTGTTCAAACACAAAGAAAATTAAAAATATTATAAGTTCAAAAAAAATTCTTATTTCGGTTGGAGGTAAACCAAAGAAATTAAATATTCCTGGGGTAGATTTGGCATGGACTAGCGATGATATTTTTGAATTAGAAAAGTTTCCCAAATCAATATTAATAGTAGGAGGTGGATATATTGCTTGTGAATTTGCTTCTATTTTCAGAAATTTAGGTACTGAAGTAACTCAATTAATTAGAGGTCAACATTTACTTAATGGTTTTGATGAGGATCTTTCTTCATGCCTAGAGGAATCACCTACTTTTACTGAAATCAATATAATCTCCAATACTCAATTAAATTCTATCAAAAGAGTAAATGGAAATCTCGAATCTACCCTAGACTCGGGAGATAAACTCCTAACTAATAATATCCTTATTGCTACAGGTAGAGAACCAAATCTTTTGCCTTTAAATTTAGATTTTTTAAATCTAAAGATGGATGGCCAATATTTAGATGTCGATGAACTTAATCAAACAAGCAACGCAAATATTTTTGCAGTTGGAGATATCATAAATAAGCCAAACTTAACTCCAGTAGCAATAGAACAAGGGAGAGTTTTTTCGGATAATTTTTTTAATAACCAAAAAAGAAAAGTAAATTATGAATATATCCCTAAGGCCGTTTTTACTATTCCAGAAATTTCAACAGTTGGCTTAAGTGAGAAAAGAGCTAAAGAGATTTACTCTGAAAAAAATATAAAAATTTTTAAATGCAAATTTACCCCTATGTCTAGTACCTTTAAAAAGAATAAATCAAAATGTATGTTGAAGATTGTAGTTCATAAGCTAACTGACAAAGTCCTAGGATGTCATATGTTTGGAGAAACATCGTCTGAGATTATTCAAATGGTATCGATTTCATTAAATGCAGGGATAACAAAAAAAGACTTTGATATTACTATGGCTTTGCACCCAACTATCTCAGAAGAATTTGTGACTATGTATGGATAAAATTATGAATTAGAAAATTTTAATTTTTCTTGAACAATCAGAAACACTATAAGAAATGCAAAGTAAATAAATAAACCTATCCTTAATTCAGAAAGGAAGTTAAATCCATTCAGGAAAAGTATCTTATCGAGAATGTAGAAAATATAAAGATTAAGCAAAATAAATCCTTCAATTCTTGTGATTTTCCCTTTACTCCAGAAAATTGGTAAGCATGCAAAGGTAGTTAAAACCATAAAAGGTAAGTCAACTTTTATTAGACTCTGTTCAATTACTAAACCTTTAAATCCTGAAAAAATACTGCAACTTCCAAGGATTAAAAGTTGATTAAGTAAATTACTTCCTATGACATTCCCAATCGCAAGATCTGTTTTGCCTTTAAATGCAGCAATTATTGAAGTTACTAATTCTGGTAAAGATGTCCCAGTTGCGACGATAGTTAAACCAATAACAATTTCATTTACACCCAAAAGAGTAGCGAGCGTTTGAGAACCATTCACTAAAATATTTGAACCAAAGCTTAAAAGAAATATTCCCAATATTAACTTTAGTAAAATATTCATTTTCCCTTTATAGTTATCTTTTAATTCTTCTATCTCTGGTTCGGCATCTTTTGTCTCCTCTCCTTTCTCATTGATGGTTTTGATTTCCCATATTGTATTTAAGATTAAACAAAATATTAGAAATACCCCTGCTTGCAATGTTAATAAGCCTGTTGATGACATAGCCCAAACGGCACAAGAAATTGCCATTAAAAGAGGCACATCTCTTCTGACTATTCTGCTTTTTACTTTAAGGGGTGTTATCAATGAGCTTATGCCCAAAACTACGAGAACATTAAAAATATTGCTTCCAATTACATTGCTTGCCGCAAGCGAATCACTGCCTTTTAAAATTGAACTCAAACTTACCAACAACTCAGGAGAGCTTGTTCCAAGAGAAACAACTGTCAAACCAATTACTATTTGAGGTATTCCTAAAATTAAAGATAAAAATATGGCTCCTTGAATAAAGAACTCTCCTCCAGCAAAAAGTAGAACTACGCCTAAAACTATTTCTATTATTGGAAATAAAAAATCACTCATATTTAGGATTTAATTTAGATAATAAAAATTTCCATAATTGGTTAATAACTATCCTCGAATATCTATAATTTATTGTCAATTTTAATTTGCTGTTAAAATTGATTAAATAGAAAAAATT
>CACGPQ010000011.1 GCA_902574955.1 uncultured Synechococcaceae cyanobacterium
TCCAGAAAATAAAAACGATATAAATTTAGAAAAAGAAGACAAAAAATTTGATGATAAAAAAAATAAAAAAATTAAGAATCTTTCAAAAAAAAGAAAAATTGAGCTTCAATCTTACAAAATAATTTTCATTTTAAAAGATGTAGATCCAAAAGATCCCACGGAAGAGTTAAGTTCCATATTGAGTAATTCTGAGGTAAATTTTGAAATAGAAAAGATTGAACGTATCTTAGATTCAAAAAATAAAAGTATGAATAAAAATTAATTAAAAATATTCAACAAAATGAAAATAACAAAAAAAATTGAAGCATTAAATATTGTTGAGACCTCTTATTTAGCATCTCTTTCGTCTTTATTATGGGTTGCATTATATTATTTGCCAATTGGGGGAGCTTTATTAAGGTTAATTTTACCCCTCCCAATGATCTTGTTGCACTTGAGAAGAGGAACTAAAATTGCATTGGAAGGACTTTTAATACAATTTCTACTTTTATTCATAATTATGGGTCCTGTTAGAGGAACTTTATTTTTATTTCCTTATGGGATCTTGGCTTTTTGGTTAGGTTGGTGTTGGTTTAAAGAAAAGAGTTGGAAACTTAGCTTAACTGGTGGAGTTGTTATTGGAACCCTTGGCTTCTTACTAAGAGTAATAGCATTATCTACGTTGGTTGGAGATAATCTTTGGGTGTTAATTACTAGAGCGAGTTATGGTTTAATAGAAAAGTTAATTGGATTATTTAATTTACCTTTATATCCCTCAATTTTGAGTATACAATTGGGTTCAATTTTATTAATAATTTTTCAAGAAATAGTTTATGTTTTAACTTTACATGTAGTTGCCTATTCTCTGTTTCCTAGATTTAAATTAACCATCCCAGATCCTCCAAGATTATTAAATAGCTTAGTTGATTTTAATAATTAAAAAAAGTAAGAATGTATAGTAAAGAATTAGGGATAAATTTTTTTGGTAATGAATCCAATAAAAAAAGACAACTTAATAAGATAGAAATACTGAAAAAGAATATTAAAAATTTAAAAATATTTCTTATAATTGCTGGCACTAATACATCTCAAATTCCAGGAATTTCCGCAGCAGGTATTAATGCAAAATCAAGGAGAACAACTGCGCTCGCAGATGCCGAATTTTTGCTTATGGGTGCTTCAAAAGATCATCAATATAAATTGCCTCTTCTCAATGCAGGAGTAACTCCGGCCCTAATCAGTCATGTTTGTTCAAAGCTTATAAACATTTATCCAGTTATTGTTCCTCTGGGAATAGGAGCAAAGCCTTATTTTAATCATTTGGTTGTAGAAGATAGTAATTTGGGCCCATCAAATTGTCTTACTACTGGTAAATCGATGACTAAAGAGAGAGTTTTAAATCTCTATGAAAAAGGTCTTGCGATAGGAAAATCCTTAAAACAACCAGTTTTAATTTCTGAATCTGTACCGGGGGGCACCACAACTGCGCAGGCAGTAATGGAAGCTTTTGGTTTGCAGGTATCTAATTTAATAGGGAGTAGTTTATTCAAAGCTCCAAGAGAACTAAGAAGAAAAGTAGTTAAAAGAGGAATTTTCAATGCAAATTTCAAGGCTGATTTCGACTCTTTTGATGTTGTCGCGGCGGTAGGTGATCCTTTCCAAGCTTTCTCTATGGGTCTATTAATTGGTGGCAGGTTAGCAAAACAATCTGTAATATTGTCTGGTGGAAGTCAGATGTTAGCGGTCATTTTGCTTGTATTAGAATTTTTAGATGAAAAAAATAAAGATGATTTTATTGAAGATGTTTTTATTGCGACAACTGGGTGGCTTGTGAAAGATAATTCTCTAAATGATTTAGTAAATCTAATTAATGAAACATATGATGTCAAATTATTAGGCTTAGCTAGTCCTTTAAATTTCAAATCTTCAAAATACAAAGAATTGAGGGATTATGAATTAGGGCATGTAAAAGAAGGTGTAGGTGCTGGTGGAATATCATTGTTTGCTTTCTTAGATGGATTTAAAAATGAAGAAATAGTTTCATTGTGTCAACAAAATCTGGAAATAATGAAGGGCCTAGGTCAAATTTCTTTAGAGAAGGATTGCTGAATGTTTTCAAAATTTGCAACCAGAAGAGAATTTTTAAATTGTGGTAAGATTTCTCTTTTATTTTTCTTAAACTCTTGCAGTAATCTACCTAATAAAGTAAAAATTGCATTACAAAATTCTTTTTATCCAGAATCTTTTAAAGATACGATTCCAAAAGATTGGAAGCAGGAAAAAATTAATTTTGAAAATATTCGGCTACAAAAAAATAGAAACGCAATTTTCAATTCTGATTTTACTTTAATAAATGATGGATGGATTTCTAGTATAGATTTTTCAGAATTTGAAAAAATAAATGAATTTGCACTGTTCGAAAATTTGGATATGAGGTCGATAGATTTTTTGGGAAGTTTTAATCAAAATCAGAGGAGTAAATTATTTCCTATTGGCGTAGTACCCTATACAATTATCATTAAAAATAATAAAGAATTAATAAATTCAGCCAGAACATCTTGGGATTTTCTTCTTTCTAAAAAATTAACTGGGAAAATTATTTTTCCACAAAGTCCCAGAATAATATTGTCAATTGCTCAAAAAATTAATTCATCTAATTCTTTAAAAAAAATCAAAAGCCAAGCAATGTTATTTGATGATAAAAATATGCTCAATTGGTTGATTAATTCTGATGCTATTGTCGCAATAGTTCCTTATAGTCTTTGTTCAAAATATTTAAAAATAGATCCAAGACTTTCTTTAGTCTTCCCAAGCCAAGGCGTACCTTTGATGTGGCATTTTCTACTTAGTAGATCAAATCTAAATAATGAAATATTAATTAAATGGATTAAATCCTTAGAAAATAAATCAATAGTAGATAAATTAGTAAGCCAAGGTTGGTACCTACCATTCAATAGTGATTATGTGCAAAGTAAATATAAATCTGAAATGTTCCCCATCTTAGGACCTTCTGAGAAATGTTGGGAAAATAGTTGGTCTTTCCCTGTCTTAACAAATGAACAAAAAATTAATTTTAAAAATATCTGGAATGAGTCCTTATCCCCATAATCTTTTTGTAGGATTTTCAATTAATAAGTTATGAGTTTCCTTTAATAAATTTGGTATATCTAATTTACTTGGACATTTAGGAACACATTCATTACATTCTTGACAATATGAGGAATTTTTTTCTTCCCACCAGTGGCCAGCTTTTCCTATTAAATTGTATCTTTCTTTTGAAAATTCTAATTGGCCATAACCAATAGATATATTTCTTAAACGAAGTATTTCTGGAATAGGCACTTCATTTGGGCATGGAAGACAACATCTACATTGTTCACATTTGGTTGAGTTTAATCTTTCATTAGAAACTGCCTCAATTTTATTCAGGGCGCTTTTTTCAAGTTTTGTAAGCTTTTCGAATGAGTTTCTAAGTTTATGCGCAAATTCAAAATCTTTTTTGTTTGTCGCCCCTAAGGACAAAGTTGTAATGCCTTTTGCCAGCAGAAATCGATACGCTAATTCTAATGGATGAAAAGGCTTAGAGGCCTCTATCAAAATATCACTTGGAGAATACAATTTACCGCCTTTATCAGCAGGTGATATTGCTAAAACTCCCATACCTTTTTTTATAGCTTCCTCTGCTAAAGCAATCTTAGATTGATCTAAATAATGTAAATGAAGAC
Source organism: uncultured Synechococcaceae cyanobacterium (assembly GCA_902574955.1). Taxonomy (GTDB): domain Bacteria; phylum Cyanobacteriota; class Cyanobacteriia; order PCC-6307; family Cyanobiaceae; genus Prochlorococcus_A. Next base: position 3,705 of record CACGPQ010000011.1, read on the forward strand.
TACAAAAAGTAAAAACTTCACAGTTAATTGCATCTTTAATTAGTGAATAACTTCCGTGAGAACTAAAACCAACTTGATCAACTAGTTCCTTCTCAAGTATCCAAGATATGAATTTCTTACCCTCTCCAGCAAGAACCCAATCTAGATGTTGTTTTAAGTTGAGTCCGTGAATTGCAAGATTATTAATTTTCTCGCGATTTAAATTTTTAAGAGACTTTTTAAAATTATTTTTTAAAAAGTCAAAATCACCCTTTGGTAAAACTTTGGAAGTAATCACCCAATTTTTTTCTTTTATATTCTTTTCTATTGCTAATTTTTTTATTGAATTTCCAATAAGTGATTCAGCATCACCATAAGAGGGTGCTGTTTCTATATGGTTAATTCCTACATAATATGCATTTTTTATTATGCTATACATTTTTTCAAGACTTTCAGTTGCTCGCATTGTCCCTAAAGTGAATAAGCTCACTTTCTCCCCTTTACCAAATGATCTTTTTTGTGAATTAATAATCATCTAAATATGATCAATTTCTTTTTATTTACTCTTTAATTTATTTATAGTTGAAAATCATTTAAAGTAAATTAAAGTAAATACAAAATTTTGCAAAAATATTTTTCTTAAATCTATGTTTACAGGAATAATTCAATCAGTTGGAAAACTAAGACAAGAAAAAAATATTTTAGAAATTGAAATTCTAGATAATTTATTTGATATGGCAATCGGTGATAGCATAGCTGTTGATGGAATTTGTTTGACAGTTAAAGAGATTTTTCAAAATAAATTTACTGTTGATGTTAGTGAGGAGACATTACAAAAAACGACTTTAGGAGTAAAGTCTAACCTTAATCAGATTGTTAACTTAGAACCCGCTCTTAGAGTGTCTGACCGTCTAGGAGGGCATATAGTCAGCGGACATGTTGATGGCCTTGGAACAGTTGAGAATATAGAAAAATTAGAGAAATCTTGGCTATTATCAATAAAGTGGAAAAATAATAATTTTTCAAAATATGTAGTTAATAAAGGGAGTATTTGTGTAAATGGTATAAGTCTTACGATTGCAAAATATGAGGAAGAAGGAGAAATATTTACTATTGCGATAATTCCTCATACTTGGCATAACACAAATCTGAATAAATTAAATATCGGTGACAGCGTAAACCTTGAGGCAGATGCACTAATTAAATATGTAGAGAAGTTACTTTTATTTAATAAAAATAGTAATCAAGATTTATCTTCAAATAATATTTCTTCCGAGTGGCTTAAAGAAAACGGTTGGTAAAATATATTTTTTAATTTAATGGAATCAGATAAATTGTTTTTGATTCTTTTTTCAGATCGATTTTAAATTCCCGACCAGGTTCTATACCTAATTTTTTGGTGTAGGCATGACCAATTAATAGGTTCCCATTGCCATGAACTTTAGTTTTGAATTCTGTCTGTCTGCCTCTTGAAGCTCTATTACCATTTTTCCCCTGACGACCATTTCCTATTTTGTAACCCTTAGCTTCAATAAGCGCCCTATAAAAACTTTTTCTTAATATTCTTCCACTAGGACCTACGTACCCACAACCTTTTGCTATCTCATCTTCAGATTTTTTACTTAATAATTTTGCTTTTTCAAGAAGTTCTTTTCCTTCTAGCATTATCTGACAAATTTCTAATTATATATTCTTACTAAAAAGGAGAACTGTGGCAATATAAATTAATAAAAAATATATTTAATTTTTTTAAATTTAGTTTTTTATAAAAGATACAAAATAATAAATAAAACAACCCATATTCCATCTACAAAATGCCAGTACAATTCAACAGCTTCCAATGGAAACATATTTTGACTGGTTAATCTTCCGCCATTGATTCTCGATTGCCAGGCAATAATTAAAATCATTAAAGTGCCTAAAGTGACATGTAATCCATGAAAACCAGTAAGAGCATAAAAAGTACTTGCAAATAAATTATCGGTTAATCCAAAAGGTAAATGAAAATATTCAAATAATTGACATATTAAAAATATAATTCCAAGAAAAGCAGTAATAAATAGCCATTTTTGGGAATCAGAGTTTTTATCTTTTAAAAGTGCTTTGCCTGCTTTATGGAAAGTCGCACTACTAATAAGTAACAAAATTGTGTTGAGTGTAGGTATTGGGAGTTCTAATTCATAAATAGCACCATCAGGTAATGGATTAACTGCTTTATAAGTTAAATAAGCAGCAAAGAATCCAGCAAAAGTCATTCCGTCCGCAATTAGGAAGGTTATAAGACCAAACATTCTGAAGTCTTCATGTGTTTCATTAAATTCAGAATTATTTTTTTGAATTTCTTTTGAGCTATCTAGTGTTGTCATATGTTTTTATTTTTGTTCAGAAATTTCTTTACCATAACCATAAGGCTCTTCAACTAATGGAGCTTCTCCTTCCCAATTTTCAACTGGAGGTGGAGAAGATGTTAACCATTCAGGTGTAAGAGCATTCCAAGGGTTATCTCCAGCACTTTTTCCATTTCTCACACTTAGGAATACGTTAATTAAGAAAGGAATTGTACTTATAGCCATCAAAAGAGCCCCAAGGCTACTAATTTGATTAACGAACTGGAATTGAGGATCATATTCTGCAACTCTTCTGGGCATTCCATTTAAACCAAGCCAATGTTGAGGAGCAAAGCACAAGTTAAATCCAATAAAAGTAATGATAAAGTGTAAAATTCCTAATTTTTCATTGAGCATTTTCCCAGTTACTTTGGGGAACCAATGATAAATTGAAGAGAAAATAATAAAAACAGTCCCTCCATAAACTATGTAATGAAAATGGGCTACAACGAAATAGGTATCATGTACGTGAATATCGAAAGGTACCTGTGCCAAAGCAACTCCTGTAATACCTCCAAAAACAAAATTTATAATAAATCCGCAAGAGAATAACATTGCACTATTGATGGAAATTTTACCTCCCCATAATGTTGCAACCCAATTGAAAAATTTTATACCCGTCGGAACAGCAATAAATGCTGTGGCGATAGTAAAAAATAATCTCATCCAAGGGGGTGTTCCACTCGTAAACATGTGATGCGCCCAAACAACTAAACCTAAAACTACTATCCCCATTATTGAAAAAACCATTGTTGTATATCCAAAAAGTGGTTTTCTAGCATGTACAGGAAGTATTTCACTAACTAAACCAAAGGCAGGAAGGACCATAATATATACAGCTGGATGAGAATAAAACCAAAATAAATGCTGATAAACTACGACATTGCCACCTAAAACAGGATTGAAAAAACCTGTATTAGCGATGATATCGAAGCTAAGTAGAATTAAAGTACCTGCTAAAACAGGAGTTGACAAAACAACTAATAGACTTGTCCCTAGCATTGCCCAACAATACATTGGCAATTGCATAAGTTTTAATCCTGGCCTTCTTAATTTGATAATGGTAGCGATAAAGTTTATTCCACCAAATATAGAACTGCCTCCAAGTAATAGAACGCTCAGAATCCAAATAATTTGTCCTGATTGAGGAGTAGTTATGCTCAAAGGAGGATAAGCCGTCCATCCAGCCTGAGCAGCACCCTCAACAAAATAGCTTGCTACCAGCATCAAACCTGAAGGAGGGATTAACCAAAAAGCTACAGCATTCAATCTTGGGAATGCCATATCTCTAGCGCCTACATAAAATGGAATTAAATAATTTCCAAAAGCACCGTTAACTACAGGCACTATCCATAGGAAAATCATTATTGTTCCATGTAGGGTTAAAACTTGGTTATAGACATCTCTCGGCATAAAGTCAGACATCGGACTAGCTAGTTCAATTCTTATAGCGCTAGCTAAGGTTCCTCCTATTAAATAGAAGAGAAAACCGCAGACTAAGTATTGTATCCCAATTACTTTATGATCAAGGCTAAAACTAAAGTATCTAAGCCAGCCTTTAGGTTGAAGACTTTCATTATTAGTTTTTTGTGGATCAATTGATATTGTCATAAATTTACCTCTGGTTTTTTATTTTTGTTAAACCATTCGTTGTAATCAGATTCTTCTTCAACAATTATGGAGGCTCTCATTCCTCCATGATATGGACCACATAATTCTGCGCAAATTATCGGATATTTTCCTACTTTTGTTGGAGTGAAATTTAGAATAGTCGGCTGTCCAGGAATAATATCCTGTTTAATTCTGAACTCTGGTACCCAAAAAGCATGAATCACATCTTTGGATTCCATTTTCATTGATACTTTTTGATCAACAGGAACGTGTAGTTCTCCTGATATGAAATTGCCCTTGGGATAATTGAATAGAAATGCAAATTGCATAGCTGAAACTTCAATTGATAAATTATCTATTGCTATTTCATTATCAGAAGTTTGACTTATTCCAGCCCATATTTTTTCAGTGTTAGAACTCATCATTTCGTGGTTATGATTTAGTTCTTTCATCCCTCCCATTCGATCGTAGATGTTATAGCTATATAAACCTATTAATAAAACAATTATTGAAGGGATAATTGTCCATACGATTTCTAAGCTTAAATTTCCCTCTAAAGCTATACCATCGCCTATCTGATCATTTCTTTTCCTAAACTTAAATAAGCTATAAATAACAGCTATTGTCATTCCTATAAAAATAATTAATCCAATGATGAAAAGAATTTTAAAAAGTTCATCATAAATTGGTGCATTAATACTTGCTTCCACTGGAAGCAAATTTACATTAAAACCAATCCAAAAAGATATAGCAAAAACGAGCGAAATAATTAGTATTAAATAAATGTTTTTATTTAACAATTGGTCTCTAATAATTTGTATTAATATCCCCAAGATATTCAATTTTTCTAATCCTGCATCCTTTGTTAAAAGAAAAACATTTAAATTCACAACTTCTTAAGATTTTTGAAATAAAAGTCGTATTATTAATAACTTTTTAGAATTAATTGTCAGGGAAAAAAGATTAAATTAGTAAATTATTTTTTAAATTAAACATATTAATTTTTAATTAATGTTTGGTTTTTTGAATCTAATTTATTATGCAAAATAATAGGTTTTATCCATTTGATTAATAACCAATTATATAAATCAAAATATCTGACGATTTTTAAAAGGTTGGGAAGTCATAGTGTACTCGCACTCATTGCGCTAATCGTAATTGGAGGTGCTACAAGAGTCATGGAGGCGGGACTTGCATGTCCAGATTGGCCATTATGTTATGGATCTTTTTTGCCTTTTAATCACATGAACCTAAGAGTATTTCTAGAGTGGTTTCATCGTCTAGATGCTTTTCTGGTTGGAATATTAATTCTTTTTAAATTTGCCCTTTCAATTATTTGGAAAAATGAAATTCCAAATTGGTTACCTAAATCTTATTCATTATTACTTTTTCTTGTTATTGTCCAAGGATCTTTTGGGGCTTTAACAGTAATAAACCTGCTTGATTCATATACTGTTACTGGCCATCTTTTAATAGCTTTTCTACTTCTCATTACAACAATTTCAATAAATCAAAATTTAGAAAATGACGAAATAGAAGAGCCATTAATTTGGTGGAGATTATTATTATCTGTTCCTCTTTTACTTACTCTGATTCAATCTTTTATTGGAGTAAGGCTTTCATCAACCTGGTCAGCACATATTTGTTTATCTTTTAATAAACAATGTCTAATTCTAAATACTCATAAATTATTTGCTTTCCCAATTGCTTTTTCAATTCTATTGATTATTGCTACTGCAATTTATAAGAGAAGTTTGCTAGATGAAAATTGGAAATATCTCTCAGCACTTATTTTTCTATTGTTCTCCCAAATTGCTTTGGGTATTTTAAGTCTTAAAACAAATTTGAATGAACCTATTTTTATTATCGGTCATCAACTTAACGCCTCTTTATTTATTGCGATATTAACAACATTAACTTTTAGAAATCCTTTTACCAAAAAAGGTCTAAACCACTCCCTAAATTCTCAAATCGTTGGTATCAATTCATGAAAAGTAGTAACTTAGAAAACTTGAACTATAAGTCGTCAATTAGGGATGAAGTTGTACCTTCAAGAAAAAAAATAACTTTGCCGCCTTGGCTTGAAGTAGCAAAACCCAGATTAATCCCACTTTTACTGGCAACAACTTTGGGAGGAATGGCTTTAACTGAAGAATGGCCTTTGTCTTCACCGAAACTTATCTGTACTTTAGGAGGAGGAGCTTTGGCAGCAGCAGCAGCAGGAGCTCTTAATTGTTTGTGGGAAATGGAATTAGATAAAAGGATGACAAGAACTAGCAAAAGAGCCTTGCCAGCTGGAAAGTTGTCATCTGAGACTGTATTTTTAGCTGCAGTATCATGTACTTTGGCAGCTTCGATGCTCTTAGTAAGTGGTGTAAATTATTTGGCTGCGGGATTAACTCTTCTTGGTTTATTTAGCTACGTAATTTTATATACAGTTATTTTGAAACCTCGTACAACAAAAAATATTGTCTTCGGAGGAGTTGCTGGTGCGATACCACCTTTAGTTGGAGCATCTGCTGCTACAGGGCATGTAGGTCTTAGTGGTTGGTGGTTGTTTGGTTTAGTAATGTTATGGACCCCAGCTCATTTTTGGGCACTTGCAATTTTGTTGAAGGATGATTACGCATCTGTTGGTATTCCTATGCTCCCTTCTGTTAAAGGATCTGTTTTTACTGCTAAAGCGATTTCTCGTTATGGATGGGCAACAATTTTAATGAGTATTATGGGAGTTTTTGCCTTACCTGAAGGGGGTCTTTTATACGGAATTATGTTATTGCCATTTAATGGAAGACTTTTGCAATTAACAAATGAATTAAAGAAATCTCCTGATGATCTTTCAAGAGCAAAGTCTCTCTTTAGATGGTCTATTCTCTATATGTTTGGTATTTGTCTTTTGTTATTAATTTCCAGAACCCAACTATCTGTAGAATTTGAGCAGCAATCTATGCAAATATTTTTATCTTTAGTATCACTGCTTAGTAATTAAATTAGATGTAAAATGTTTTTTAAGTAAATTGTAAGTTTGATGGATTATATAAAAGTAAAAGGGCTTTCAAAATCTTATTCAGATATCAAAGCATTAAAAAATTTATCGATAGAAATTGAAGCTGGCACATTATTCGGAATACTAGGCCCAAATGGAGCTGGCAAATCAACACTAATAAAAATACTTGCTACTTTAATAGAGCCTGACAGTGGAGAAGTTTTTATAAATAATATTAATCTGATAAAAAATTCAAGGAAAATTAGAGAATTAATTGGTTATGTTGCCCAAGACATTGCACTTGATAAAATATTAACTGGACGAGAGCTTTTGGATTTTCAATCAGATTTATATCACATCAACAAAAATAAAAAATTTGAAAGGATAAATAAATTAATAGATCAATTAGAAATGAATGATTGGATTGATCGTAAGTGCGGAACTTATTCAGGGGGAATGAAAAGAAGAATAGATCTGGCAGCTGGACTTTTACATTTGCCCCAAGTATTAATTTTGGATGAACCTACAGTTGGTTTAGATATTGAAAGTAGAAACATTATATGGCAACTTTTGAAAGATTTGAGAAATAATGGAATGACCATTATTTTAAGTAGTCACTATCTTGATGAAATAGATAAATTGGCAGACAGATTAGTGATAATTGATGATGGAAGAGTTATAGCAAAAGGTACTCCTTCAGAGCTTAAAAATAAATTAGGAGGAGATAGAGTAACTTTGAAAGTAAGAGAATTTAGTAATCAGGAAGAAGCAAATAATATATCTAAAATTTTATCTTCAATAGATGGAATTAGTCAGATTATCATAAATGAAGCTCAAGGTTTCTCGATAAATTTCGTAGCAGATAAGCAAAAAGATTTACTTACGAAGCTAAAAGTGGAATTGGCTTTCTCAAAGTTTGAAATTTTTTCTCTTACTCAAAGTCAGCCAAGCTTGGATGATGTATATCTTCAGGCAACTGGAAAAACATTATTGGATGCTGAAATTTCTATGGCAGGCAAAAGAGACCTAAAAAAAGAATCAAAGCAATCCATGCGATAAAAAAACTTTTGGTTAACTAACTATAATGAATACTAATTACTGCTAATTATGGAATTACAACAGTATAATTTATTTTTTTTATATCAAGAAACATTTGCCTTAACAAAGAGATTATTTATTCAATTAAAAAGAAGACCATCAACTCTTTTAGCAGGAATATTACAACCAATAATTTGGCTTTTTTTATTTGGGGCATTATTCTCTAAAGCTCCTGAAGGTTTTTTACCAGGTGTTGATTCTTATGGGAATTTTTTAGGAGCAGGACTTATTGTTTTTACTGCTTTTAGCGGAGCCCTAAACTCTGGGCTTCCTTTAATGTTTGATAGAGAGTTTGGATTTCTTAATAGATTACTTGTGGCTCCTTTAACCAGTAGATTATCCATAGTTTTATCTTCTTTTTTTTACATAACAATCTTAAGCTTTGTTCAGAGCATTGTAATAATGATTGTTTCATACATTTTGGGTTATGGATGGCCCAACTTATATGGTTTAGGAATTGTATTTGCCACACTAATTTTATTAGTTCTTTTTGTGACATCAATAAGTTTATGTTTAGCGTTTGTTTTGCCGGGACATATTGAATTAATCGCTCTTATATTTGTAATAAATTTACCTCTTCTATTTGCGAGTACTGCTTTAGCTCCAATCTCTTTTATGCCAAATTGGCTGGGCTGGTTAGCTTCATTAAATCCATTAACTTTTGCTATTGAACCTATTAGAACTGCCTATACACAAACTATGGATTTAGAATTAGTGGCTTTACATGCCCCATATGGTGATTTAACTTGTAAGAGTTGTATCTCAATTTTATTTTCTTTAACAGTTTTTTCCTTGATTATTATAAGGCCTCTGTTAAATAGAAAGTTAAATTAGAAATTTTATGCTTTTAAAAAATCATTTAATAGAAGTTTTTAAACAAGCTTCTTTAGAAAATAATTTTTTGCTTAAAGAAAATGTTGTTATTAAATGGGTCCATAGATTTGGGATTGATTCATTAAATGATTTATTAATCCATAGTTCACTACAAAAAGAAAATCAAGAACATATATCTTTAATTGATGAAATGCATGAAGAAAATCAAGAACAAATATCTTTAATTGATGAAGTGCATGAAGAAAATCAAGAACAAATATCTTTAATTGATGAAGTGCATGAAGAAAATCAAGAACAAATTAAGCTTGAATTATCAAAAACTTTTGAAAATATTGAAGAAACAAAGATGGAATCAAATGGTCTGGAAACTCCTAGAAGTAATGAAATATCTAGCAAAAATCAAAATTCTAATAAAATAAATCAATTTACTGAAACCCCAAAATTACCCCTACCTTATATTAAAAATTTAAGAAAGTGGATTAACAACGATAAAAAAGCTAGTTAGCTTTTACATCATACCTGGCATTCCCATGCCACCCATTCCTGGCATTCCCATGCCACCCATTCCTGGCATTCCCATGCCACCCATTCCTGGCATTCCCATACCACCCATTCCTGGCATTCCCATGCCACCCATTCCTCCCATTGGATCTCCGCCTGGCCCTCCAGGGGCTGCTGCTTCAGGTTCTGGTATGTCCGCCATCGCAACTTCTGTTGTGAGGAGCATAGCCGCAATAGATACTGAATCTTGAAGAGCTAATCTTATTACTTTGGTTGGATCTAATATTCCTGAATCTTTTAAATCCTCATATTGTCCTGAATTAGCATTAAAGCCTTTGTTAAGCCTTTGAATTTCAGCGACAACTACATCACCATTAAAACCAGCATTTTTTGCTATTTGTTTGGTAGGTTCTAAAAGGGCTTCTTTAACTATATTTATCCCCGTTCTTAAATCATCTGAAGATGTTTCACTTAATTTTAAAAGGTCATCTGATATTTCAATTAAAGTTTGTCCTCCTCCAGAAACAACACCCTCTTCAATAGCAGCTTTCGTAGCATTAAGGGAATCTTCGATTCTCAACTTTTTATACTTCATCTCTGTTTCTGTAGCAGCTCCTACTTTGATAAGAGCTACTCCTCCAGCTAGTTTGGCTATCCTTTCATTGATTTTATCCTGATCATACTCAGATTCAGTTATATTAACTTCTCTTTTTAATTTCTCTACTCGAGCTTTAACTAAATCTTTAGTGTCTTCGAAGGCAACAATTGTAGTTTTATCCTTTGTGATAGTTATTTTTTTTGCTTTGCCTAAATCATTAATCGATACTTTATCAAGTGTCATCGATTTATCTTCGCTAATTAACTTAGCCCCTGTAAGAATTGCAATATCTTCAAGGGCAGCTTTTCTTCTCTCACCAAATAATGGAGCTCTTACGGAAGCTACATTTAAAACCCCACTATTCTTATTCAAAACCAGAGTGGTTAATGCCTCTCCCTCGATATCTTCAGCAAGAATTAGAAAAGGTGAGCCTGACTTCTGAATTTCTTCAAGTATTGGAACTAGATCAACTAAAGTTGAGACTTTTTGATCAGTTATTAATATTTTAGGATTTTCAAGTTCACAAACTTGTCTTTCTTGGTCTGTTACGAAATATGGAGAACTATAACCTCTATCAAAAGACATACCTTCAGTTATGTCTAATTCTGTTTCTAGTGATTGAGATTCTTCGACAGTTATTACACCATCTGAAGTAACAATATCCATTGCTTTCGAAATTATAGATCCAATTTCTTCATCACCTCCAGCACTAACTGTTGCAACTTTTTGGATATCAGAACCATTTAATGAAATACTTTTGGAACTTAATTTTTCTAAGACAAAAGCTAGGCCTGCCTCCATACCTTTTTTTAACTCAATAGGGTTGGCGCCAGAAGCAATATTTTTTAATCCCTCCTGAACCATCTTCTGAGCCAAAATGGTTGCTGTTGTTGTCCCATCACCAGCACTCTCTTTTGTCTTGGATGCAACTTGTTCTATTAATTTCGCACCTAAATTAGAAATAGGGTTTTCAATCTCGATTTCTTTAGCAACTGTAGATCCATCTCTTACTATATCTGGTGAACCAAATTTCTTTTCTATTACAACGTTTTTCGCCTTCGGCCCAATAGTAACCTTTACCGCATTAGCTACGAAATTAACACCTTTTTCTAGCGCTTCTCTTGATTCATTAGAAAAACTTAACTGTTTAGCCATGTTTGCTCGATCTTTTGTCTTATTCTAATCTCCCATAGAATCATTTTTAAGGGATATTTAATTAAGTGGGGAAAGCCGAATTTCTTTTAATAGGACATACAAATTAACTCAAATAAGAGTATCTTTAAGTTATGGAAGAAACAAATAATCTTATTTTTACTCTTACCGCAATCCTCGCGATTGCTATGACACTAATATATTTTCCTTTAAGATTTTTCTTAACATTAACTGCTAGAAGTCGAAGACTAAAACTTTTACAAAAAATTAGAAGGTTGAGAGATGAATTAGGCCAGCCTTATGAAAGTACATGACTAAATACTCATACCCCCGTCTATACAGATTGTCTGCCCTGTAATGTATCTTCCTGCATCACTTGAAACTAAGAATGACACTAAGTTTGCAATTTGAGTACAACTTCCTAATTTCCCTAAAGGGATAACTTTAAGTATTTCTTCAGTATTCAGTTTTTCAGTCATTTCTGTTTCTATAAAGCCTGGAGCTATAGCATTTACGTTTATACCTCTTGAAGCAAATTCTTTAGCACAAGTTTTGGTGAATCCAATAACTCCAGCTTTAGCTGCAGAATAATTTGCTTGACCGGGATTACCAATTATTCCAACAACAGATGAAATATTTACGATACTACCACTTCTTTTTTTCATCATAAATTTTGAAGCATATTTTGTACAAAGAAAAACCCCTTTTAAGTTTGTATTTAATACGTCATCCCATTGTTCCGATTTCATTCTCATCAATAGTCCATCTCTAGTAATACCAGCATTGTTAATAAGAATATCAATGGAACCATTAATTTTTATGATTTCTTCGAAAGCTGAACTGACAGAATCTTCTCTTGATACATCAAATTTTAATTTATGAGCTTTACCTCCCGAATTTTTTATTGAATTTACAACTTCTTCAGCTTTTTCATCAGAAGAAGAGTAATTAATAAAAACTTCTGCTCCTAAGCGGCTTAGTTCTAAAGCAATTTCTTTACCAATTCCTCTGCTAGCTCCAGTGATTAAAGCAACTTTGCCTGATAATGAATCTGTATTGGACATTATGAAATTTTATAATTTTCAATCGTAGTACTATTTGTGTAAAGATATTGCTTTTATTTATAATTGTCTAGAAAACATTAAGTCCTTCTATTGTGCACTTTTTAATACCAGCTGCAGGGAGTGGTAGCAGAATGAAAGCTGGGAAAAATAAATTACTTATTGATTTAGAGGGAGAGTCTTTGATTTATTGGACACTTAAATCTGTATTTTCTGCAAGCTCAACAAACTGGGTTGGAATAATTGGGCAACCGAAAGATAAAAACTTATTACTAAATTCAGCTAAGGATTTTGCCCATAAAGTTCATTGGATTAATGGTGGTGACACCAGACAACAGTCAGTTTTTAATGGTTTAAAAGCGTTACCAAAAGATGCTGAAAAAGTTTTAATACATGATGGCGCTAGATGTCTAATTAATCCTGAATTGATAGACCTTTGTGCCAAGCAATTAGATGAAAATGAAGCTGTAATTTTAGCTACTAAGGTAACAGACACTATAAAGATTGTTGATAATGAAGGTTTTATTAAAGAAACACCAGACAGAAATTATTTATGGGCAGCGCAAACTCCTCAGGGCTTTTTAGTAGATAGATTAAAAAAAGCTCATAAGATGGCAATTGATAAAAACTGGAAAGTCACAGATGATGCTTCTCTATTCGAAATGCTTAATTGGAAAGTGAAGATTATTGAAGGAACTTATTCAAATATAAAAATTACATCCCCTGTAGATTTGAAAATAGCAAAACTTTTTGTGAAGAACTCCTAGTTAAAAAGGTTTTTCGATACTAAGAATGCCGTTGTCACCATTTAAGGTTGCTTCATACCCTAACGGGATGCATGCATTCCCTGATATGTGACCTATTGGGAGATCAAAAAGAATAGGAAAATCGAACTCTTGAAGTCTTTCAATAATGCAGTTTTTTAGTAAATCTTTCAATTCAAGGTCGCAGGAATCATTAGAAAAACTTCCGAATCCAATACCCGCAATTTCAGAAATTGTTTTTGTCATCCTAAGGTAAGTCAACATGCGATCAATTTTATAAATATCTTCATTAATGTCTTCAAAAATTATTATTTTCCCTTTGCAATCTGGAAAGTGATTAGTACCAATTAAAAAAGTAGCAATAGTTAAGTTAGAAACTATTATCTCTCCTTTCGCTTTCCCACCTCTTAAAGGGATTCCTATTATGTCCTCAACATATCCCTCAAAAAGTAAATTTCTTAATCTCTCAAGACTCCACTCTGGTTCTTTGAAAAGGCTGGTAACCATGGGGCCATGGATAGAACCTATAAATCCTTGAGAATATTTAGATAGTAATAAAGAACATGTATCTGAGAATCCAAGCATTAAACCATGCTGCCAAGAAGGTTCTTTTTCTAAAAGTCTTGCTGAACCCCAGCCTCCTTTTGCAAAAATGATTAGCTTACTATTTTGTGCTTTTTCAAGTTCTTCAAATCTAGTTAGATCATCGCCAGCAAAATAACCAAATTTTTTTGATAGAGAATTATTTTCATTAATTTCCAAACCCCAGTTTTTTAAGATTTCTATGCCTTTTTGAAAATTTTCGTCTTCATCAATAAAGGAGCCTGGAGCTAAAATATCTATTAAATCCCCTTTTTTTAATCTAAAAACCATATTTAGAATTTATGAAGCAATAATAATTCCTAATAAAATGACTCCTCCATAAATTGATTGATTTTTGAAGTGATCTCCAATATTTTTTATTGATTGCTTTTCCTCAGGAAATACTTTTAGTATATCTCTCTGCATTAAGATTGACGTTACAAGCCAAATTGGCCAAAAAATAAAATCCATTTGATTAATAAATCCGCATATTGCGAGAAAAAAAGAAGTTAAAAAATAACAAATTTGAATGGTTATTCTTGTATTGTTCTGGAGGTTAACTGCGGAACTATTAATTCCAATTTTGATATCATATTTTTTATCTGCTAAAGCATAAATCGTATCAAAGCCAAAAGTCCAAAAAATGGTGGCTAGCCAGCAAAATAGTAAAACAATACTATTTAAATTGCCTTCATTTGCGGCCCAGGGAATTAAGACAGCAAAACCCCAGCACATGGATAAGATTAATTGAGGATATTTAAACCATCTTTTAGCAGAAGGATAAATTAAGATAATAGGTAAAGCTAAAAAAGCAAGTTTAATTGAAAGGATTCTTCCAGGCTGAGGTAGTGACAAAGTTAGAAAGAAGCTACATAAAATTAAAAAGAAAAGAATTGAATAAGCTGTTTTAAGACCGATTTTATTTGCAGCTAGAGGTCTATTTTTTGTCCTAACAACTCTTTGATCAATGTTTTTGTCCCAAATATCATTAACCACGCATCCTAATCCACTTACTAGTAGTCCTCCCAATATTATTCTTAGCAACATTAAAAATGTTGGATTAGCATCTGGGGTTAAATATAAACTCCATCCAGCAGGAATAAGTAAGATCATTCTTCCAGTAGGCTTATTCCACCTTAATAATTCAAAAAAAGTACTTAATTTAATTTGTTGATTTTTATTTTGCATATGACCTATTGTATATTTCATAACTTTAAATAATCTTACTAGGATTAAATGATTTCTATTATTTAATAATCAATGTTGGGTATATTTATTAATGGATTAAAGATATCTTCGTCTTATAAAAAGAAATGATAATGAAACAAGATTTAAGATATTTTCAAGAAAAGCAAATTTTAGTAGCTTCTATAGATATTGGAACTAACTCTACACATCTCTTGGTAGCAGAAATTAATCTAGAATTAAAATCATTTTCAATAAAATTTACTGATAAATCAACCACTCGTCTTGGAGAAAGAGATGATGAGGGTAATCTTACTGAAGAATCAATCCAAAGGGCATTAGTTACTCTTAAGCGATTTAAGGAATATTGTAAAAGTAATGGAGTAGCTCAAATCGTAACAGCAGCAACAAGTGCAGTTAGGGAAGCTCCAAACGGTCAAGATTTTATTAGAAGAGTTCTTGATGAAACTGATATTCAAATAGAAATGATAAGTGGTTCTGAGGAAGCCAGATTAATTTACCTTGGTGTTCTTTCTGGGATGTCTTTTGAAGATCAGTCTTTTGTAATCATAGATATTGGAGGAGGGTCTACAGAATTAATACTTGCAGATAAAAAAGATGCTAGAGCTCTTACCAGTTCGAGAATTGGTGCGGTTAGACTTAAAAATGATTTTTTAAATAAAGGGTCTATAACTTCAGAAAGAACGAGTTTTTTAACAACTTTTATTAAAGGATCTTTAGAACCATCTGTTCGAAAAATAGAGAGTAGATCTAAGGGAGATAAGCCTTTATCTATGATTGCAACCAGTGGCACTGCAACCTCATTAGGAAATTTGATTTCAGATGATTTGGGAGAATCTAAACAAAAGTTACATGGTTATAAATTCAAAAGGGAAAATTTACAAAATGTATTGGAAAAACTAATTAAATTGCCAGTTTCGGAAATCAAGAAAATACCTTCATTAAGTGAGAGAAGAGCAGAAATAATTATTCCAGGAGCATTGATATTAAACACCGCAATGGAGATGTTGAACTTTGATGAATTAATAATAAGTGAGAGGGCGCTTCGAGAGGGTTTGGTTGTGGATTGGATGCTTCGTAAAGGGATAATTAATAATGAGTTAAATATTCAAGGCAATATTAGAAAAACAACTATAGTTCATCAGGCCAGAAAGTTTGGAGTAGATAATACAAGAGCTGAGAAAGTTATTGATATTGCCTTTCAAATCTATGATCAGACTAAAAATATCTTTCATAGCGATAATGACCCTAAAGCTAAAGAACTTCTTTGGGCAGCTTCTAATCTTTATAATTGTGGGAAATATGTGAATGTTGGTTCATATCACAAACACTCTTGGTACTTAATAAAAAATTGTGAGTTGTTGGGATATTCTGAAGCAGAAACAAATATTATTGCTTCAATTGCTAGATACCATAGAAAGACTCTACCCAAGAAAAGACATGAGTCTTGGCAAAATTTAATATCCAAAGAAGATAAAACATTAGTTCTTGAAATGTCATTAATCCTAAGACTAGCAGCAGCTCTTGACCAAAGACCTGACAAAGTGATCTCCTCAGTTCAAATAAAATTGCAGGAAAATAATCTTACATTTCAACTTTTACCTTTAGATAGAAACCATGATCTTCTTCTTGAAAAATGGAACTTAGGATTGTGCCGTAATGTAATAAATGAACTAAAGAATTTGGAATTAAAAGTTATTTAGTTTTTTGAATAAGTTCTTGTTTTGGAGTTTGATTCTGAGAAGAATCTGAAAATAAATTAAAAATTAAGGACGAGGCAATTAGTCCGAGAAAGCCTGAAATTAAAATAAATATTAGGAATCCTAGTGGATTATAATTCTTAGATTGCCTAGTTTTATAGTTTTTTTTGGAAACTTCTTCAACTATTTCTTCAATTTTCACCTCTTTCCTCTCTGTCTTGAATTCATCCATTAAAAATTCTGTATCAAGTTTTAGCTTCTGTGAAATCCTTCTAATCATTGCTTTGATAAATACTTTTTCAGGTAGTTTTTCTTCATTACCTTCCTCTATGGCTTCAAGTTGATGAGCTCCAATTTTTAAATCAGAAGCCAATTCTTCAATTGATTGATTTTTACTTAACCTAGCCTCTTTAATGAAATTTCCAATTCTCTTCAAAGAGGAATCTCCTCGTTTATTGTTGATTCCCGAAACAGATTTTATTTCTTTCAAAGCAAATAAATTTTTACTAATTATAGTAATTAATATTTTTCTATCAACTTTAAGATTATTTATTCCTAAAGAGATGCTTATAAGATGGATTATAAAGATTAGATCTTTTTTGAGAATTACTAATTGCTGGGCTAATTATGTAAATGGTTGTTCTAATTAGTTTTTTCTCAATAGAAAATTTTTCCATATCTTTTAATTCTATTAATGATGTCCAACCATCATCCCAAGATACTCTAAATCCAACAATCACTTTAGTCTCTGGAGGGTAAAACTCTAGTAAAGTTTCTTGAGACCTTTTCACATGCCTAGCACTTAGATATAGACATATAGAGGAATTGTGTTTCGCAAGATCTTTCAGAGATTCTTTTTCTGGCATCCCTGTTCGACCTCCTGCTCTAGTTAAAATTATTGTTTGCGTTACGTCAGGGATGGTTAACTCAGCTTCATGATATGCTGCAGCAACTTGAAAAGCACTTACTCCAGGAACAACCTCGATTTCAATTTTTTCGTTTTTCAAAATTTCGATTTGCTCTCTAATTGCTCCAAAAAGGCAAGGATCTCCATCATGCAACCTTACAACAGTTTTCCCTGCCTGAAATTTTTCTATCATAATTGAGGTGATTTGCTCTAAGTTAAGTGAACTCGTTTTTATTTTTTCAGAACCTTCTTTAGCAGAATCTAAAATCTTTTCAGGAATTAGAGAATCAGTCCAAATAATGACATCTGCAATTTTTATCTTTTTTAATGCTTTTAAAGTTAATAATTCTGGATCGCCTGGACCAACACCAATAAAGGATATTTTGTTATCCATTCTTTCTATTTTTCCCACTATATGTTCTCAATCTTAAAAAAAATATTGCAATTAATCCAGAAGAAAATAGAAAAATACTTATAAATTGAGCCATTCTTATACCTCCATCACAGAAAGGTGGAAGTCCACCAATGCATAGTGGGTCAGTTCTTAAACCTTCAATCCAGAATCGTCCAAAGCTATAACTTATTAAATAAAGACAGCTAATAAAGCCAGGCCTGAAAAAATCTGTTTTATTTTGTTTATTAAAGATAATAATTAGGAAGATGAAAATCAAAAAATTCCACAATGACTCATAGAGAAATGTAGGATGAAAAAATTCATAATTAATAAATTCTAAAGGCCTATTTTGGATAGGTATAAATAATTTCCAAGGCAAATTTGTAGGAACTCCAAAGGCTTCATTATTGAAAAAATTTCCCCACCTTCCTATTGATTGTCCAAGAATAATCGAGGGTATTAATATATCTATAAAGGTTTTTAAATTAATTTTTTTCGACTTACAGAAATAGATAATAGATATTAATCCTCCAATTAGACCTCCATGGATTGCTATGCCTCCTTCCCAAACTGCAAGAAAAGAAGGTATTTGAATGATGTTATTGAATAGTTCAAAAGAAGTAAAAAAGTTCTCTCCGCTATATTGCCTCCACTCAAAAATTACGTAATAAGTTCTAGCTCCAATTATTGAAGAGATTATTAATGATGGAAGTATTTCACTAATATACTCTGAGTTAATATTTCTTGCCTTTGCAAGTTTTTTAGAGATAAATAGGCCTATTAAAACTGAAACCGAAATAAGAAGTCCGTACCATCTAATAGTTATAAATCCTAAATTTAAAAAAGTTTCTCCTGGAGATTGTATAAAAGCTTGATGTATAAGCATTTAGAGAAAGTTAGATACCCTCTGCTGCTTGCACTTTTTCTACTTGTTTTTTCTTTAATACTAAAAGTATTTGTGTTAAGCCTACACCAATGAAGAATGCAATCAATCCAATAACTCTATAAGGGCTCTGTAGTACAACCTCAGCATCTAATTGCCCAAAGCCACCAACGTTGGGATCATTAGTAAGAGGGTCACCTACATTAATTTTGTCTTGCGCTTTTACGATAAGTTGAGGACCAACAGGCACTGCTTCAGTAGTTATTTCACCATTATCGTTTTCTATATTGACTTGATAGCTACCATCTTCAATTGTTTCTATTGAATTTATAGTTCCTGCGGTGGAAGAAGTGAATACTACATTATTGCTCTTGTCTCCAGTTGGATATACCTGACCTCTACCTCTATTGCCTCCAATATGTAACGAGTATTTCCCATAGTGATATTCTTTATTAGTTGATGGATCAGGGGAAAGAACAGGGAAAACGATTTCTTTATTGGTATCGCCAGGTAAAGGTCCGACAATAATGATATTATCTTTCTCTTCACTGTAATTAGTGAAATAAACCCCTTCAGTCTCTTCTTTTATTTCTTCGGTCCATCTGTCTTGTGGAGCAAGTTTAAAGCCATCAGGCAACATTACAACAGCACCAACTTGTAATGGGACTTCAGAACCATCAGCACCGATCTCTTTTAAGTCATTTTTGTAGGGTATTTTGACAACAGCTTTGAAAACACTGTCTGCTCCTACAGATTGTGGAACCTCTGCAATTGTTGGCATCTGAGCTAGATGACAATTTGCACAGACTATCTTTCCTGTGGCTTCTCTCGGAGATTCATAGTTTTGCTGAGCCCAAAATGGATAAGCAAAAGTAATCTTTGGATAAAATACAATGCTCGAAATGAAAAGCAGAGTACAGATAAATAAACTTGTATTTTTCATGATTTGATTCTTAAGACCTTTCATTTTTTTATGCCCACCATGGATTTTCATTAGTTCTAAAGTCAGTTTCTGACCATTGCTTGACGAGTACAGCATCATCTTCAATATCGACATGAGCTAGAGCTAAAGATAAAGGAGCAGGCCCTCTTACTACCTTCCCATTTGTATCGTACTGACTGCCATGACAAGGACATATGAATTTATTAGCACCACTATCCCATGGGACAACGCAACCTAAATGAGTACAAATTGCATTTAAACCAAATTCTCCTATTTCCCCGCCCTCATTAACTATTAAATAAGTTGGATCTCCCTTTAGACCCTGCACTAGACTTCTGTCTCCTGCTTGATGGCTAGATAACCAGCCTGTCTTAGTTATTGGATTCCCTAATTCATCTTTAGCAGAAGTTCCACCGCCACCACCGCCTGCTCTTAAAGGCATGAAATAATTCGCTACAGGGTAAAGGGCTCCTAAAGCTACACCAGTTGCAGTACCAAATGTAAGAAGATTCATAAATTGCCTTCGACCCATAGAAGGGACATCATTGGAACTTAATTGAGTCATTCGCTACTAGGTTCTGTTATTTATTAGTTATTATGGAGCAAATTGTTCAATTTCTGTTGCAAATAGATAGGACTTTTAATAATTTAAAGTAAAAGTTTAGGAAGTCTTAATTAATTGATTTAAATGAACCCATTACTAGTTGATGAAGTTATACATTATTTGATTCATCGCTGGGGGAAAAAATATGATTTTAGACTCTTTAGAAGAGGAAAATTTGTGTATTTTCAAATGATGTGGGGATTTCTTGGGCAGGAATCATTTCCATTAAGTGAAGATGAATATAAAAAATCGATAGCTGATAAAATCGAGATTTTAAATAGATGTGGATATTCAGAAGAAGTAAGGAAATGGCTAATGAAAGTCAATGCTAAGCCAAGGTTAGGTAGAGCTGTCAGCTTGCAATTAAATCTTAATGAGAAGATGAAAGAGTTTTTGACTTAAGATTTTCTGATAAGTAAGTTAATCCAGTACCCACAAAAAATAAAAACACAATCGATATAGATAGCAATGACATAGTTAATGGGTCTGTTGAAGGGGTAATCACTGCAGATAATATTGCGGAGGAAATTACAACTATCTTCCAATTCGCAATCATTTTTTCTGTTGTGATTATTCCAAGAGAACCAAGAATAAATTGTAATACTGGCAATTGAAAAGCTATTGCAGTACTGGACATTAATAATAGAACAAAATCAAAATATCTTTCTATAGACCAAGTTGGTTCAACAATATCTGCACCGAAACTAATGAAGAAATTTATTGCTGCAGGGACTAATATCCACCATGAAAAAATTAATCCTAAAAAAAATAGAATACCTGAACCAAAAACTGCGGGCAAGATAAGGCTTTTTTCTTGTTTTGTTAAACCTGGAGAAATGAATAATATTATTTGATAAAAAATATAAGGCATAGAAACTATCAATCCGCTGTAACCTGCAACTTTAATAGCGACAAATAAAAACTCTCCTGGAGCAAGTTGTAGTAAATGAATATCACCAGCTGGGATTTCCAAAAAAGATATTAATGGCTTTATGATGAGAAAACTAAAGAATATTGAAATAAGTATTGAGTAAATTGAGTTTAGTATTCTTTGACGAAGCTCTTCTAAATGATCACTAAAAGTCATCGAATCTGATAATTTATTTTCACTTTGACCTGTACCTCTCATTATTATTTGATAAAGATTTTGTAAGAAAAAGGTTTAAAAATACTAATGCCAAAGTCCAATTTATTTTTCGATAAACTTAATTATTTGCTTAATTTAGGATTAGTCGGATCTGGTAATAAGAAAGGAGGAGCATCATTTAGGGATGATTCACCATAAGTTTCATATTCTCTATATCCACCCATTTTCCCATTTGTTTTCATTAAAGCGCTTACGAAGGCAAGTAGTAAGAAAACAGTAGGAGCTCCAATTATTAATGCAGCACCAAATAGATATCCAACAATAAATTCTGGAAAACTATGATTTCCTAAAAATTCATGAGTGCCCAAAAGAAAATCAAACATTTAGATTTAAAAATTTTTTTTATTATAAACTAAATTATTGTTTTAAGATTTTTTTTAATGTAATCTTCTCCTCTTGTAGGATTTCCCCAAATAATTTCTCCATTTTTAAAGGAAACGCAACCCGGCCCTCCGTTTTTGATTTTGTGCAAATCTTTAATCTTTACTAAATTAATTGGAACTTTAATGTTTCTTTTTGCCTTACTAAATAAAGCAGCTAAATCTGCAGCTATTTGAATATCTTGTTCAGATGCCACTTGAGATGAAGACTTCAAAACTACATGACTACCTGGTGATTCCTGAGCATGAAACCATAAATCGCCTTTTTTTGAGAACTTAAAGCTTATTAAATCATTTTGCCTCATATTACGTCCTACCTGAAGCTTCAATCCTGTGGGACTGTAAACTTGAATTGGTGAAGATTCTATCTCATAAGTACTTTTCTGATCTTCTCTTTGCTTCTTGATATTGATATTAAACTCGTTACAAATTTCTTCCATAATTTCTTCAAGTATTTTGATTCTCATAAAAAGTTTTTCATGATTTAAAGAATTTAAATTTTCTAGAAGCGTAGTGAATTCATCCAATCTCTCTATATTTGTTTTGTAAATACTTAATCTTTCTTTTATTAATTCTCTAGATCTCTTTAGTTTTTTTGATTTTTTATATAGTTTTTGTCCTTTTATAATATCTTGTTTTTTAATTTCATTTGAAGAAAATATATTATCAGCTTTTTCTTTATAAACTTCGTAGTTTTCTGATTTTGTCAGAAGATCATATTGAATATTTAAATTCTTTTTCTCAGTATTAGTCTGTTTAAAAATTATCCCTTCAATTTTCTTTGCCAATAATTCAAGTTTTTTTTGTTTCAGATGATAATCATAATAATTCTCTAAACTGGTGCATAAATCTATTTTATTTTCGCAATTAATTTCCTTATCAAAAAACCAAACGCAATAAAAATCTTTGTTAAATGTAGAAAAGTTAAAGTTATTGTTTTTAAACCTGTTTATCCAAATCTTCCAATTTTTAAATATCTCCTTTAAGTCCGAATTGCTAATGAAATCAATATTTTTCCCCATTATTTCTGAATTAACAGTTTCGCTAACAACCTCTAATTGTTTTGTGAGGATAGGGCTAACTCCTTGATAGGTATTTATTAAACTGTATTTCAAAGACTCAGGTACTATTGAAATTGAGTCTTTCCAAGATTGAAAAGATTCATCTTCTCTAGGTTGCTTCTTGAGATTGACTGGAGGGCCAGAATAAATTGATCCTGTTGAAATTGTTCTAAAACTAGATTGACTTGATTTAATTTGTTTACCAACGGCAATTATTTTATGTTTATTATCCAAATAAAAAATATTACTATGTTTTCCCATTAATTCAAAAATTAAATACTTATTAATTTCATCTCCAGGTTTTTTCGCAAAACTAAATTTTATCACTCTCTCGAAATCATCTTGATCAATCGAAATTAAAGCCATATACTTTAATCCGTATCTTATTTGTTTAGAAAGTGTGCTTTCTCTTCCAATCTTCTCTGGCTTATTTATCTTTAGTATTCTTGGAGAGTCTCCATTCCATGAAACTTCTAACCATGTTTGAGAATCAACTCCTCTGAAACATAATTGAATTGTATTAGGCTCTGGTTGTTGGGCAGTCTCAAACTTTGTAGGTAAGATATTCTTTGTCAAATAATGCAAGACAGATCTAATAGATGTAACATCCATTATCTGTGGAACACCTTTTTGCATTATTCCTTTTTAATTCATAGGATGTTTATTTTACTGTAAAAAATTTAATATGAAAAATCAAAAAAAACTTATTATCCTTACTGGACCCAGCGGGGTAGGTAAAGGAACAGTTGTTAAAGAAATATTAGGTAAAGAAAAAAATTTTTGGCTTTCAATATCTGCAACTACTAGAGAACCTAGAGAGGGAGAGAAGGACGGAGAAAATTATTACTTCTTAAATCAAGAAAAGTTTAAAGAAATGATTGAACAAAACCTGCTCCTTGAATGGGCACAATTTGCTGGAAACTACTATGGAACGCCTTTGTCTTCTGTTAATGAGAAAATAAAAAAGGGATTTACCGTACTACTTGAAATCGAAGTAGAGGGTGCAAGGCAAATAAAAAATAAGTTTCCTAATTCACTGTCAATATTTTTACTTCCTCCGGATAAAGAAGAGTTAGAGAGAAGAATAAGAAATAGAGGTACAGAAAAAGAAGAGGCAATTAAAAAAAGACTCTCAAGGGCTAATTATGAGATTTCAGTATCAAATCAATTTGATTTTGCATTAACAAATTACAATGTTGATGAAACAGCAAAAAAAATAATCAAGTTAATAAAAACTTGATTATTTTTTCTTCATCAACTCATTGGATGGAATAATAAATCAGGGAAAAACCTATTAAATTCAATAATTATTCCAGCTGTAAGGCTTAGCCAAATTGCTGCTACCACTGGAGCAGATCTGACAAATTTTGTGTTTAGAATTTTGAACATTTTTTTTATGAAAGTTTTTTAAGGATGTTTAGCGAGGACCATTAAGTGTAATGTTGTTATCTTTTTCTCTTAAATCTCCATTTCTACCTTGTTTATTAGCAAGAAGAGGCCACTGCGCTCCTTTTATAAGACATTTTCTGGCTAAGTCTAGGTCAATAATGATCTCAAGATCTGCTGGATTCTTAGTCTTTTTTGATTCAATGAGATACTCTCTTCCTGACCAACCTATAATTCCAGCAATGTAAATGAACAATACTCCGGGGATAAGTAAATCTCCTTCATGACCTCTATTTAAAAGGGCTCCCCATGGCTCAAGAGGAGGTCCAATTATTAAATGTGGAAGACCATCATCTCCGCATGATGCTTTTCCATATCTTTCAAATCTTGCGATGTCTTTTTGAGTAGTTGCAGAATTTGCTCTCTCAATGAATTTAGGATTTTCAGAGCATTTTGTTAGGGCTGAAGCAGTATATTCTGTGCTAGCTCTATCTGCGTTTAAGGCAGGCCCATTTGCGGCTAGAGCAATTGGAGTAATTCCGAGGAACAGAAAAACTGAGGTTATGATTGAAAAAAAGAATTTCATAAGTTGCAATCTTTAATTCCTAATTGTGTGTTAAGTAAGAAATTAATATTAAAATAAAACAAGTTGAATCAAAAATGCATAAAGTTTTAGCTATTGAAACAAGTTGTGATGAGACATCTGTCTCAATAGTTTCTAATATTGGCGATACTTTTAGAATACATTCAAATATTATTGCCTCACAAATTGAAGATCATTCAAAATGGGGAGGAGTTGTGCCTGAACTTGCAGCTAGAAAGCATTTAGAGTTATTGCCTTTTGTTTTAGATAAGGCTTTAGAAGAATCAAAAATCAAAATAGAGGAAGTTGATTATATTGCATCAACTGTAGCTCCTGGATTAGTTGGTTGTTTACGAGTTGGCTCCATAACTGCAAGATCACTTTGCATGTTACATTCAAAACCATTTTTGGGAATTCATCATTTAGAGGGGCATTTATCTTCAATTCTATTTTCAGAAAACTATCCAAAGAAATCCTTTCTTACATTACTTGTTAGTGGAGGGCATACTGAATTGATAAAGGTTGATGAAAGAAGGCGAATGCAAAGACTTGGAAAAAGTTTTGATGATGCTGCTGGAGAAGCCTTTGATAAAGTTGGCAGATTATTAGGTCTGAGTTATCCAGGAGGGCCGGCAATAGAAAAGATTGCTAAAAATGGGGACCCAATGAAATTTAATTTACCAAAATGTAGAATTTCTGATAAAAAAGGTGGATTTCTTAAATATGACTTCTCTTTTAGTGGTCTAAAAACTGCCGTATTAAGATTAGTTGAGAGAATAAATTTAGACGGGAAGACCGTTCCAATTCCCGATATTGCTGCTAGTTTTGAGAGGGTAGTGGCAGAGGTCTTGGTAGAGAGAACAATAAAATGCGCAGATGATCATAGGTTGGATAATGTTGTTGTAGTTGGGGGAGTGGCTGCTAACAATACATTAAGAAAAATGATGATTAGTGAAGCTAGTAAAAAATCTATTAAAGTTCATTTAGCTCCCCTTAATCTTTGTACAGATAATGCTGCAATGATTGGAGCAGCTGCGTTGTTCAGGATCAAATTTAAGGATCATTTAAGTTCCCTTAAATTAGGTGTTGCAGGAAGACTATCAATTGAACAAGCAGATACCCTTTATGAAGAAAATCCTCCTTTCTAACTTCAATGAACAAACAACCTAAAATAGAGATTAAAGAGACAAAAAACTTTGTTGATAAAGAGGAACTGAATTTGTGGAAAAGGGGTTTTACTCCTCAAGCTGAAATATGGAATGGAAGGATGGCAACTGTTGGTATAGGAATTATTTTTATAATTATTGCTTTAATAAGCCAGTTTTCTTAATTGAAATAAAATTAATTTTCTTAAAAGTAGTTTTGAAAGAATTTTTAAATTACTCTTTTTCAGCCGATGAATTAAATTAAAAATTATTGTATTTATTGGACTAGAGATAAGATTATTGATTTAATCAAAATAATGAATATTTTTATTATTTATAATTTTATATGACGCCTGAAAGGCTTGGATTACTTTGGGGGATAACTGTATTTGCAGGTGCTTGTGCTCGATTATTTTCTTCTTTTACAGGATTCCCAAGTGTTGTTATTTTATTGCTTTCTGGATTATTTATCGGGAGATCAGGTTTAGGACTGGTTGAGCCTTTAGACCTCGGGCAAGGGCTTGAAACTATTGTGGGACTTTTGGTCTGCTTGGTTCTTTTTGAAGGAGGACTAAATTTAAAACTGCCTGAGGGGAATATTAGAAATACTGTGTTGAAAATTTCATTGGTAAGACTTTTTATTTCATTATCAGCTGGAATTTTTATTGCTCATTGGCTGGCAGGCCTATCATGGCAAGTTGCAGGAATATATAGTGCTATCATTCTAGCTACTGGACCAACAGTTGTCTCTCCATTAGTGGAACAAATAAAATTAGCTTCTCCTCTGTCGGAAGTTTTAAAAGCTGAGGGGTTATTGCTTGAACCAATTGGTGCAGTACTAGCATTACTGCTTTTAGAATTGACTTTAGGAGATCTTCATGGGATTAACGATGTATTTATAGCATTAATGCAAAGATTAGGGGGAGGAGTTTTAATTGGATTAAGTGCAGGATGGTTACTATCAGAAATTTTAAAAAAAATAAAAAATGAAGCCTCATTTGGTATAGAGCTTCAAGTTACCCTTGGATTTATTTTCCTTGTGTATGGAATTTGCGAGTATTTTTTACCAGAATCAGGCTTGCCGGCATCAGTCGCGGCAGGTTTTATTGTAGGCAAAAGAGAAGTTATAGATAAGGAGAGATTGGATAATCTAATAGGCGAATTAGCTCAATTAGCAATTACAGTTCTTTTCCCTCTTTTGGCCGCTGACGTTTCTTGGGGTGAATTAAGTCCACTTGGCTGGGGAGGGTTTGTTTGCGTTTTTATGTTGATGGTAATTGTTCGCCCTATCTCTATCGGGATAGCAACAATGGGGAGAGACTTGAACTTAAAAGAAAAAATATTTTTAGCCTGGTTAGCCCCAAGAGGTATTGTTACTGCAGCGGTAGCTTCTCTTTTTTCTATCAGATTAGAGCAGGCTGGTATCCTTGGGGCTGGCCGTCTCCAAGGTTTAGTTTTTCTTACTATTTTGATGACAGTAGGAATACAAGGACTTTCAGCTAAACCTTTGGCAAAAAGACTTGAATTAGGCCAAAAAAATAATTTAGATTGATTAAAGACATCTCTCAATTCGCGATATATCAGTTTTACTCTCTGAGAAAAGCTCCCAACTTTGAATTAAATCTGGCCCACTGAGAGATCCAAAAAAGGCTACTCTTAGTGATTTCATTAATATCCCTTTTTTAATATTATGCCTTTTTGAGATTTCGTTTATTATTTCTTTGGCTTTCTCTTTATTTAGTTTTATAGTATTTTGCTCAATTAAATAATTTAAGATTAGTTTTAGAGATAATTTACTATCACTGTTTTCCAGAAAATCTTGACCTTCTTTTTGAATTGTAGGTATTAAGAAAAATGGTTTTGCTTGATCAATTGAATCTTTTAAAAGAGTCATAGAGTCTCTAATCAACATTACTAATTTATAAGCCCATTCTTGAGATGGCGGCTCCCAACCATTATCATCCCAGTATTTCCTTATGATCTCACTTAACTTTGTTGATTCCATATTTTTTATATATTGAGAATTAATCCAGTTGAGTTTTTCCCAACTGAATTTGGATCCAGCTTTATTTATTTCTGATAAGTCAAAAATTTCAGATATCTCTTCAAGTGAAAGTATTTCTCTGTCGGCTGATTTTGGAGACCAACCTAAAAAGGCCATATAGTTCGATAAGGCCTCTGGTAAATATCCCATTTCTCTAAATTCGTCTATTGAAGTAACGCAATCTCTCTTAGATAATTTTTTCCCTTCGCTATTTAGTATTAAGGGTGTATGCGAAAAAGTTGGCAAATTTAAATTTAGTGCTTCATATATCAATATTTGTTTTGCAGTGTTTGAGATATGGTCTTCACCCCTTACAACATGAGTAATATTCATGAAATTATCATCAACTACAACTGCAAGATTATACAAAGGATCTCCAATCTCATATCCCTTAGCCCTTCTTGACAAAACTAAATCACCACCCAAATCCTTCCCTTTCCATTTGATTTCGCCTCTTATCTGATCTACCCATTTAATTTCAATTTTTTCATCAATCTTAAACCTTATTACTGAAGTCTTCCCTTGGGATATGAATGTTTCTATTTCTTCTTTTGAGAGACTTCTGTGTCTATTATCATGCTTTGGAGGTAATCCTTTCTTTTTTTGTTCTTCTCTTAATTCAGATATTTCATCTTCTGTTGTAAAGCACCTATATGCAGCTCCACATTCTAGTAGCTTTTTTATATGATTTTTGTGAATTGTAATTCGGTTACTTTGCTTTATAGGTTCTTCATCCCATTTAAGTCCAAG
>CACGPQ010000012.1 GCA_902574955.1 uncultured Synechococcaceae cyanobacterium
CTCTCTTAGAAAAAAATTAAAACTGAAAAATGCTTTTAAGTGATTTAGTTGATCTAATAAAAAAAGGAAATTCAAATTTTATTAGTGCCAATATTTTCGATGATTTAAATATAGATGATGCGGCCTCATTAGACGCTGCAATAAAACATCAAATATCTTTTTTAGAAGAAAATAATATCCTTAAAGAAAAATTATATCAAACTAAAGCATCAGCAATAATAACTACTAACAACGATGAAATCGTTAATGCCCTAAAGAAACTCAATATATCAAACATTATCGTTAAAAATCCAAGAATTGCATTTGCAGAAGTATTGGATTGTTTATACAAAACTATCAATTTCAAACCAGGGATTCACGCTTCAGCGGTTATAGATAAAACAGCAATAATTGGAGCAGATTGCCATATTGGGCCAAATGTCTATATTGGAAAAAATACTGTAATTGGAGATAATAATCATATTCTTCCTGGATCATCAATTTTAGGTAATGTTCGAATAGGAAATAATAATATAATTCATCCAAATTGTGTTATTTACGAAAATACCACTCTAAAAAATAATTGTGTAATTAATTCAAATTCTGTTATTGGATCAGAGGGATTTGGTTTTATTCCTAAAAATGGCAAATGGGTAAAGATGCCTCAAAAAGGTGGTGTAAAAATAATGAGTTTTGTAGAAATTGGAACGAATTGTTGTATTGATAGACCCGCAGTTGGATTTACTTTTATTGATGAGGGAACAAAGTTGGATAATTTAATACAAATAGGTCATGGAGTAAAAATTGGAAAGAATTGTGCATTTGCAGCTCAAGTTGGTATCGCTGGAGGAGCAAATATTGGAGATAGTGTTATTTTGGCAGGGCAAGTAGGAGTCAATAATAGAGTAAAAGTTGGTAATAATGTCATAGCGAGTTCAAAATGCGGAATTCATTGTGACATAGAAGATGGCAAGGTAATTAGTGGTTTCCCCGCGATGGAAAATAAATCATGGCTAAGGAGTTCAAGTATTTTTAAAAAATTACCAGAATTAGCAAAAAAACTTAGACAATTAGACAAGCAATAATTTATTGTTCTATTAAACAAAAATTTAAATGAAGAAATATAAGATTGTTTTATTGTCAGGAGACGGAATTGGACCAGAAATTTCAGAAGTTTCAAAAAAAGTTTTAAAAAAGCTTTCAAAAAATCATAATTTCGATATTAAGATTATTGAAAAATTATTTGGAGGGATAGCTTATGAAAAATATGGGACTCCTGCTCCAGAGGAGACACTAGATCAATGCAAAAAAAGTGATGCTGTACTTTTAGCATGTGTTGGAGATATTAAATATGACTCTCTTGCAAGAGAATTAAGGCCAGAAACTGGGTTACTAAAGTTAAGATCTGCCCTAAACCTTTTCGCAAATATCAGGCCTGTCAAAATAAGAAAATCTCTATTAGATGCAAGCACATTAAAAAAAGAAATCGTTGAGCATGTAGATCTTATTGTTGTAAGAGAATTAATAGGAGGAATTTATTTTGGGAAACCAAGAGGACATATAACAAATACAAAAATCCCAAAAGCTTTCAATACGATGGTTTATGATTCGGCCGAAATAGAGAGAATAACTGAAATAGCAATAAAAATTGCAAACCAAAGAAATAAAAAAATATGTTCTGTTGATAAATCAAACGTTCTTGAGGTTAGTCAATTGTGGAGAGATACAGTTTTAAATATCACCTCAAAAGATAAAAATATATCTCTAAGCAATATGTACGTTGATAATGCAGCAATGCAATTAGTTAGAGATCCTGATCAATTTGATGTAATTTTAACAAGTAATTTATTTGGAGATATTTTAAGCGACTTAGCAGCAATGTTAACTGGTTCTATTGGTATGCTTCCATCTGCTTCTCTAAACAATAATGGGCCAGGAGTTTTTGAACCTGTTCATGGTTCGGCTCCTGATATAGCTGGTAAAAACATCGCGAATCCTATAGCAATGCTTTTATCTGCTTCCATGATGTTAAAAATTGGATTGAATGAAGAAGAAGCTGCAGAAAATTTAGAAACTGCCATTGATAAAGTTTTATCAAAAGGATTTAGAACAGCAGATTTAGCTGATGGGTATTCTGAAGTTTTATCTTGCAGTGAAATCGGAGATAAAATAATGGATGAACTTTAAAAAAAAATTAATAAATAAAAAAATATTTTTAAGTAAAACATAAAGTTGGCATATGACCTGTCAGAATCATGTGATATTGTTTTTAAAAAATGTCAAAACGTCATCCAGTAGTCGCTGTAACAGGATCTTCAGGAGCAGGAACAAGTACGGTAAAAAGAGCCTTTGAGCATATTTTTGCCAGAGAAGATATTGTTCCTGCAGTTGTTGAAGGTGATAGTTACCACAGATTTGAAAGAATGCCAATGAAAAAAGCTATGGCAGAAGCTCTTTCAAAAGGTGAAAATTTTTCTCATTTTGGTCCAGAGGCTAATCTTTTTGACAAGCTAGAAGAACTTTTTAAAATCTATGGTGAAACTGGAGGCGGAAAGAAAAGATATTATCTACATAGTCTTGAAGAAGCAGAAGAACATAATACAAGACTTGGGACATCCTTGGAACCTGGACAATTTACTCCATGGGAAGATATTCCTGAGGGAACAGATGTACTTTTTTATGAAGGTTTACATGGCGGGGTAGAAGGTGATGGATACAATGTTTCATCTTATGCTGATTTACTTGTTGGTGTTGTTCCGATAACAAATTTAGAGTGGATTCAAAAAATCCATAGAGATAATGCAGAAAGAGGTTACTCAGCGGAAACCATTGTGGACACTATATTGAGAAGAATGCCTGATTATATAAATCACATTTGCCCACAATTCAGCAAAACCGATATTAATTTCCAAAGAATTCCCACAATTGACACTTCTAATCCTTTCATATGCAGGAATATCCCAACTCCTGATGAGAGCTTTGTGATCATACATTTCAGAAAAGGGGCAAGAGAGAAATGGGGTATTGATTTTCAATACTTGCTTGGAATGATTAACGATTCATTTATGTCAAGTCCAACAAGTATCGTTGTAAATGGAGGAAAAATGGGTTTTGCAATGGAACTAATTCTCACTCCAATAATTCATAAAATGATTGAGGAGAAAAATAAATAATAATTAATTTTCCATTATCAACTCAAATCATTATATTTTTTTCCTTTGAGGAGTTTTTAATCTAGAGGATCTCAAATTTTTATATATCTTTCTTGATAAAAGTACCTTATTTAGATTTAAATAGAAAAAAAAGGAAACGTTGTGTCATTAATCGACTGGTTTGCCGCAAGGCGTAAAGATCAATTTGTTGGGAAAGTTTCGCAAGATACTGATGAAGGAGATGGTTTGTGGGTTAAATGTTCAGAATGTTCGCAAGTAGCCTATAGAAAAGACCTAATTTCAAATTTCAATGTTTGTATTAATTGTGGACACCACAATAGGATTAATAGCGATGAAAGGATTAATATAATTGCTGACAAAAATTCATTCAAGGAGTTTGATAGTTCACTAAGTCCTACAGATCCTTTAGGTTTTAAAGATAGAAGAGCGTATGCTGATCGAATTAAAGAAAGTCAAGCAGGTACAGGTTTAAGAGATGGAGTCGTAACAGGTATCTGTTCTGTAAATTCAATTCCTCTAGCATTAGCTGTTATGGATTTTAGATTTATGGGAGGATCCATGGGTTCAGTAGTTGGTGAAAAAATTACAAGGATAATCGAGAGAGCAACTTTAGAAAATTTTCCAATTCTTATTGTTTGCGCATCAGGAGGAGCAAGGATGCAAGAAGGTATGTTAAGTCTCATGCAAATGGCAAAAATATCTGGAGCACTAAAAAAACATAAAGAAAAAAATCTTCTTTATATGCCCTTGTTAACTCATCCAACCACTGGAGGCGTAACAGCAAGTTTTGCAATGTTAGGTGATTTAATTTTGGCGGAACCTAAAGCTCTTATTGGATTTGCTGGAAGAAGGGTTATAGAACAAACATTAAGAGAAAAATTACCTGATAATTTTCAAACAGCTGAATATCTGCTTGAGCATGGTTTTGTTGATGTAATAGTTAAAAGGAAAGATCTCAAGGATACTCTGACTAAAATTTTAAAAATTCATGGTGTAAAAGAACTTGTAAAAGCAAATATGTAAAATGAGAATTATTTCAAATTTCATTTATTTTTCTTTAAGCCTTTTATTTTTTATTTTAAATTTTGCTCCATATTCTTATGGAATAGGAAATGTTGACTGGGTCCTTCTAAAAGAGAATAATGAAGGGAAAGAATGGCTTGACAAAGGTAGTATTAAGCCGCTTCCAAATGGTGAAATAAGTGTCTTAACAAAGTTCTTTAAAAATCCAACTAATGAGGATGATGATGGAGAGTTATCACTTTATGTAATGAGAATTAATTGCGATGAAAAAAAGTTCAAAGATACTTCCATAAATGGAATACCTCAATTCAATTCAAAATGGCAAACTTCTAATAATGATGAACTTATAGATGTTGTTATTGAAAATAGCTGTTCAGAGTTTATTAATTGATAAGAATGAATTATAAAAATAAAAAATTAAAAATAGCAATCGCTGGACTAGGGTTTGGTAAAAAAGTTCATTTAGAGGCATTAAAAGAGTCTGATTACTTAACTCCTGTAGCTATTTATCATTACGAGAAAAAGGAAAAATCGATATTAAAAAAGGAAACCGGCTTAGATTTTTTTCATGATTGGGATGACTTGATTAAATCTCCAGAAATTGATGGGATCATTATTGCTACCCCTCCTGAATCAAGATTTAAATTAGCAAAAAGCGCACTTGAGAACAATAAAAATTTGCTACTAGAAAAACCTGTTTCAATATCGTCCTTTGAAATAGAAGAGCTTCAGAGAATATCTTTGATTAATAACTTAAGCGTATGTGTTGATTTCGAATATAGAGCAGTTCCCCTTTTTCTTCAGACAAAAAAACTTCTTGATGAAAATATATTAGGAGAAATATATTTAGTCAAATTAGATTGGTTAATGGGCAGCAGATCCGACCCTAAAAGAGCTTGGAACTGGTATTCTTTGGAAGAAAAAGGTGGAGGAGTTATTGGCGCCTTGGGTACACATGCATTCGACATGTTGAATTGGTTTTTTGGAGAATCAATAAATGTATCTGGAAAGTTAGCAACATCAATCAAAAAAAGACCTTTACCTAATTCATCAGATTTAAATGATGTTACTAGTGAGGATGTTTGTCTCGCTAATATAGAAATATCAAACTACAACTCTAATCTTATTCCATGTCAGGTATCTTTATCATCGATTTCTAAAAACGGTAGAGGATTTAGTTTAGAAATATATGGAAGCGAAGGTTCACTTATTCTTAAAAGTGAAAACCAAAATGATTATGTCCATGGTTTTAATTTGAAATATTCAAACGACGAAAATAAAATACAAAATCTAACTGCAGATTCAAATTTTAATTTTGAAAAAACATGGACTGATGGGAGAATAGCTCCAGTGTTGAGAATTCAAAATTTATGGGCCCAGAGTATAATGAATGGAACACCTGTAATCCCAGGCTTATGTGAGGGACTTGCTAGTCATAAAGTTTGCGAAGCCATAAGAGAATCTTCCAAAAGTGGATTAAGTATCAAAATTTAAGGTTATACATTTATAAGTAGCAATTATCACCCGATAAAGTATTGGATTGATTTTATTTTTTTTTCATATTCTGGAAAAATCAATTGAACTGAATTATTAAAGAATGGCTTTAAATTATTACAAAAATGAGCTTAAAGAAAATGCTCAATTACTAGCTTCTAAAGGAAAAGGAATATTAGCTGTAGATGAATCCACTAAAACAGT
This sequence comes from uncultured Synechococcaceae cyanobacterium, assembly GCA_902574955.1. Taxonomy (GTDB): domain Bacteria; phylum Cyanobacteriota; class Cyanobacteriia; order PCC-6307; family Cyanobiaceae; genus Prochlorococcus_A. The sequence goes on from CACGPQ010000012.1 coordinate 5,874, forward strand.
AGGTAAAAGACTCGCTGGAATTGGCGTTGAGAATACTGAAGACAATAGGAAGGCATATAGAGGAATGCTTTTTACTACAGAAGGTCTTGGCAAATATATAAGTGGAGCAATCCTCTTCGAAGAAACTCTTTATCAGAATCACCAAGATGGCGAGTCAATGGTTAAGAAACTAAATGATTTAGGTATTATTCCAGGTATAAAGGTCGATAAGGGCCTAAATCCACTTCCAGGAGGAGGAGATGTAGAAACTTTTTGCTCTGGCCTAGATGGGTTAGTTGAAAGAGCCGCGAAATATTATGAACAAGGTGCCAGATTTGCAAAGTGGAGAGCAGTTCTGCAAATTACAAATGATGGTTGTCCTTCAAAACTATCAATTCAAGAGAATGCTTGGGGATTAGCAAGGTATGCAAGATCAGTTCAAGAATCTGGGTTAGTACCAATTATTGAACCTGAAATCTTAATGGACGGCGACCATACTATTGAAAAAACTGCTGAAGTTCAAGAAGAGGTAATAAAGCAGGTTTATAGTGCCTGTCAAGCAAATGGAGTTTTTCTAGAAGGCACTCTATTAAAACCTTCTATGACTGTTAATGGAGCAGATTGTCCAACAAAGGCTGATCCTATGAAGGTTGCTGAAATGACAATTAGAACTATGGAAAGATGCGTTCCTGCATCTGTTCCTGGAATAGTTTTCTTATCAGGAGGGTTAAGCGAAGAAGCTGCTTCGGTTTATCTAAATAATATGAACACTCTTTACAGGAAAGCTTTATGGAATGTTTCATTCTCCTATGGAAGAGCATTACAGCACTCATGCTTAAAGGCCTGGAAAGGAAGCGACGTTGAAGGAGGTCAAAAAGCATTAATAGCGAGAGCTCAAGCAAACTCTGAAGCTTCAAAAGGTGCCTATGTAGCAGGATCTCAACCTTCATCTGATGAACAATTGTTTGTGGCAGGCTACACTTATTAACTAAAAAAATCCTAAAAATGTACTCTGGGTCATAAAATAAGTTTCTTTAATTTAGTATTTTGTATATCTAATGACGTGACATTTGATACCTCTTTATACTAAACTCTCGGAAACATATGCTTTATATAGCATTTAACTTATTTTAATTATGGCCCTCGTTCCACTAAGACTACTTTTAGATCACGCTGCTGAGAATGGTTACGGTATTCCAGCTTTCAATGTTAATAACCTTGAACAAGTTCAAGCAATCATGGAAGCAGCATATGAAACTGATAGTCCTGTAATCCTCCAAGCTTCAAGAGGGGCAAGAAATTATGCAGGAGAAATTTTCCTACGTCATCTAATCCTTGCTGCTACAGAAACATATCCTAATATTCCAGTGGTAATGCACCAAGACCACGGTAATGAGCCATCAACATGTTACTCAGCAGCAATAAATGGTTTCACATCAGTAATGATGGACGGTTCTCTAGAGGCAGATGCAAAAACACCCGCTAGTTACGAATATAATGTTGCAGTTACTAAAAAAGTAGTAGATTTTGCTCATTCAGTTGGAGTTAGTGTTGAAGGAGAGTTGGGTTGCTTAGGTTCATTAGAGACAGGAAAAGGTGAAGCGGAAGATGGTCATGGATTTGAAGGTGAACTTTCTACAGATATGCTTCTGACTGATCCTGAAGAAGCTGCAGATTTTGTAGCTAAAACAAAAGTCGATGCTTTAGCTATTGCTATAGGAACAAGTCATGGTGCTTATAAATTTACAAGAAAACCTACAGGAGAAGTTCTTGCAATAAGCAGAATTGCTGAAATTCATAAAGCACTTCCAAATACCCATCTTGTAATGCATGGATCTAGTTCAGTTCCTCAAGAATGGTTGGATATCATTAACAAATATGGCGGTGAAATTCCTCAAACTTATGGTGTTCCTGTTGAAGAAATTCAAGAGGGAATAAGAAATGGAGTTAGGAAAGTCAACATTGATACTGATAACAGACTTGCTTTCACTGCCGCGGTTAGAGAGGCAGCATTTGCTGATAAGGCAAACTTCGACCCAAGACATTTCAACAAGCCTGCTAGAAAATACATGAAGCAAGTTTGTCTTGACAGATACAAGCAGTTCTGGTGCGAAGGTCAAGCAAGTAAGATCAAACAAAACAGCACTAATTATTTTGCTGATCTTTACGCAAAAGGTGATTTGGATCCAAAAGTAAAAGCTACTGTTTAATTTCTTCCCAAATTAAATAAAAAAGGCCTCCAAAATTGGGGGTCTTTTTTTATTTCAATATTAATGATTTTAATGTAAAGAGACCATCAGTCCCACCAATTGTCTCGTCGCATGCTCGCTCTGGATGAGGCATTAAACCTAGAACATTTCCCTTCTCATTAGTTATGCCTGCGATATCGAATGAAGATCCATTGGGATTATTTTTATATCTCAAAGCGATCAATTCATTATCTACAAGTTTCTTTAAAGTATCAGAATCACAATGATATCTTCCTTCCCCATGCGCTATTGGCAATTTAATTGTTTGTTTTTCATCTACATTATTAAACCAACCTCCTTTTGAAGAAACGATGTCCAGTTCAACGTCATCACAGATAAAATTAAGATTTTTATTTGCAACAAGAGCACCAGGCAAAAATCCTGATTCTGTCAAAATTTGAAACCCATTACAAATTCCTAAAACTCTTTTCCCGCTTTTAACAAACTCATCCAAGGCATTTATTAATGGAGAGAATCTCGCAATTGCTCCGCATCTTAAATAATCACCATAGCTAAATCCTCCGGGTAAAACTATTGCATCTACATCACTTAAATCTGAAGACTCATGCCACAAGTATTTTGTTCTTATGTCTAAACAACCTTCCAATGCCCATGAAACATCACGATCACAATTAGAACCAGGGAAGACAACAACTCCTACAGTAAAATTATCCATCTTATAATTTTTCTAGTGAATACTCATAATCTTCAATAACAGTATTTGCGAATAACCTATCACACAATAAATCAATTTTTCCTCTTACTTCGTTTTCACCATTACCTTCTATTTTTACCTCAATCATCTTTCCTATACGTAATGATTTTATTCCCTCGGCTCCAAGTTTTATAGAGGCAGATTTGGTAGCTTCCCCTGCTGGATCTAAAACTGAGGGTCTTAGTCTTACAAAAACTTTTACAGCAAATTGGTCCAATTAAAAATTAATTTCTACTAGAAGATTAGTTTAAATTTTAATAAAAAGTACTATTGATTAATAAACAAATATTTTTACATTAAGGTTTTCTGAGTTATTAGATGTTTATGTAGCCTCTACCAAAACATACTAAGCAAGTTCTTCTTGAATTTTCATGTGTTTTAAAATTTCCTGCCCCTCCACATTTTGAACATTTTATTTTATCAATTGATGTAACTTCGTCAGAGATTATTTGTTTTAAAGCAATTTTTGGATTTTCCATCTTGGGCTGTCTACTGTTTAAGTATCCCGGCAGCTAACTATAATGTCAAATTGCTATTTTTGGTTCACTTAAAATCTTAAATTTCTCTTTAATTTTTTTATTAAAAGTTTTTATAGATTTCTCATCAAAGGAAATTATTACTAATTCAAGCCCAGCATTATCATTTGGTCTCCAACAATTGTCTGGAGCTTCTTCAAACCAAGTATTAATTTTCTTTCCAACAATTTGTATTTGTAAAGGTAATGATTTGTTTGGTATCCAAATACGTCCTTTTATTCGAAGAATGTTTAATTCATCCAAGATTTTTGACATCTCCTTTTCGAAGTCATTTTTTTCAAGGAAATAATTTAATTTAATTGAATCTGATACAAGTTCAACATGATTATGGTCATGTTCTTCAGTTAAAAATTTTTTATAAGTCTCTTTTTTAAAATTAAAATCAAATAGATAGTTCAAATCAATTCTGCCATTATTGGATTTAAGGACTGGTGTATATGGGTTTAGACTTCCTTGAATTTTATGTTTTACAACGTCAAACTGATCATCATTTAAGATATCTGATCTAGAGACTAAAACGATATCAGAAACTTCTAATTGCTCCTCAAAAAGTTCATCTATAGTGGCGTTGTGATCAATTTTATCTGTTTCATTATATTGTTTTGTTATTTTATTTAAATCATTAATTGGTGAACCATTGAGCATTGATTCTCCATTAACGATACCAACAACAATATCAAGGTAGATGGCAGACCTAATCTCAGGCCAGTTAAGTGCTTGAATTAAGGGAATTGGTAGTGCCAAGCCACTTGTTTCGATAATTATTGATTCGATAGGAGGATTAAATTCTAGGAGAGCTTTTATTGATGGAACAAAATCATCTTGAACAGTACAACATAAACATCCATTGTTTAATTCGATTACGCAGTCGTCTTCAGATTCATCACATTTATCACAACTTTTAATCAAATCACCGTCAATCCCAACATCACCAAATTCATTAATTATTAAACCAAATTTTTTATTACTCTCTTTTAATAAATATCTTAGAAAAGTTGTTTTACCTGAACCAAGAAATCCTGAAACGACTATAACTGGTATTTTTTTTTTCATTTTTTATGATTAACAACCTAAGCTATATTCTGTACTCTCTCCTGTAGAACTATTTGTGCCATTAGCAATCGCACATAATTGTTTTTGCTGTGTACGACTAAGAACTGCATCAGTAAAATCTGCACCATCTATTTTTGCTCCTTCAAAATTACTCTCCATTAATAAAGCATTTGTAAAATTAACATCCGAAAGATCTGCATCTGTAAAATCTGTTGCATAAGCTAGTGCATCTCTTAAATTGGCTCCATTAAACTTTGAATTTTGCAATTTACTATTATTGAACACCGCGCCTTCTAAATTACTTTCACTAAAATTAAACCCATTCAAATCAAACTTAACGTATTCGTTACCGCTTAAATCTTGACCATGCATATCTGGCTCTAAATTAAGGTCTTGCTGGTTTCTAATCTCAGGAGGTCGTTTAGCCCATGCAGAATTTACAGAATTAAAAAACAAAATCCCAACGAACAACAAAGTAATTAATGCATTCTTTAGTGAGGGGAAAACAATTGATTTAATCATGATAAGACTGTATTTTAGAACTTAAGTATTTAAAGTTTGTAAGAGTATCTTAAAGGAAAATATATGGCAATGTCACTAAAGGTTATTGTTCCTCCTCATCCATTAATAAAACATTGGCTTTCAATATTGCGAGAAAAAAATACTCCGGATATTTTGTACTCAACAGGATATGAGCAATTAGGGAAATGGCTTACATATGAAGCATTACGTAATTGGCTGCCATATAAAAAAGAAATAGTAAATACTGATAATGGGGACACAGATGGATTCTTTATTAATACTGATTATCCAATAAAAGTGCTCGCAATGTTGCCCGAGGGGTTATCTCTTTGGTTTGGATCTAAAGAAGTAATTCCTAATTCAACCCTCTCATTAGGAGAACTTCCTAAAACTATTGAATCAAATGAAGGAGTTATATTTTATTCAGAACAAATAACGACAAAATCAACCACATTAGAAACCTTAATTAAATTAAAGGAATTAGGTGTTGATTCAAATAGGATTCTTTTAATAACTGCTATTTGCTCAAATAAAGGGTTAAATGAAATTGCGAAATTATTCCCGAATCAGGTAATTTACACTTCTTGCATAGATGAGGAAGACGAAAAAACACCATTATTGGTACCCGGTATTGGGAATCCTTTATCGCGTTTAAGTACTATATTTCAAGATAAGAACTAATATAGAATATAGGAGTAAATATTTTACCAATGTCTGAATACAGAGATTCGTCTTCAAATAATCTTTTATCATTAATAAGTGGTGCTTTTATTGGAGCAGCAGGTCTAGCATGGTGGTTAATATCCGAAGCAGACAAAAGAAAAGAGGAAAAAAAACAAAAAGCAATGATGTATTCCTCCAGAATTCAAGACGGCTCAGAAGCGATTGATTCAAATGAAAATATAAATGAAGTTGAAGGAGAGAATCTGGAGAAGAAAGTTGAGCAACTTAATTCTGCAATTGCTGATGTGAGGAAGCAACTTGAAGAGTTGGGGCAATAGAATAAAAAAGGTTCTCAAATAATATGAATAAACTCAGATCATCTGCAATAACCCAAGGTGTGCAAAGATCACCTAACAGATCGATGTTAAGAGCTGTTGGATTTAATGATGAAGATTTTAATAAACCTATTATTGGAGTTGCAAATGGATACAGCACCATAACACCATGCAATATGGGTTTAAATAAGTTAGCTCTAAAAGCTGAAGAGTCTATAAAAAGATCAGGTGGGATGCCTCAGATGTTTGGGACTATAACAGTAAGTGATGGGATTTCTATGGGAACAGAGGGCATGAAATATTCCCTAGTTTCAAGAGAAGTTATTGCTGATTCAATTGAAACAGCATGCAATGCTCAGAGTATGGATGGAGTACTTGCTATAGGTGGATGTGATAAAAATATGCCGGGTGCCATGATTGCGATTGCAAGAATGAATATTCCCTCAATTTTCATTTATGGAGGGACAATAAAGCCTGGGAAATTGCATGGAGAAGATCTTACTGTTGTTAGTGCATTTGAAGCTGTTGGACAATTAACATCAGGTAAAATTAATGAAGAAAGGCTAATCCAAGTTGAGAAAAATTGTATTCCTGGTGCTGGTAGCTGTGGAGGAATGTTTACAGCTAATACAATGTCTGCGGTTATTGAAGTATTAGGGTTAAGCCTTCCTCACAGTTCCACTATGGCTGCTGAAGATCTTGAAAAAGAACTAAGTGCAGATAAAAGTGCTGAGATATTAGTCTCTGCAATAGAAAAAGATATAAGACCTCTAGACCTAATGACTAAGAAAGCATTTGAAAATGCAATATCAGTAATTATGGCAATTGGCGGATCAACAAATGCGGTATTGCACATCTTAGCTATCGCGAATACTGCAGGAATAGATATCAACATTAATGATTTTGAGAGAATCAGACAAAAAGTACCCGTTATTTGTGACCTTAAACCAAGTGGTAAATATGTGACGGTGGATCTTCATAAGGCAGGTGGGATTCCACAAGTAATGAAAATACTTTTGAATGCAGGATTAATTCATGGCGATTGCAAAAACATTGAAGGAAAAACCATCTCAGAATACTTACAAAATATTCCAGATAAGCCTCCAGCAAATCAAAATGTCATAAGAGACATACATGACCCTCTTTATAAAAAAGGACATCTAGCGATATTAAAGGGTAACTTAGCGAGCGAAGGTTCTGTAGCCAAAATTAGCGGAGTAAAAAACCCTGTATTAACAGGTCCCGCAAAGATTTTTGAAAGTGAAGAGGATTGTTTAAAATCGATATTAAATAACGACATCAAAGCTGGTGATGTTGTTGTTATTAGAAACGAAGGTCCTGTGGGAGGACCAGGTATGAGAGAGATGTTAGCTCCAACATCTGCAATTGTTGGTCAAGGGCTAGGAGAGAAGGTGGCTTTAATTACCGATGGCAGATTTAGCGGCGGTACCTATGGTCTTGTTGTGGGTCACATAGCTCCAGAGGCTGCTGTAGGAGGAAATATTGCTCTAATAAAACAAGGTGATTTAATTACAGTAGATGCTGTAAAACAACTAATTGAAGTTGATTTATCTGACGAAGAATTAGAAAAAAGAAAAAAAGATTGGGTAAAACCTATTCAAAAATACAAAAGAGGAATTCTTTCAAAATATTCGAGAATCGTAAGCACATCAAGTTTAGGGGCTGTTACTGATTTATAAATCAGCTCAAATTTTTTTCTTAATCAATAAAACTTTTTATCCTATTTGCTAAATTTTCCAATCTAGCGCTGTATTTTGGTGAATTGCATTTTTTCCCATTATTGCTATCCATCCATAATGTTTTAACTCCACACCATAATATTGGTTCATCAGGGAAGTTAAGCTTAGAGATTACTAAAACCAACTCTTTATTTGATTTAAAAAGTTCTAATTCAAGATCATAAATTTCTAATCTTTTACCTTCTTTATCTCTACATAAGATATTAACTGTTAAATCAATATCTTCATCTTCGAATTCGTATTCACCATTTATTTTTACTACAGAATGCACAAAAGGTTTATTTGTTAAATCTGCTGACTTAGCGATTAAGTTCTCTATATTTTTAGGTGGATTTTCAAATAACACTTATTGATTTAATTAAAACTTTTATTGAACCCTGTTTAAACTCATTATTAAGTAATCCATTATCACCGAACTTAGAGTATAGAAGTTGCAATCTTTTAATTTTAGTTGGCTTGAATTTAAATGGAAAACGTACTTTATTAGCTCTTACTGAAGGTTTTAACTCACTAAAAGGAATTTGAACATTTGTTGTCCCGAATTTTTTTGTTGGAAATGATTTAATCCATCTAAGTCCACCAGGAATAAATTCGGTTAGTCCTAGTAGATCATCTTCACAAGCGACAGCAAATTTAAAAGTTCTTCCTTGTCCATCAATATTTAATTCAAAGGATGAATACTCAGATACATTTAAAGAAGGTTTATATATAGAAGATCTACAACTAACAAATCCTCCTGCTTTCTCGACAATATTACCCTTTAATATCAAACCCGAATTTGAGGTTTCACAAAAAGCTGAACTTGATCCGCCCATAACAGTATCATTTAATGTTTTCCAACCATCGAACTCCTTTTTCTGGAATAAAAATTTTTTCTTACTCATTAAATAATTTAAATTATTAATAGACTTTAACTAAATTTCTAATTCTTTTGCTGATTCCTGATCACAAAATATTGAAATTTGATTAATAGATTTTATTAATTTTGATGGTGTTCTATCTGGTGGCTCTTTTTCATCTAATAACCTCTCAAGAGCAATTCTTTTAGAAGCTCCACTAACTAAAAATACTATCTTTGAAGAAGCTGAAAGAACCTTTGGAGTTAATGAAATTCTTTTTAAACCTTTACCTTCATTAAAAATAACAAAATCATCTAAATTATTATTTTTTTGATAAGGGAATAGTGAGGCTGTATGACCATCATCTCCAAGACCTAATAATGTTAAATCAAAAGTTGGAGGGTTTGATCCGCATTTTTCAAATATTTTAGAAATAAATTGATTTTTAGTAGTTTCATCATCAGCGTTTAAATCATTGAAAATTTCATAAAAATAAGCTTTAGATCCAAAATTAGTTAGCAAAGAATTTCTCAACATTAACGAGTTACTTAATTCTGAATTTGGATCAACACATCTTTCATCTCCTAAAAAGACATCAACCATATCCCATTGAAGATCATTATTAGATAAGAGATGATACACAGATTTAGGAGTTGAACCTCCACTTACACAAAATTTGAATCTATCTTTCTTTTTTAAAGTATGAAAAATATGGCTTTGAATAAACTTAAAAACTGCTGTTGATAGTTCTAACTTGTCTTTGTATATATTTAAGGTGTATCCATTTTTGACCTTTTCAATCATTTCATCCATTCAGTATGAAAACTACCTTCCCTATCAATTCTTTCATATGTATGAGAGCCAAAACAGTCTCTCATTGCCTGCACAAGATTCTGAGGAAGTCTATTGGTTCTATAACTATTCAAATAATCTAAAGTACTGGATAAACATGGGACTGGTATACCTGCCTTTGTGGATAGAGAAACTACCTTAGCTAAGTTATCTAATCTTGTCGCAATTTCATTATTAAACCAATCATCAAAAATTAAATTTTTTAGATCAGGATCTTTGTTATAAGCATCTTGAATTTTACTTAATAATTTTGATCTAATTATGCAACCACCTTTCCATATTTGTGCAATTGACGTCATATTCAAACCATAGTTATATACTGCAGATGCTTCTCTTAAAATATCCATACCTTGGGCATAGCTAGCAATTGTGGCAAGGACTACAGCATCAAATAAAGGTTTCATTCCATCTGATACATTTCCTAAATCAAAATCCTCTATCTCTTTAGATGGAATAGTTTTTTCAATCTCACAACGTTGCTCTTTTAAAGAACTCATTACTCTTGCATTTAAAGATGCATAAATAGTAGGGACTGATACCCCCAGTTCTAAAGCACTCACAACAGTCCATAAACCTGTACCTTTCTGGCCAGCTTTATCTAATATTTTTTCCACGACATCATCTCCAGTTATATCATCTTTTGTATTTAGACAAATCTCTGTTATCTCAACAAGATAAGAAGCTAATTCATCAGTATTATTCCAAATACCAAATACCTCTGACATCTGCTCTCCATTCATACCTTTGACTCTCTTCATAAGGTCATAAGCTTCTGCAAGTATTTGTTCAATTCCATATTCAATTCCGTTATGAACAGTTTTTACAAAATGACCTGAGCCGCCTGGGCCAACATATGCAACACATGGTCCGTCTTCAACTTTGGCAGCCATTTTTGTTAGTAAGCTCTCTATTGCATCATATGAAGCCTTAGTACCACCGGGCATCATGCTTGGACCCTCTAGAGCTCCTTTGGCACCCCCAGAGACTCCCATTCCAATGTATCCAAAACTTTTACTTTCAAGAGTATTCACCCTTCTTTCTGTATCTTTAAATTGAGAGTTGCCGCCATCTATTAATAAATCTCCTTCCTCGAGATATCCAGAAATATTATCAATGACAGCATCTGTTGCTGGCCCAGCTTTAACCATCATAAGAATTCTTCTAGGTCTCTCTAACTTATTAACAAATTCCTGAAGAGTTTCAGCTCCCTCAATATTTTTCCCAAGGCCACGACCTTGTAAAAATTCTTCGGTTTTTGAGTAAGTCCTATTAAAAACTACACTAGAAAATCCATTTCTCTCTGCGTTAAGAACTAAATTTTCGCCCATAACACCAAGACCTATTAAACCAAAATGTGCCTTGGACATAAAAAATTAAAAAACTCAATAAATATAGTGTGCCTGCAACTCAACAAAATTGCTCAAAAAAAATACTTATGTCAGCGAAAAATGATCGAAAAGATTTAAATAACAGTTCCGTTTGCAATAGTCGCATTTTTAACTACTACAACAATTCCATTTCTTATATAGAAACCTAATTCTGGCTTGTCTGCTTCTTCTACTCGATCTTTATTAATGATTACGACGTTATCACCAATCCTTGTATTCTTATCAAGTATTGCTCTTTTTACAGTAGTTCCTTCACCAACTCCAAGGGGTGTTCCGCCCCCTTTTCTTAATTCAATCCTCTCTTCAGGCGATTCGAAGAAATCGGCACCCATAACTAGAGTATCCTCAAGAACCGAATCACTTTCAATCCTGCTTCTTACACCTAAAACACAATGTAAAATACTGCAGGACTTCAAGATAGTACCTTCACAAACTATTGAATCAGTAATTTGAGCATCTACTAATTTAGAAGGGGGAAGAAATCTAGGTCTTGTATAAATAGGGAATTTTTCATCATAAAAACTAAATGGAGGTTTTGGTTGTTCAGTCAATGCAAGGTTTGACTCAAAGAATGCCCCAATGGTTCCAATATCTTCCCAATAATCATCGAATACATAACTTTTAAGAGTATCGCCTCTATTGAGGGCTTCTGGAATTATGTCCTTGCCAAAATCCGTATAATTAGGAAATTTATTTAGAAGATCGAAAAGAGTATTTCTGCTAAAAACGTAAATACCCATAGAGGCTAGATAAGGTTTTTCTGCAGCTGACTCTTTACTTAATCCAAATTTTGAAGTATCTACTGCCATTGCCTTCAACTTCTCTCCAGTTGGCTTTTCACTAAATTCTTTTATATTTCCTAAATCGTCTGTTCTCATGAGGCCAAAACCCTCTGCTTGAGCTTCATCAACAGGCAAAGCTGCAACTGTTAAATCAGCACCATTATCTCTATGATGTTGAACAAATAAACTGTAGTCCATTCTGTACAGTTGATCCCCTGACAATATTAAATATTCATCAACATCCCATTCTTGAAATAACCATTGGTATTTTCTTACAGCATCAGCAGTACCTTCAAACCACTTAGGACTATCAGGAGTCTGCTGTGCGGCTAAAACCTCAACAAATCCTTGACCAAAAGGGCCATTTAAATTATAGGTTCTTCCTATATGTCTATTTAGAGATGCACTATTGAACTGGGTCAATACGTACATTTTTTCAATGCTTGAATTTATACAATTACTAATTGGGATATCTATTAAACGATACTTACCTGCCAACGGTACAGCAGGTTTAGCCCTCATTTTTGTTAAAGGGTAAAGTCTAGAACCTTTTCCTCCTCCGAGGATTATGGCCAACACACGCTTCATTCAATCTAATGGAGGTAGAGATACAACTATTTAAAGTAACTGATTATGGGTATATTTAGAAATACTAATGGTCAGTTTACAAAGGTATTTCGATAAATCACTAGAAAAACTTAATATAAATCGAGAAAAATTAGTTATTTTTATCCTCTTCTACCAAAGAAAACAATTTTTCAACAATTTTCAAAGAAACTTGTCTTTCTTCTCTTGATTGTGGACTTCTCAACTTAGTAACAGGCGTATGAAGTATTTTATTAATAATTCCTTTAGTCAGAGCTTCCACAACTTTTCTTTCTCTAGCCGAAAAATCTGGCCCCATCCTGCTAAGCGCTTTTTGCAATTCCTCTTTTCTAATTAACTCCAAATCTGATCTAAGTTTATTAATTACTGGAACAGCCTCTAAACTTGCCCACCATTCTAAAAAAACGATTCTTTCTTCTTCTACTAAAGATTCCGCTTCCTTTGCTATTTTCTGTCTAAATTCTTGATTTCTTGAAACGACCTCTTGTAAGTCATCAACATCAAATGATTTTACAAATTTATGTTGTTTGACATCATTAGATATATTTCTCGGTACACCAATATCAATAAATTTAAGTCTATTACTCAAATTTAATTTTTCAATTTTTGCGAGATCAATAATTGGCTCTTCAGAAGCAGTACTGGTGAAAACAATTGAAGATAGTGATATGTTTTCTTCTAATTCGTTTAACCCTCTACAAACAATCTCTAAATCAGGGAAGTCTTGAGCAAGATTTAATGCTCTATCAATATTTCTATTTAAAAGGATAAGTTTATGACATCCTTTTGATTTTAAATGAGTTATTAAAAGCCTACTCATTCGTCCGGCGCCAACAACAAGAACGTTCTCTGATTCCAAACTTACTAGAGTATCAAAACCCTTTTCTTGTCCAATTTTTAATTGAGCAAGTTCTACCGCTGCTGAACTAATTGATACGGCTCCAGTTCCTAAATTTGTTTCAGATCTTACTTTTTTACCTGTACTAACTGATTGAGTTAATAATCTATTAAGAATTGGTCCAGTAGATTGATTCTCTTGACCTAATCTCATCATTTTTTTTACCTGCGAAAGGATTTGTCCTTCACCTAAAACGAGGCTATCGAGTCCTGCCGAGACTTTCATCAAATGCAAAACAGCTTCTTCCTGTCTAAAGCAAAAAAGATGTGGATTTAAATCTTCAAAAATAATTCCAGAATATTCTGATATAAATTCTTTTATAGATGAAATTCCAGTATTTTTATCCTTTACTAGTGCATATATCTCCAACCTATTACAAGTACTTAAGATTGACACCTCTAATACATTAGAGAAAGCTTTTAATGCTTTCAATGATTCGGTTATGGATTGGTCAGGAATACTTAACTTCTCACGCACTTCAACAGGTGCCGTGCGATGACTCAGTCCGACGACAACAATATGCATAATATCAACAATGAATTTTTAAAGACTGATACTCTTAGCACCATCTTTTATATGGACCGTATTTGTGAACCTTGCAGTACTATCTAATGTACTAATAACTAGACTGCTTGTTCTAACACAATCCCTTTCAAATTTAACTCCGTCAAATAGTAATCCATCAGTTATCCCACTTCCAGCGAAAACAACATTTTCTCCCGATGCCAATTCATTAGCTTCATAGATTTTATCTATATCGGTTATGCCCATTTCATTAAGACGATTTATATTTCCTTCTTTTGTATAATCAGCCCATTCAGAAGTTTGAGCGATTGCTGGATCATAAACTAGTTGTCCTTGAAAGTGTCCGCCTAGAGCTCTCATTGCAGCAGCTGAAATAACACCCTCTGGAGCTGCACCTATACCCATCAAACAATGTGTTCCAGTTCCTGCAAAACCACATGCAATCGCAGCTTGAACATCCCCATCAGAAATCGGTTGAACTTTTGCACCACATCCTCGAATTTCTTTAATTAAATCTTTATGCCTAGTTCTATCCATTACAACAACAGTAAGCTCATCAATAGAAAGACCCAAGCAATCACTTAGGATCTTCAAGTTTTCAGTAGCTGAATTTCTAATATCTACTTTTCCTTTGGCCGCAGGAGGCGCTGCTAATTTGTTCATGTAAAAATCAGGAGCATTGAAAAGACCACCCGTATCAGAGGCAGCTAATACAGCCATAGATCCTCTTTGATTATTCGCACAAAGATTAGTTCCTTCACAAGGATCTACTGCAAAGTCGACCCCTGGACCACTTCCACTACCAACCTCTTCACCTATATAAAGCATAGGTGCTTCATCTCTTTCACCTTCTCCAATAACAATTTTCCCTTTCATTTCAATTTTGCCCATTCGCAATCTCATTGCCTCGACTGCTGCTGCATCAGCTTCATCTTTTTGACCAAGTCCTGTTAGTTTTGCTGAGGCAATTGCAGCTTGCTCGACAACTTCGAGAATTTCTTGAATTAAAGTTTGATTCACAATTAAATTTTGAGGATTTTCTAAAATGTTTTGAGTATGATCTCATAAAAAATGGCATTTTTTATGAGAATTATTATGCTAGTAAGCTTTTTTTAACTCTTTACAGCTGTTACTTTATCAGGCCGTGACTTGAAATTAGGAATAAACAACTAAATATAGTATCTTTATTAAATATTTTAAAAATTAAATGACTGAGTCAAATCAAGCAAATTTAACTGGTGCTAATAGACCAATTCAAATAATTCCTTCAGTTTTACCAGCAGATTGGGCAAATATGGGGGCATGTGTGAAAGAGCTCGAGGAGGCTGGAGTAGATAGAATTCAATTTGATGTAATGGATGGTAATTTCGTGCCAAATCTTACATTTGGTCCTGAAATGATTGCTGCATGCCGGAAATATTGCAATGTCCCTTTTGAAACTCAATTAATGGTGAGCCAATATAACTGTGAAACCATGCTTGAATCTTATGTAAAAGCTACAAAAGGGGCGAATGGTGAACCAGGAGTAGTAATAGCTCATGCCGAAGCAAATATTCATTTACATAGAGTTCTCGGAAAGATAAGAGATTTAGGCGGATCTCCTTCTGTTGCATTAAACCCTCATACTCCTTTTGAAATGATTAAAAACATAATGGATATGGTTGATCATGTTTTGGTTATGACAGTTAATCCAGGCTTTGGAGGACAAGCTTATATACCAACGATGCTTAATAAAATCAGAGAAATAAGAAACTTTATTATCGAAAATAACTTAGATGTAGACATTGAAGTTGATGGGGGGATAAAAGCAAATTGGACTATTTCACAATGTGCAGATGCTGGTGCCAATTGTTTTATCGCAGGTAGTGGAATGTTTGCTTACCCAACATTGAAAGAGGGATGTGATGACTTGAGAAAAGTTGCACAAGAAGCACAAAAGGGGAATGTTCTTTCAGAGCCTTAATCAATAAGGTAGTTGATTTCTTGATCACCCAAATATCCATCCATAACTGTGTAAACCTATTCCTAAAAAATTAACTCCTAAATAACAAACTAAAACAACTAAAAAGCCTGTAGATGCTAATAATGCTGGTTTGCGTCCTTGCCAACCCTTGCTTATTCTCATATGCAGATAAGCTGCATAAAACAACCATGAGATAAATGCCCATGTTTCTTTTGGATCCCAACTCCACCATGTGCCCCAAGCCTCATTAGCCCAAACTGCACCTGAAATTAAACCGAGAGTCAAAAGAACAAAACCTAGTAATATAGAACGATAACTTAATGTATCTAATTCTTCTGAATGAGAAAATTCAATAGGTTCAACTAAATTATTTACAGGATAGCTATTTGAAAGTTTAAATCCTCCTATACCTGTAGAACTACTTCTGATTTGAAGGGGCTTATTTTTATTAATAAACAGAACGGACATTGAAAGTAAAGAACCTATTATTAATGCTGCATAACTAAGCATTACGACGCTAACATGCATTACTAACCAACTAGACCTTAAAGCTGGAACTAAGTTGGATGATAATTTCAAATCCTCTGGTAAAACAAAACAAGCAAAAGCCACAGTCAGTAACTCAATAGGTATAGCAATTGAGGGAATTATTGGAGCTTGGTATTCTCTTTCAATCAATAGCTGACCTAATGTGATACCCCAAGTAAGAAAATAAAGAGATTCATACAAATTGCTAATAGGAAAGTGCCCAGAAATTGACCACCTAAAAAGTAATTGTAATGTTATTAATAAGTTCACTAAAATCGTAATAAGTCTTACAGCAGAAGAAGACTTTTTTTTAAAAACTGCACCCAAAGAAATTGGTAAGTTAATTAATAAAAAATAAAAAACTAAAAGACCTAAAACTGAAACCGGTTCATATATTAAATTTTTAAAAAAATAATCTAGTGTCATATCTAGAAATTTCTCAAGTTTTAATATTCAATGACAAACAAATAATAATTAAAATCATTCTTATATGAGCAAATCTTTAATAATAAAGTTTAAATTTTTTTTTAAAAAAGCATTTCAAAGTTTGAAATTATCTCCTAGATAATACTTCTTGACTATGGGATTATCAGCCAATTCACTTGATGAACCGTTAGCTAAAATTTTTCCTTCACTTAATACATATGATTTGTTAGTAATTAGAAGGGTTTCCCTCACATTATGATCTGTAATGAGAATCCCCACCCCATCACTACTTAATTTAAGAATTAGTTTCTTTAGATCATTAACAGCTAGAGGATCGATCCCAGCAAAAGGTTCGTCTAATAACAAATATTTAGGTCCTTTTCTGCCTACAGTGAGAGCTCTAGCTATTTCACACCTCCTCCTCTCTCCTCCTGAAAGTTGATACCCATAATTATCTACAAAGTTATTCAAATTAAATTCATTAATTAATTGTTCTCTTCTATTTCTTATCGCTGCTCTACTATAAGAAGAATTTTGTAAAGCCAAATCTATATTATCCTTAACAGTGAGGTCTCTAAATATACTCGCTTCCTGAGTTAAGTACCCTAACCCAAGTCTTGATCTAATTGGTAGAGGAAGATTGGTTATATTTTTCCCATTCATTAAAATTTCACCTTTATCTGGTTTTATATTCCCAACTGCAAGATTAAAAGTTGTAGTTTTCCCAGCACCATTAGGCCCCATCAAACCTACAACTTCCCCTGGATTAACAGTTATGGAAACATCATTTACGATTAATCTGCCTTTAATTGAAAGGGATACATTATGAATCTTTAGGTTCATTTTTCTTTAGATCGATTACTTTTCTTGTTTTCTTGAAAAAAAAATAGGATAGAAAATAATAATTTCATTTAAGATAAAGATATACTCATATTTATCAAAGAAGTTTCAAAAAAGGCTTATCGTTCTCACTTAATAGCTCTTTATATTGTAATTTCCTTAATAAATCCTCCAAACATTGGCAGAATGATTCAAGATCAATTCCTAAATTAATCGTAGTTCTAGTTTTTATTCTACCTAAACCTTCTCCAAGCAGGATAGTAGCTCCATTTAAATTACCCTTACTTAAGTGAAACTGTGAAACAGATACCTGTAAAATTCCCTGGATAACTTGTCGTTCGTCACCATCAACGGAATTCCATATTTCTTCAAAAGCATCATGAGCCTCATACCATTCATGATTGTTAAAAAGATTTAAAGCCGTAAAAAGAGAATCTTTAAAACTTTTTGTACTATCTTCGTGCATGAAACTAATTTTTAATTTCTTTTCTTTTTATTTATTTTTCTCATTCTTATTGAATCCGGTGTTACCTCTAGCATTTCATCTGGACCAATATATTCGAGTGCTCTTTCAAGGGTAATATCAACAGGAGACTGCAAAGTATCAAGTTCTTCTGCCCCTGCAGACCTCATATTAGTCAACTGCTTAGTTTTACATATATTTAACTCAAGATCTTGAGGTCGATTATTCTCTCCAATTATCATTCCCTTATAAACTTTAACTCCAGGTTTAATGAAATAGACTCCCCTATCTTCAGCATTCTTTAATGCATAAAATGTGGCCACACCTTCCTCAAAAGCTATAAGGACTCCATTTCTTCTAGTTTCAAAATCTCCTGTTTTAGGTTTATATTCATAAAATGAATGACTCATGATACCTTCCCCTCTTGTTATTCGAACAAATTCACCACGAAATCCAATAAGTCCTCTTGATGGTACAAGAAACTCTAATTGAGTTCTGCCATCTGAACTTGTCTGCATATTTTTCATCTCTGCCTTTCTCGATCCAAGTTTTTCTATACAAGAACCAACGGATACTTCAGGCACGTCTAGGACCAAAGTCTCTATAGGCTCACATTCAACATTATCAATTTCTCTAAAAATTACTTGAGGTTGTGAGATTTGAAACTCGAACCCTTCTCTTCTCATAGTTTCAATCAAAATACCTAAATGTAATTCTCCTCTTCCTGACACTGAAAACCTATCAGGAGAATCAGTTTCTTCGACCCTTAGCGCAACATTTGTTAAAAGTTCCCTTTCCAATCTATTTTTTAATTGTCTACTAGTAACAAATTTCCCCTCTTTACCTGCGAATGGAGAATCATTAACAACAAAAGTCATATTTAAAGTGGGTTCATCTACTTTGATTAATGGAAGTGGATGGGGCGAATCTGGACATGCTATGGTCTCACCGATATTGACGTCATCGAAACCAGAAACGGCAACAATATCTCCTGCAAATGCTTCATTTATATCAATCCTTTGTAATCCTTCAAATCCAAGTAGCTTACTGACCTTTCCTTTAATAGTTTTACCATTTTCTTTGATTAAACTAGCTTGTTGACCATTTTTTATAGTTCCATTATGAATTTTCCCAATTACTATTCTGCCCAAGAAATCAGAATAGTCCAAAGTAGTTATTTGTAGCTGAAGAGGCTTATTTGCATCACCTACTGGAGGTGGAACATGTCTTATTATAGCCTCAAAAAGAGGCATCATATTGTCGCTATTAGATTCCATCTCTTCTTTTGCGAAACCAGATAGGCCGCTTCCAAAAAGATAAGGGAAATCACATTGATCATCATCAGCTCCTAATTCTAAGAACAGGTCCAGTACCTTATCAATTGCTATTTCTGGTACTACTCTTGGTCTATCAATTTTATTTACAAAAACTATAGGCCTAAGTCCTTTCTCTAATGCTTTTTTTAAAACAAACCTTGTTTGAGGCATCGGCCCCTCATTTGCATCAACAATAAGCAAACAACCATCAACCATTCCCAAAACCCTCTCTACTTCTCCTCCAAAATCTGCATGCCCTGGTGTATCTATAATATTGATTCTGGTGTCTTTGTAGCTAACAGCTGTATTTTTTGAGAGTATTGTTATCCCCCTCTCTCTTTCAAGATCATTCGAATCCATTACGCATGTAGGGATAACTTCATTGTCTCTAAATATTCCTGATTGAGATAACAATGCATCTACAAGAGTTGTCTTCCCATGATCTACGTGAGCAATAATTGCAACATTTCTAATTTCT
>CACGPQ010000013.1 GCA_902574955.1 uncultured Synechococcaceae cyanobacterium
TGGCAAAGAGATTGGTAAGATCCCTATGGCAGGGGTTCCCCATCATGCAATGGAGAGATACTGTGCTGATTTAATTAAAAAAAATTATTCTGTGGTTATATGCGATCAATTAGAAAAAAGTTCTGGAAATTATGGGACTCCAATTAAAAGAGGAATAACAAGAATAATTACTCCTGGAACTGTAATTGAAGAGGGGATGTTGATAGCAAAGAAAAATAATTGGATTACTGCTATTTACTTATCAGAAAAAAACTCAGATGAATCTTATGAATGGGGTATATCAAAAGCTGATGTAAGTACAGGAGAATTAATAACTTTAGAAGGCCAATCTCTGTCAAAACTATTTGATGAAATTATTAAATTAGATTCTTCAGAAATTATTGTAGGAAGCAATGCAGTAAGAAATTTATTAATTAAAGGAAATAGTCAAATTACATATACTGTTTCTCAAGAGACTAATTTTGGAATTAATGAAGCAAATTATCTAATAAAAAATTATTTCCAAATTGCAAACCTAGAGGGAATAGGACTTAAAAATTTAAACAATGCAACTAGATCACTTGGAGGTTTATTAAATTATTTAGAAAAAATTAATCCTTCAAATTTAGATAAAGATTCTTCTTTAAAAATCTCATTAGACTTTCCACAAATCCAATATGGTCACAACAAATTAATTATTGATTATCAAACTCAAAAAAACTTAGAAATCAAAAATACACAACGAGAAAACAATTATGTAGGTTCGCTAATGTGGAGTATTGATAGAACTTATACTTGTATGGGTGCAAGGTGTTTAAGAAGGTGGATAGATTCACCACTATTAAACGTTAATGAAATTTATAAAAGACAAAATATAATTACAAACTTTCTTGAATCTAAAAAATTACGTACAGATACTCAAAATTTACTTAGAGCAATGGGGGATTTAGAAAGACTGGCAGGTAGAGCTTGTGCAGGTCATGCAAGTCCCAGAGACTTAATTGCAATAGCTGAAGGTTTAAAAAAATTGCCTAGACTAAAATCCATAATTGAATTATTTAAATATGATCTCCCAGATTGGACTGATCAATTAAAAAATATTGATAAAAGACTCTTAGAATTAGCTGATACTATAAGTTTTAAACTAGTAGAAAATCCTCCTTTAAATATTAGTGAAGGAGGCATGATCCACGATGGTGTTGACAATATATTAGATGGTTTACGCAATTTAATGGATGATTACTCTGAGTGGCTAAATAAAGAGGAATTAAAGGAAAGGAAAATTAGCAAAATTTCAAACCTAAAAATTCAATTTCATAAAAATTTTGGATATTACATTTCTATAAATAAGTCAAAAGTTAATTTAGCTCCACAACATTGGATCAAAAGGCAAACACTTACTAATGAAGAAAGGTATATTACTTCAGAAATTAAAAATAAAGAAAATAAGATTTTCCAAATAAAAAGTAGAGCTTCATTAAAAGAATATGATATTTTCTGCGAATTAAGAAATATAGTTGCTGAAAAAACAAAACAAATAAGATCAATCGCAAAATCCATAGCATCTCTTGATGCACTACTTGGTTTATCAATTACTGCAGTAGAAAACAATTTTATAAAACCTTCATTAATACCAATAAATGATTCAATGACAAAAAATAGTACAAAAATTATCGCAGGAAGAAATCCAATTGTAGAGCAATTGTTAAGTGATAAAAAGTTTGTAGCAAACGATATCTCTTTTGAGGATAATCAGAAATTAATTATATTAACTGGTCCCAATGCAAGCGGAAAAAGTTGCTTTATAAGACAACTTGGTTTAATACAAATTCTCACACAAATTGGTAGCTTTGTTCCTGCTAATAATGCTGAAATCAAGATTGCAGATAGGATTTTCACAAGAATTGGGGCAGTTGATGATCAATCATCTGGACAATCAACATTTATGGTAGAAATGTCTGAAACTGCATCAATTCTAAATCAGGCAACTTCTAGCTCACTAGTTTTACTTGATGAGATAGGCAGAGGAACATCTACTTTTGATGGACTTTCAATAGCTTGGTCAGTAAGTGAATATCTTGCAAAAAAAATTCAATGTAATACTATTTTTGCTACGCACTATCATGAGCTGAATTATTTAAAAAATTCAAATAAGAATATACAAAATTTTCAAGTTTTAGTAGAACAAAATAACGATCAGCTAATCTTTACCCACAGGATTGTTAAAGGGGGCTCAAACAAAAGCTATGGCATTGAAGCAGCTAAATTAGCGGGAGTTCCAAAAGAAGTTATAGAAAAAGCAAAATCAGTTTTATATTCTTTGGAAGAAAATAACAAATTAAATTATGATATTAAGTAGATTTTTGACATTTTTATAAAATAAATACTTTTTAAATTGTTTCCCTCAATAAAGCGTTAACCGCAGCAGCTGCCATAGCAGCACCTCCTCTAGTTGAATTCAAAACAATTCTAGGAAGATCGGTGGAAATCAGTTTGTTTTTGCTATTCTCTACTCCAATAAATCCAACAGGCATTCCGATAATTAAACTAGGTAAATCTTTTGCATTTTCTAAAATATCAATTAAATAAGTTAACGCTGTAGGCGAACTGCCAATAACTACAATAGGAGATTTGCTTTCAGAATTTATAGCGGATAACTCCTTCCAACCTTCACTTAAACCATATGCAGTTTTAGTTAAGTTTGTATGATTATTTTTTCCAAACCACATTCTAGCAGTGAATACTTTGTTCCTAGTGGTATTTTCTGCCATGGATTTTATTGCTGCTGCTGCCATATCGGTATCAGTTAAAATAGGAGCACCATTTTTCAGTGCCTGAAGACCCTTTTCACAAGCACCTTCACTAAAATTTACAAGATTTTGAACTGTAAAATCTCCTGAAGTATGGACTAATCTCTCTAAAACTTTTTTTTCCAAATAATTTAGATCATTGGCTACTAAACGAGATCTTATGAATCTGATGCTTTCCAAAAAAATTGGATGATCTATTACCATTAAATTTAATTTGTGTTAGAAGTAATCATAGTTAATATATGGTTTTTATTGAGCTATTATGCCAATACAAATATTATGGGGTAATGATCTAAATGCTCAAAATACATTTATTCAAAAATTAATTGATAAGGAAGTATCTAAAGAATGGAAAGAAATAAACGTAACTAATTTAAATGGAGATGATGATGAACAAGTCAATAAAGCTTTTGATGAAGTTCTTACACCTCCTTTTGGAAATGGATACAGAATAGTTACATTGAAAAATAATCCCATTTTTACTGCCAAAAATGAAGATCTAAGTACTAAATTTGAAAAAATTCATGAAAATATACCTCAAAATACTTATTTCATTTTGCAAAATACAAAAAAACCAGACTCAAGACTAAAGAGTACTAAATTTTTACAAAAACTTATCAAAAATAATTTAGCTAAAGAAAAGTCATTTTCTTTACCAGAGATCTGGGACTATGAGGGACAAAAAAGATTTTTAGAAGATGCAGCAAATGAAATGAATATCAAAATTGATAAAAATGCAGCTGAATTAATTATTGATTCAGTTGGTAATGACAGCTTTAAACTAATAAATGAATTAGCCAAAGCAAAAACATACCTCTCTGCAGTATCAAGTGATTCGAATTCACAACTTTTTTTAAAAAGTAATGATGTAAAAAAAATATTTAGTGATCATCAATCCAACATTTTCAAAATCATTGATCTTCTCTTACAAAAAAATATCAATGAAAGCCTTATTGAAATAAATTATTCCTTACAGAAAGGAGAACCTGCTTTAAGACTAAATGCAGGTTTAATTAGTCAAATAAGAATTCATACCATTATAAAATTAGCAGTTAATTCAGGAAACCATAATGAAGAAAAGATTCGTAGTCTTGCAGGCATTTCTAATCCAAAAAGAATTTTTTTTATTCGAAAAAAAGTAACAAATATATCGCAAGAATATTTAATTAATTTACTGAGTAACTTATTAGATATTGAATCATTACTAAAAAAAGGTAATAATCCTGTAAATGTTTTTACCGAGAATTTAATTAATTTAAGTTAACCAAATTTTAAGTTTACGAATTTACATTATTATTTAAATATGGCTTTACTAGTAAAAAAATTTGGCGGTACTTCTGTCGGTGATATTAAAAAAATTCAAAATATTGCAAGTAGTATTTGTCAAAGTAAAGAAGCAGGAAATGAAATTGTCGTCGTAGTCTCTGCAATGGGGAAAACTACAGATGATTTAAATTGTTTAGCGAAATCAATAAGTAAAAATCCTAATCGAAGAGAATTAGATATGCTTCTCTCAACCGGAGAGCAAGTAACCATAGCTCTACTCTCAATGGCATTAGACGAATACGGAATACCTGCAATTTCATTGACTGGAAGCCAGGTAGGAATTATTACTGAATCAATACATGGGAAAGCAAGAATTCTAGATATTAAAACAGAAAGAATCCAAAATTATATTAATCAAGGTTTTGTAGTGGTAGTCGCTGGATTTCAAGGAACAACATTAAGCCACACTGGATCAATGGAAATTACAACTTTAGGTAGAGGTGGTTCAGATACATCAGCGGTAGCTTTATCAACAGCTTTAGGAGCTGAGACTTGCGAAATTTATACAGACGTTCCAGGGGTTTTAACTACTGATCCAAGAATTGTTCCTAATGCAAAACTATTAGATGAAATTAGCTGTGAGGAAATGCTTGAACTTGCAAGCGTAGGTGCTTCAGTTCTGCATCCAAGAGCAGTAGAAATTGCTCGCAATTATGGCATTAAATTATGTGTCAAATCCAGCCAAAGTAACTCGAGTGGGACTCTCCTAGAAAGTCAAATCCAACCCCTCCCTCTCAAAAGAGGAAGCTTAGAATTAACAAAAACAGTCAATAGTCTTGAAGTATTAGACAACCAAGCAGTATTCAGTCTCTCAAATATTCCTGATAGGCCAGGGATTGCTGCACAAATATTTGAAAAACTATCAGAAGCAAGTATTAATGTAGATTTAATCATACAAGCGACAAATGATGGAAATAATAACGATATTACATTTACTGTTAGTGAATTTGAAATTAAAAAAACTGCAGAACAATGTGAACTTATAACAAGTCAATTAGGAGGAGAATACAATCTAAAAACAAACATGACTAAATTGAGTATTCAAGGAGCCGGCATTATGGGCAGACCAAGTGTTTCAGCTGATTTATTTGATACTTTATCTCAAGCGAATATTAATGTCAGGTTAATAGCTACTAGTGAAATTAAAGTCAGCTGCGTAATTGAAATTAATAATATTCCAAAAGCTATTAGATTTGTTGCTGAGAAATTTAAGTTATCTGATAAGCAAATATTTGTTAATCCTATTAAGGCAAAACAAGATCAACCTGAAGTGAGAGGAATTGCATTAGATAAAAACCAAGTTCAAGTAAGTTTTCGCAAACTACCTGATCGTCCAGGTGTAGCAGCATCGATATGTTTAGCATTAGCTGAAAATAATTTACTTTTCGATACGATCGTGCAGTCTGAAAGAATTTCCTCTTTAAAAACTAAGGATATTAGTCTTACAATGAATAAGCAGGATAGAGAAAAAGCTAACTTAGTCTTTGAGTCCTTAACAAAGAAATTACCCGGCTCATACATTGAAGATGGCCCTGCGATAGCCAAAGTAAGTACTGTAGGAGCAGGCATGGCATTTAAGGTTGGAACGGCTGGAAAAATATTTAGAGCACTGGCTAACCATAATATCAATATTGAAATGATTGCCACTAGTGAAATTAGGACCTCATGTATTGTCTTAGAAAAAGATTGTGACAAAGCAGTTAATGCGATTCATAATCATTTCGAATTAGAGAAATAAGTTCTTTTTAGTTATTTCTTGCCAATTTTTGTCTTAATTTTTTGATTCTATCCCTCAAATTTGCTGCTTCTTCAAAATTTAACTCTTTTGCAGCATCTTTCATTTTAATTTCTAACTTTTCTATTAAGTCAGGCAATTCTTCGAGCAAACATTGATGATCGCTGGAATTGAGAATTACGTCAGTTTTGTTATTAACTATATTTATTAAATCTTTAGATAAACCACCAGCATCTAATTTTCTGGAAAGTTCTAGAAAAGATAATATTGAATTTTCTATTTTTTTACCTGCAGGTTTTGGAGTAATACCATTGACCTGATTATATTTTTTTTGAATAGTTCTTCTTCTTTCAGTTTCAGATATTGCTCTTTTCATTGAATCTGTGAAGTTATCTGCATAAAGCAAGGCAACACCTTCAACATGCCTTGCAGCTCTTCCTATTGTTTGAATCAATGATCTTTCTGCCCTGAGAAAACCTTCTTTATCAGCATCTAAAATGGCGACTAAGGATACTTCAGGAAGATCTAGTCCCTCTCTTAATAAATTAACTCCTACCAAAACATCATATTCGCCTATTCTAAGGTCTTGGATAATTTCAATTCTTTCAATTGAATGTATTTCAGAATGCAAATATCTAACTCTTACTTTATTTTCAGATAAAAAATCAGTTAGATCTTCAGCCATTCTCTTAGTAAGTGTTGTCACTAGCACTCGTTGATTCTTTTCAGCTCTAATTCTTATCTCAGATAACAGATCTTCTATTTGGCCCTCACTGGGTCTTACATCAATTACAGGATCTAGTACCCCAGTTGGTCTTATAACTTGCTCAATAAATTCACCATCACATTGATCTAATTCCCATTGACCGGGAGTTGCACTTATGAATAATGTCTGTTTTGATTTTTCCCAAAACTCTTCACATTTTAAAGGTCTATTATCTGCAGCACTGGGCAATCTAAAACCATGATCTATTAAAACTTTTTTTCTAGATTGATCACCGTTGTACATCGCATGAAGTTGAGGACATGTTACATGACTCTCATCAACTACCAACAACCAATCTTTAGGGAAGTAATCTATTAAGCATTCTGGCGGCGAACCTTCCTCCCTTCCTGATAAATGACGAGCATAATTCTCAACTCCATTACAATAACCAACCTCTTTAAGCATTTCTAAATCATATTTTGTGCGTTGTTCTAGACGTTGAGCCTCTAATAATTTTCCTTCGTATGTAAATTTATCTAATTGAGTTTTTAATTCACTTCTAATTGCACTTATTGCACTTTCAAGTCTTTCTTTTGGGGTCACAAAATGCTTCGCTGGGTAAACGCTAACTTGCTCCAAACTTTCAAGTATTTCTCCTGTCGTAGGATCAACATATCTAATAGCTTCGACTTCATCACCAAATAATTCGATTCTTATTAATCTATCCTCATAAGCTGGACCGATTTCTAAAACATCACCTTTGATTCTGAATCTACCTCTAGTAATTTCAATATCATTTCTAGTATATTGATTTTCAACGAGAGACCTCAAAGAAGAACGTAGATTTATTGATTTTCCTACTTCAAATTTAACTGCAGCTTTTAAATACTCACTTGGTATACCAAGACCGTAAATACAACTTATTGAGGCAACAACAATTACATCTTTTCTTTCAAATAATGAGCGTGTTGCAGAATGCCTAAGCATATCTATTTCCTCATTAATTGAAGCCGTTTTGGCTATGTAAGTATCACTTACAGGTACATAAGCTTCAGGTTGATAATAATCGTAGTAGGAAATGAAATACTCAACTGCATTTTTTGGAAAAAATTCTCTTAATTCATTACATAGTTGTGCAGCTAATGTTTTGTTATGGGCTAAAACAAGTGCTGGTCTTCCTGTTTGTTGAATTACATTCGCAATGGTAAATGTTTTACCAGTTCCAGTAGCTCCTAAAAGAGTCTGAAACTCTTTACCAGTATTAACGCCTTTAACTAATTTTTTAATAGCTTCTGGTTGATCTCCATTCGGTTCGTAAGGAGCTTGAAGCTTATAGTTATTCATCAAGCTAGTAGCAAAAGAGTATTGCTATACTAAGAAATTTTTTCTCCAATTATTGAATTTTTCAAAGATTCTTTTAAGCTCCTAACAACAGCAATCATTGATATTAAATCATCTAATTTATTAACTACTGATCCAACGCCAACTGCTGAGGCTCCAGAGGATATTGCTAGTGGACAAGTTACTTGGCTTAATCCAGAGGCACTCATGATTGGTATATTCAGAGATTGTTTCTTAAATTCTTGATGAATAGCATAAGTAGCTGCAAGAGTTGGTACTGATTTTTCAAAAAAGCCTTGAATTCCTGGAGAGTAAGGCGTAGAACTGGTGCCACCTTCTGTTTGGATAATATCAACACCTTCTTCCACTAGCCTTACAGCAAGATCAACTTGTTTATCAATAGGCATAGTATGAGGAACAGTTACTGATAAAGGAACATTAGGCAATAAATCCCTCGTCTCCTTAGTAATGTTTAAAACTTTTTTATCTGAAAAATTAATGCCTTTTTCATAAAAAGTATCGTAATTTCCTATCTCAATTAATGATGCTCCTGCTTTTACAGAATCTTGAAAAGATCGTGGCACTACTGAACTAATACAAACGGGTAGTGTCGAATTCTTAAGTACTAAATCAACTAGTTCAGGTTTACAAGCAATATCGACAAGATCTGCACCTCCTAATGAAGCAGCCTCAACAATTTTTTTCACAGATTTAACATCGAAATTATTCAATCCTGAAATAACTTTGAGTAAAGATTTGCTTCTTAACTCTTCTTTGATTTTTTGTGGCAAAAGATTAATCAGACTCATTTACTTAATGAATTTATTACCCGATTGTGACATTGTTTTAGTAAAACAGTGCATTTTTTAAAAAATATTATCTGAGCAACACAAAATGACTGATAAAAAATTAACTCAGAAAAATTGGTCATCATGGCATCATCAGCTTCATAAGGAGATTCTTACAAAAAAAATATTAATTCCCAAAGGATCCAATATTTTAATAAGTGTTTCCGGGGGGCAAGACTCAATGGCCTTATTAACCCTGATTAATGACCTCAAAAAACTACATAATTGGTCTATTAGTGTTTGGCATGGTGATCATCAGTGGCACGAAAAATCCTCAATATATGCTCTTGAATTAAAAAGTTATTGCGAAGATAAAAATATTTCATTCTCTATTGATCAAGCTAATAAAGAAAGTATTTCTTCAGAAGAAAAAGCACGAGAATGGAGATATAAAAAATTATGTGAAAGAGCCAAAACTTTATTAAATAAAAAACAGCAAAAAGATAATATTTATTTGTTAACTGGTCACACGAGTAGTGATAATGCAGAAACATTTATCCTCAATTTATCTAGAGGGAGTAATTTTGCCGGTCTGAGTAATATTGAGACCAAAAGAATAATAGAAAATCAAATTTTTTTAATAAGACCAATATTAATTTTCAGTAGGGAAGATACAAAACAATTTTGTAATTATATGAAGATCCCAGTCTGGGAAGACCCTACAAATTCAGATCTTAAATTAAAAAGAAATTTAGTAAGAAAAAAAATTATACCTACCTTAGAATTTATCTATCCTGGGTGTTCTGAAAGGATAAATAATTTTTCCCAAAAAATCAGCAACTACAATAATGAACGTAATGATCTTAGTGAACTGGCATACCTATATTGTAAAGATTTAAGAGGTATCAATAGGAATCTCTTAAATAGTATGTGTATTGAAGCGAGATGCACAATCTTAAATAGATTTTTAAAAGAAATATCTGCAAAGCAATTTAGTTCTAAAAATCTGACAAAATTAGCAACTTCAATTTATGAAAAAAATAAAGGTCAAATTTACTTGCAAGAGTTTTTAAAAATTGTTTGGAATAAAAACTATATAAATTTTGAACAAAGTTAGGATGTAACAGCAGATCTTCTTCTTCTTGTTCTACCTTCAAATGAATCATCTGTAGTAGTCTCAGCTGATGGATTCTGCGAAACTTTTGAACTTTTTTGGATATTTTGTGGGTTATTTGAACTATTCGGATGATTATTGTTTGATTTCTTATGGAAATTATTATTTCTATTTCTATTGGAAAAATTTTTCTCTTCAGTAATCTTTGGAATATAAGCACGAGTTCCACTTGGAGCAGGTTGAACTAAACACAAAATAAGTGGTTCAACTTGTAATTCTCTTCTCATTCTTCTCGATAAACCATTTTCAATTTCTCTTTGTACACCAATCCAATCTACTTCAAAATTATTCGGCCCAGTTTGTCTGGATAATTGTTTCCATCTATTTTCTAAGACCCAGCTTATTTCTCGTTCTGTCCACATAGACATTTTTCTTGGCTCTGCAGTAGTAACAACTCCTCTTAAATTCACTCTGGGAGGAGCAACCATCTTCCCATCAGTACTAATGGGAGCTAAAACAGTTACTACACCATCCCCAGCTAATTGCTGCCTTTCCTTTAATACTCGAGCATCTACTATCCCATTTCGTGAGTTATCCAGCAGTTCAACACCAGCTTTTACAGGATCACCCTTTTGAATAGAATTAGGTGTTAACTCAACTACATCTCCATTTTCAATAATTAAAATATTGTCCTTTGGAACCCCCATAGTTTGTGCACTCTTCCCATGACAAACAAGCATTCTATGTTCTCCATGAACAGGAACAAAGAACTTAGGTTTTGCAAGTGCCAACATTAACTTTTGATCTTCTTGAAAACCATGACCAGAAACATGAATATTTTCACCCTTTCCATAAACAACCTTTGCTCCGAGTTTCATTAATCTATCTATTGTATTAACAACAGAAATAGTATTACCAGGAATTGGACTGGCTGAAAATATTACAGTATCAGTAGTCTTAAGACGAACATGCTGATGTTCACCACGAGATATTCTACTTAACGCTGCTAGTGGTTCTCCTTGACTTCCAGTCATTAATAATAGGGTCTCTCTGTCTGGTAAATCTCTAATTTGCTTGATAGGAACAAACAAATCATCTGGGCATTTCATATAACCAATATCTCTCGCCTTAGCAATAACATTTATCATCGATCTACCTAACAAACCGACCTTTCTTCCATGTTTCATGGCCAACTCTAAGATCATTGTCACTCTATGAACAGAACTAGCAAAAGTGGTAAGGATAACTCGTTCTTTTGCCTCAGCAATATGTTTTTCTAAAGAGGGATAGATAGTCTTCTCAGAAGGACAAAACCCTGGGACTTCGGCATTAGTCGAATCACTGAACATGCATAAAACGCCCTTCTCTCCATAATGCACCATTCTTTCAATATCAAATTGTTCTCCATCTACTGGCATATGGTCAAACTTAAAATCTCCTGTGAAAATAATTGTGCCAACAGGTGTTGTAACTGCTAAAGAAAAACTATCGCAAATAGAATGGGTATTACGAATAAATTCAACAGAAAAATGTTGTCCAACTTTTACAACATCTCTTGGATTTACTGTCTGTATAGTTGTTCTATCAGATACCCCTGCTTCCTCCATTTTTCCTCTTAGCATTGACATTGCTAGTCTTGGGCCATAAATAATCGGAATATTAAAATGCTTTAGATGATGAGAAATACCTCCAATATGATCTTCATGACCGTGAGTGACAATCATTCCCTTTATTCTTCTTTGATTTTCTTTTAAAAAAGTTGTATCTGGCATAACAACGTTTACGCCATGCATACCATCAGATGGGAAAGCTAAGCCAGCATCAACAAGCATTAATTCATCACCATATTCAAAAACACAAGTGTTTTTTCCTATTTCATGTAGTCCTCCAAGAGGTATTACGCGTAGAGCCGGCGTATTACCTTTAGATCTAGATGAATCATTAGTAGATCTATTTACAGTTGAATTTGTACTTGATTGCATAATTTTGAAATTTATGAAGGCCTGCTTGTAATCAAATAAGGTTTATTTAAATTTAATTATCAAGTTAAATATAATCCCTATTATAGGGATTTCAGGATAAAAGATAGTTGTTTTTTCATGTCATTGCTTAATGGTGACAAAGGACTTCTAGGATTACCTACATTCCATCCAGATAGCTCCAAAGCAGCCTTAATTGGGATTGGATTAGTAGTCATAAAGAGCGCTTTGAAAAGAGGCTGAAGTTTTTCGTGAATAGCAAGCGCATGGGAAACCTCTCCACTTTGAAAAGAATGAATCATCTCTTTCAATTGCAATCCAACCAAATGACTTGCAACACTTACTACTCCTACAGCACCTACAGATAACATTGGGAGCAACAACGAATCATCGCCACTATATACAGATAGTTCGGAGCCACAAATAGCTCTTAGTTCTGTTACTTCGTCTATTCTACCGCTTGCGGCTTTAATACTGAGTATATTTGAGAAATCCATAAGTTTCTTTACAGTATCAGGTAATAAATTGCATCCTGTCCTTCCTGGAATGTTGTAGAGCATTAGAGGCAAATCCTTTGCAGAATTAGCAATAGAACTGAAATGTTTATAAAGTCCTTCTTGAGGTGGCTTATTGTAATAAGGAACAACGACCAAAGCACCGTCGGCACCTGAATCATAGGCTTTTTTTGTAGCTTCCACAGCCTCGCTTGTACAGTTACTACCAGTGCCAACTATTACTTTACATCTTGGATGCAAAGATCCTTTTACCGCAATAAATAAATCATGCTGTTCAGTCCATGAGAGAGTCGGCGATTCTCCAGTAGTACCACATAAAACTATTCCATCAGAACCGTTCTCAAAAAGATAATTTGAGAGTTTTATAGCCAGTTCATAATCTACATTTCCATTTTCAGTAAATGGAGTAACCATTGCAGTCAATATTTTTCCAAATAGTGGGTTATTACACTCAGTTTTGTCTGGAATCATTTTTTTGGAATTAATAACTCAGCTATCTGAACAGCATTAAGAGCTGCGCCTTTTCTTATTTGATCTCCACATAACCATAATTCTAATCCATTAGGCTGGCTTATATCAGTTCTTAGCCTGCCAACAGCAACATTATCCCTTCCCATAACGTCATTTGGCATAGGAAATCTATTATTTTTGTAATCTTCAATAATTTCAATTCCAGGAGATTTTTTTAATTCTTCAAGAGCATCTTTAGGCTCAACTACTCCGGCAAATGCAATATTGATCGATTCAGAATGCGCTCTTAGTACTGGAACTCGAACACATGTAGCAGATATCTTTAAATCAGCAATATTTAATATTTTCCTTGTCTCATTAACCATTTTCATCTCTTCTTCGCAGTAATTATTTGCAAGCATTGGTGAATTATGTAAAAACAAATTAAAAGCCAGTGAATATGGCAAAACTTCACTTTTTTGAGGATTACCATGAAGATATTTTTCAGTTAAAAATTTTAGTTCCTCCATCGCTAATTGGCCAGCACCACTTACAGATTGATATGTTGAGACAACAACTCTTTGAATAGTCGAAAGTTTATTTAATGGAGCTAAAACTAATGTCAACAAAATTGTAGTGCAGTTTGGATTAGCTATTACCCCATTATGATTAAGTGCTTCACTAGCATTAACTTCAGGAACTATTAGAGGTACATTCTTATCTAATCTGAAAGCACTTGAATTATCTATTAATAAGGCATTTTGTTCCATAATGGTAGACAACCATTTTTTTGAAATACTTCCACCAGCCGAAGCTAAAACTAAATCAAGATTCAGAAATTCATCCCTACTTGTTTTTTTTGTAACTAATTCTTCACCTTTCCAAATAATTTTTTTTCCTTCTGAACGCTCGGATGAAAGCAAGACCAATTCTGATATTGGGAAATCACGTTGTTCAAGAATTTTGAGTAATTCAGATCCGACAGCACCTGAAGATCCTAAAACAGCAACTTTTAATGGCCTATCAGGCAAAAACGAAGATTGTCTCACACTTTAAAATGATTTTTATAAATAGATTGACTATTTTTTTTACTTTATCAAAAAAATAACTTTCAAGGAAATCACATAATGTGAAATAATTAAGATTCGGCTTTTAGTAATAAATAAAAAAATGGCTAAAGACGCATTAATAGTCAAAACAACTCCTCTGCCTCAAAGTAGAATCTCATTTGAATTAGAAATACCATCTGAGACATGCAAAACATATGTAAATGAGACAATCAGTTCTATTAGTCGTTCGGCTAAAATTCCAGGATTTAGACTTGGTAAAATTCCTAAACAAGTCTTAATCCAAAGAATTGGAATCACACAATTACATGCTTCTGCTCTAGAAAAAATTATTGATAAATCATGGCAAGAAGCATTAAAAATAAAATCCATAGAGCCACTAAGTGAGCCAGAATTGGTAGATGGATTTGAATCTTTACTTGCAAAGTTTAGTCCTGAAAAATCACTTAAGGTTACTCTACAAACTGATGTTGCCCCAGAATTAAAACTAAAAAAATCCAAAGGATTAAGTGTTGAAATCTCAAAAACAAAGTTTGATCCTAAGTCAATAGATGAAGCGCTAGAAAAATCTAGAAGTCAGTTTGCAAATATTATTCCAGTTACCAATAGAGCAGCAAAATTAGGAGATATTGCTGTAGTTAGTTTCAAAGGAAAATATAAAGATTCTGGTAAAGAGATTGATGGTGGAACAAGTGAATCAATGGATCTTGAGTTAGAAAAGAACAAAATGATTCCCGGTTTCGTTGAGGGAATCGTAAAGATGAAAATTGGTGATATTAAAACACTTAACCTTAAATTTCCTGAAGATTATTCTCATGAGGATTCAAGAGGCAAAGAAGCAATCTTTGAAGTAAATCTTAAGGATCTCAAGGAAAAAGAATTACCTGAACTTAATGACGATTTTGCAAAACAGTCTGGCAACAAAGAATCATTAAAAGAGTTAAAGAAAGATATTGAAAAGCAACTTAAAGACAATTTTGAAAAAACTCAAAAAGATATCAAAATTGAAGCATTACTAGATGCCTTAACAAACGAATTGGTTGCTGAAATTCCAAAGTCTATGATTGATATAGAAGTGAGAAATAATATTGAACAAACCGCTCAAAGATTTGCTCAACAAGGTCTTGACGTTAAATCTACTTTCACTCCGGAATTAGTTAAGTCATTAGCAGAGTCAACAAGGCCTCAGGCTGAAAAAAATGTTCAAAGAAATTTAGCTTTAAAAGCATTAGCTGAAAAAGAAAACATAAAAGTTGAGAAAGATGAAATTGATTTAAAAATGAAAGATTATGAAGATGCAATCTCTCAATCTTCAAAACAAGTAGATATTAAAAAATTAACTGAAGTCATAAGTAACGATTTACTCAAAGACAAATTAATAATTTGGCTTGAAGAAAATTCTGAAGTAAAAGAAAAAACTACAAAAACTTCTAAAGCTACCAAAACCTCCAAAACAACAAAACCCATAAAAACTGCGTCAAAAACTGTAAAAACTACAAAAACTACAAAAACTACAAAAACTCAAAATAAAAAAGAAAAAAAATAATTTATAAAATTTCCTACTAATTAAACAAAAACCCCTTAAATTAATTATTAAATGTAAACTAATTTGTGAACTCAGTAAAAAAACATTTAATCCAAAGCTCAATAAATTCTTACGAAAGTAAGAATAAAACTATTGCTGCTGTTCCTACCGTTATAGAACAATCAGGTAGAGGAGACAGAGCTTTTGATATATATTCAAGACTATTGAGAGAGAGGATAATTTTTTTAGGTACTGGAATTAATGATCAAGTATCTGACTCACTTGTCGCACAATTATTATTTCTTGAAGCGGAAGATCCCGAAAAAGACATACAAATATATATTAATTCTCCTGGAGGCTCAGTAACTGCCGGAATGGCCATATACGATACTATGCAACAAATATCCCCTGATGTAGTAACAATATGTTTTGGAGTAGCGGCAAGTATGGGAGCATTTCTACTTTCTGGAGGAGCAAAGGGGAAAAGATTGGCTTTACCTAATTCTAGGATTATGATTCATCAACCTCTGGGAGGTGCACAAGGTCAAGCAGTAGAGATTGAAATACAAGCTAAAGAAATACTTTTTCTCAAGAAAACATTAAACTCGCTTTTAGCAGAACATACTGGTCAACCTTTAGAAAAAATTAATGAAGATACGGAAAGAGATTACTTTTTATCTCCCTCAGAAGCAGTCGAATATGGATTAATTGATAAAGTTATCAAAAAGTGACAAGGGATACTGATTTTTTAAGAATATGATGACGAATCGATATTTATAAGCAATCCTAGTGAATAGGGAATATTTAAAACCTTTAACTTTAAAAACTTATAATCGATGGCTAAATTCGACGCCCATCTTAAATGTTCATTTTGCGGGAAATCACAAGACCAAGTAAGAAAGCTTATAGCTGGTCCTGGGGTTTATATCTGTGATGAGTGCATAGATCTTTGTAATGAAATTCTCGATGAAGAACTACTTGATAATCAAGCGAACACAAACAACTCTCCGCAAGTAAAAAAGAAATTACCTACTGATAATCCAAAAAAATCTGTTCCTTTAGAATTAACCTCAATTCCTAAGCCATTAGAAATTAAAAGTTTTCTAGATAATCAAGTTGTTGGACAAGAATCTGCAAAAAAAATATTATCAGTAGCTGTATACAATCACTACAAGCGATTAGCTTGGAAAGTTAAAGAAGATAGTAAAAATAACAATCCAACAGATTCACAAGCAACTAAATTACAAAAATCAAATATTTTACTCATCGGCCCTACTGGAAGTGGAAAAACATTATTGGCTCAAACTTTAGCAGAGTTTCTGGATGTTCCTTTTGCAGTAGCTGATGCAACGACTTTGACAGAAGCTGGATATGTTGGGGAGGATGTTGAAAACATACTTTTAAGACTTCTACAGAAATCAGAAATGAATGTAGAACTAGCTCAAAAAGGAATTATTTATATTGATGAAATAGATAAAATTGCAAGAAAAAGCGAGAATCCTTCAATTACTAGAGATGTCTCTGGTGAAGGAGTACAGCAAGCATTATTAAAAATGCTTGAAGGAACAATTGCTAATGTGCCACCACAAGGCGGAAGAAAACATCCTTATCATGACTGTATCCAAATTGATACGAGTCAAATATTATTTATTTGCGGGGGAGCTTTTATAGGTTTAGAAGATATCGTTCAAAAGCGTATGGGTAAACACTCTATAGGATTTACCACCAATTCAGATCAAAACAAAGTTGATACAAAAAGAATAGTAGACCCAAGAGATTCCCTGAAAAATTTAGAATTAGATGACTTAGTAAAATATGGCCTAATTCCAGAATTTATTGGAAGAATTCCAGTTTGTGCTGTATTAGATCGTCTTACTAAAGAAACTTTAGAATCTATTCTGACTCAACCAAGAGATGCATTAGTAAAGCAATTCAAAACTTTGCTAAGTATGGATAATGTTGAATTATCATTTGAGCCTGATTCTGTTGAAGCTATAGCGAATGAAGCTTTTAAAAGAAAAACAGGTGCAAGAGCATTAAGATCAATAATTGAAGAGCTAATGCTAGACATAATGTACACTTTGCCTTCTGAAGAAAATGTAAAGGAATTCACAATTACGAAAAAAATGGTAGATAATTTATTCTCATCTAAAATTGTTAAACTACCTTCAGGATCAAAAAGAATCATTAAAGAGTCTGCATAAAAATTAGGGTTTAATTTTTTTAATTGAATCCCGATTTTTTTCATTAATGAAAAATAAATGCCAAATATTCATAAGCCTTTTCATCAAAAATATAGACCAAACAACTTAGACGAACTGGTTGGGCAAAAATTTATATCCATTACACTAAAACAAGCACTATTAACAAAAAAAATTGCTCCTGCATATCTTTTTAATGGTCCAAGAGGCACTGGAAAAACATCAAGTGCAAGAATATTTGCAAAATCTCTAAATTGCCAGGCATTCGACCAACCTACGATAACTCCTTGTTGTAAATGTGACTTATGTAGGCAAATTACGGATGGGAGCGCTCTAGATATTATCGAGATTGATGCGGCATCAAATACAGGAGTCGAAAATATAAGAGAAATTATAGAAAGAGCGAGATTTGCGCCTACTCAAGCGAGATGGAAAGTATACGTTATTGATGAATGTCATATGCTTTCAACGGCAGCTTCAAATGCTTTGCTAAAAACCATTGAAGAACCGCCCTCAAGAGTTGTATTTATCCTAGCGACGACAAATCCTGAGAGAGTATTAAATACAATAAAAAGTAGATGCCAAAAGTTTGATTTTAGAAGAATAAGCCCTAGTGATATTTTTCAACATTTATCAGAAATCGCCGAAAAAGAATCCATTGAGTACGAAGTTCAGGCCTTAAAAATGATTGCGAAAAGATCTAATGGAGGTATGAGAGATGCACAAAGCCTCCTTGAACAATTGAATCTTTTACCAGAAGGGATAACAATTAATAATATCCAAAACCTCCTAGGAGAAGTATCAGAAAGTGAATTAACCAATCTGATTAAATCATTAGTTGAGAATAATCCAGAGTCATTAATTATCACCTGCAACAAATTATATGATGCCGGAAACGAACCTCTTCAAATAATTGTAGGATTATTGAATATAACAAGAGATCTACTATTACACACTACAAATAATAAATATTCAGATCTTTATTATACATCTGATGAATTTCAAGATGAATTAGATAAAATCTCAAAAAAAATAAATAAATCAATAATAATTAATTGGCATAATAATCTGAGAAATATTGAATATCAAATCAAATCAAGTGATAATCCAAGGCTTTGGTTTGAAATACATTTAACTGGCCTTCTAGATAATCAAGATATAAATAGTTTTGAACATAAGCAAGAAAGTAAAAATAATACGACTGAGGAGAATCATGAAAGTAGCAAAAACATTGCAATTTTTAATAAAGAAAATATTTCTAATGACATTCAAAAACCAAGTATCAAAACAGAGATAACTCGCGATAAATTGATCGAAAAAAAAGACGAAAAATTAGAAGAATTTAAAGTTCTTGAAAAAGAAAGTATTGAAAATATTTCTGACAATAACCAAAATAATCCTGGATCAAATAATTTAAAAGATAAATGGGAATTAATTCTTTCTAAAGTAGAGTTACCATCAACAAAAATGTTACTTTCACAACAAGCCGAACTTGAAAGTTGTGATTCGGAGAAAATAACAATTGCATTATCTCCAAACTGGGAAAATATGATTAAAAGCAGAAAAGTTATAATTGAAAATACTGTAAAAAAGATATTTGGAGACCAAATCATACTGAATTTCTCAACCAAAAATTTAAAAAAAAGTAACCCAAGAAATAATCCAGAAATGACCCAAAATGAGGTCAATAATTTTCGACCATTAAAAAAAATAGAACCAAAAACTAATTCATCAAGAAAAATATCCAACGAAGAGACTCATGATGATAACTCAAAAAACTTAGCAAATTTTTTTAATGGAGAAATTATAGACCTTGATGAATAAATTAAACTCCAGTATGAATAGTTTTTCGCCAAAGTATCTTTTTGGGAAAAATAGACATCTTTATTGTTACCCAAGGGATTACTAAAAACCAATGCGATAAATAAAAAACCGACACAAATACCATCAAAAAATTGCTTTTTTGCAATACTGGCACTTCGCTTTTACAAGAAGAACCGTACCAAAAAGCAATTCCCGATAACATAAAAGCTGTAAATGAAATAGTCCAGTAAATTGGTGAATCTAAGAAAGCAATACTGAAAACTAAATCAAAAATAGAGATGATTGGTAGTGCATATTGCAAGATGAAAAAGTAAGTTAAATCAAATTTTTGTAAATAATCAATTTTATTGGTAAATAATTGATCTCCATAATCAAAGAATCTTTGCAAACCCCCTTCTGCCCATCTTTGCCTTTGCGCTAGTAAAGCATTTAAATTCTCAACTGCTTCCTCCATGACTGGAGGATCCCACAAGATTCCAATTCTAGATTTTGAGAATAATAACCTTAAACTTAAATCAAGATCATCTGTAACTGTATCTTCATTAAAAGAACCGCATGATAATAATGTATCTTTCTTAATTAATTGGCCATTTCCCCTTAATTCAGAAACTCCAGCAACTGATAATCTTCCATATTGAAAGATTGCGTCCATAGCCATCTCCATTGACTGACAGGAAGTTAAAAAATTCTTCCCTACATTTGTTACTGATTTTCTTAATTGAACTGCTGACCAATCACCCTCTTTTACATAACTAAATAACCTTATCAAAGAATCTTGTTTTAATTCAGCATCAGCATCCAAAACTAATAACCATTCACCATGAGTAAACTTCAAGGCATAATTTAAAGCTCCTGACTTTCCTCCTCCCGCGTTTGGAGAACGACTTACGACTTTTAGCTTTTCATATTGTCTAGATAGTCGATCTAAAATTAAGGGAGTCTTATCAGAACTGCCATCATCGATTATAAAAATATTTAATTTTTTTGTTGGATAATCTAAATTAAATAATCTTTCAACTAATCTTGCTATGACATTCTCTTCATCTCTAGCTGCGACTAAAATATCAAGCACAGGTAACTCTTTATTGCTAATTCTGCTACTTAAAGTATTTGAAACGTTGTTCCTCTTGAAATTTCTAGAAATAACTATCAAACCGTAAAAAACAATCAAAAAAGTAAGAGTCAATATAAGGTAAAAGAAATTTTCGATACTGTAAGCATGAGGAATAAAAGCTACTAAAAAACAAGCACTAAGAAATATAAACGACTTTAATCTTCGATTTTTATAAAACCCTTTACTCATAAAAGTAAATTTTTAATTACTTAACTTTCATTGAGACAATATCTCAATTTTTTTCAGTTTTGCATCTCGATAGTAATGATTCAAGATTTGTTCATAAGAGAATCCTAATTTAGCCATTTCAATTGCACCTGACTGTGATAAACCTACACCATGACCGAAGCCTCCTCCTTTTAAAAGCCATAAATCATCACTTAATTTATTAATAGTAAACAAATTACTAGGTATAAAATTTAATACCCGGCGAATATTATCTTTAACTAGAACTATAGATTTATTAGCTTTGTTAGTTTGTATTTCCAATTTTGTCACTCTGCCACTAAACCCGCGTTCAATAGCATTTAAATCCAAAACATCATCATTAATATTTATAAGTTTGTTTTGAATTAACTTTTCTTTAATTTCAAGACTAGAAATTTTCTTATTCCATCGAAAAAGGGAATGATTACTCCCATAAAACTTTTCTTTATCAAAATCTAAAAAATTATTTAAATCATATTCACTGATAATCGGTAGATTAAAATTTTTATTTAATGATTCTGAACCATCAATGATTGAATTGAAATAAGAATAATCTTGGATTTGCCAAGACTCACCTGCAGTAGCAGATACGCCACCATTAGAACCATGGTAAAAAGCATTTATTGGTTGATTTCCATAAGTGAGAATTATATTTGAAGTTGCTTCTATAGCTTGTTGTACTTTTTTATTTGTTATTTTAGAAGGCTTATAAACTTGACATTGAGTGCTTATACATAAATGATATTTATCCATATTAAATCTATCAGAATTAAAAATTCCCCAAGTTCTTGCTATGACTGCTTGTGCCTTGAGTGCCTCTAAAGGAGAATTAGGTCCAATTTCGTATGGCAAAACACCTGCCAAATAATCGTCAAACTCAATTTTTTGAACTAATGTCCAAGTTCCATATGAATCTTTTATCAAATAAAAATTTTTGCCAAAATTGACGCCATTTATTTTTATTTCGTCTTGAGAATAAATATATATAGGTCCCTTGAGTTGCATAACACCATATTCACTTCTAAGAAAAGGAGTAATTTGAAAATTCTTTATTTTTCTGAAAATATTATTTTTGAATTGAAACTCTGGCAGATCATCTTCAAATGGAATCCATACTTCCCAATTTTTAGGGTAGGCAACAGTCGTCTCAAATCCTTTATCTTTAAGTTTATCTGCTTGTTTTTTGGCTGATTCATAACTGGCAAAAGGACCAAAAACCAGTCTTTCAATTATTTTTGGGTTTTTGATAGGTATATCCAACCAAGTAATATTAATCTTTTTTGATTTATGTTTAATACCGTTAGACGATATAAGATTTATAAAACCTTTATCCGTTATAAAACTAATATTCTTTTTTTTTGAAAAACTATCATTTTCCCCGCCTAGATATTGCTTTAAACCAATTAAAAATTTTCCTTTTTTAATTTCTTTATTAAGTTCAACCTTTAGCAATTCTTCGGCTTTTACAATAAATGTAAATTTAGTGTGAATTGTTATAAGAAAAATACAACCTAAAAATAATTTTAAATAGGCAAATTTAAGTTTCATAAGTTAGAACTTTCCTTATCAATTAAAAAATTTAATTTGCACCAATGCTTATAAAGGTTTAGATTATCCTAATTAAACACATTTGAGTTAAATGTCTAAACTAAAAACTCGTAAATCAGCTGCCAAAAGATTTAAAGCTACCGCGACGGGTAAATTCATGCGGAGAAGAGCTTTCCATAATCATTTACTTGATCATAAAAGCTCCAAATTAAAACGTCATCTATCAACAAAAGCCGTAGTTGATGAAAGAGATGCTGATAATGTAAAATTAATGATTCCATACGCATAAATCTTTAACCAATTTTTTTAGATATTCATGGCACGCGTAAAAAGAGGCAACATAGCCAGAAAAAGAAGAAACAAAATCTTAAATCTTGCAAAAGGTTTTAGAGGAGGCAACAAAAATCTTTTCAGAACCGCAAATCAAAGAGTGATGAAAGCTCTTTGTAATGCGTACAGAGATAGAAGAAGAAGAAAAAGAGATT
>CACGPQ010000014.1 GCA_902574955.1 uncultured Synechococcaceae cyanobacterium
CATGTCCTGTTCATGGTTCTATAGTTGAAGAGCTTTCTCCAAGATTATTTTCTTTTAATAGCCCATATGGGGCATGTCCAGATTGCCATGGGATTGGTTATTTAAAAAAATTTACTGCAGATAGAGTTA
The DNA here is from genome assembly GCA_902574955.1 of uncultured Synechococcaceae cyanobacterium. Classification (GTDB taxonomy): domain Bacteria; phylum Cyanobacteriota; class Cyanobacteriia; order PCC-6307; family Cyanobiaceae; genus Prochlorococcus_A. The sequence continues at coordinate 130 of CACGPQ010000014.1, forward strand.
TACCTGATAAAACATTGCCTGTTTATGCTGCAATTGCTCCCTGGAGTGAAAAAGATAATACTTATTACTTCTCTTTACTTTATTCTGTAGGACAAGCTTATGGTTTTGAATTAAAAACTCCTTGGAATGATTTAAGTGATTTGCAAAAAAAAGTGTTACTTTTGGGATCAGATAAGCCAATATTAATTCAAGCTGATAGTCGTTTTAAAACTTCTAGTGGTTTCGAAAGGCCTTTTGAGGGGATTTTGCCAATATTAGAAAGGCAATTGAATGAAGCCAATGGAGAATCAGTTAAACAAAAATTAGAAAAGTATCTAGAATTAGTTCCCTGTAAGACATGTGCTGGAAAAAGATTAAGACCTGAGGCTTTGGCCGTTAAACTTGGTCCATACAACATTACAGACTTAACTTCTATAAGCGTTTCTGAAACCCTTAATCATGTAGAGCGCATCATGGGTTTAGGTAAAATAAAGAAGGAAAATATATCTTTATCAGAAAAACAAAAGCAGATAGGTGAATTGGTTTTAAAAGAGATTCGTTTACGTTTGAAGTTTTTAATTAATGTAGGTTTAGATTATTTGACTTTAGATAGACCAGCGATGACTTTGTCTGGTGGTGAGGCTCAGCGTATTAGATTGGCTACACAAATAGGTGCAGGTCTTACTGGCGTTTTATATGTATTAGATGAACCAAGTATTGGTTTGCATCAGAGAGACAACGACAGATTATTAGAAACATTAAAAAGCCTTAGAGACTTGGGAAATACTTTGGTTGTAGTGGAACATGACGAAGATACTATGAAATCCGCAGATTATTTAGTAGATATTGGTCCAGGAGCAGGTGTTTATGGTGGGGAAATTATTGCTCAAGGTTCTTATCAAGATGTCTTAAATTCAGAAAAGTCATTAACTGGAGCTTATCTCAGTGGTAGGAAATCCATTCCTACTCCAAAAGAACGTAGATCATCTGTTAAAAAAAGTTTAATTTTAAATAATTGCTTTAAAAATAATTTAAAAAATATTTCTGTGGAATTTCCCTTAGGAAGACTAGTTTCAGTAACTGGTGTGAGTGGTAGTGGGAAAAGCACCTTGATAAATGAATTACTTCATCCAGCATTGTGTCATTCTTTAGGATTAAAAGTCCCTTTCCCTCAAGGTGTAAAAGAGTTAAAGGGTATAAAGGCAATTGATAAAGTTATCGTTATTGATCAATCACCAATAGGAAGAACTCCAAGATCAAATCCTGCTACATATACCGGTGCTTTTGACCCTATACGGCAGATATTTACTGCCACAGTAGAAGCAAAAGCTAGAGGTTATCAGGCTGGTCAATTTAGCTTTAACGTTAAAGGAGGAAGGTGCGAAGCTTGCAAAGGACAGGGAGTGAATGTTATTGAAATGAATTTTTTGCCAGATGTTTATGTTCAATGTGAAGTATGTAAAGGAGCTCGTTTTAATAGAGAAACCCTTCAAGTTAAATATAAAGGGTTTAATATATCTGATGTTTTAGAGATGACTGTTGAACAAGCTGCAGAAACTTTCTCTGCTATACCTCAAGCTGCTGATAGATTATCTACATTGGTAGATGTCGGCTTAGGATATGTAAAATTAGGCCAACCAGCTCCTACATTATCTGGTGGAGAGGCTCAAAGAGTTAAGTTAGCTACGGAATTGTCAAAAAGGGCTACTGGAAAGACTTTATATTTAATTGATGAACCAACTACAGGGTTAAGTTTTTATGATGTTCATAAATTAATGGATGTGATACAACGTTTGGTAGATAAAGGTAATTCAGTAATTGTTATTGAACATAATTTAGATGTCATTAGATGTTCAGACTGGATTATCGATTTAGGTCCTGATGGAGGGGATAAAGGCGGAGAAATTATTGCAGAAGGTATTCCTGAGGACGTAGCTCAAAATCCTATTAGTCATACAGCAAAATATCTTAAAAAGGTTCTAAAATAAAAAATTCTTGTCGCATTTCTTTTTATTTTTAAATTTTTTAAGCAAAACGAAAGTCTTTTTAAAGGGGCCTAAAACTACTCTATAACTCCTTTTTAAAACTTTTTTTATTAAAAAAAATTTAAAATCATAATGCTTTCTTAATATTTCATTAGAAAATTCAGCTTATTTGTATTAAAGGCCGTTGATCGGAGGATTTGCTGAATGAGGTTGAAATTTTTACATTTACATTTACATGGTCTTATACGTTCTAAAAATCTTGAGTTAGGCAGGGATGCAGATACAGGAGGGCAAACACAATACGTTTTAGAGTTAATTAAAAGTTTGGCTAATACTTCAGAAGTTGATCAAGTGGATTTAGTTACTCGTTTAATCAACGACCCAAAAGTAGACGATGAATATTCTCAAGAAGAAGAATTTGTAGAACCTGGAGTTAGAATTTTAAGATTCAAATTTGGACCTAATAAATATTTAAGAAAAGAATTGCTTTGGCCTTATTTAGATCATTTAACTGAAAGCCTTATTTTTTACTATAAAAAAAATAAAAAGCCTAATTTTATTCATGCGCATTATGCAGATGCTGGATATGTAGGAGTTAAATTAAGTAAATTCCTAAACGTCCCACTTATTTTTACTGGTCACTCTTTAGGAAGAGAAAAAAAGAGGAAATTGCTTGATACCGGTTTAAAAACTAATCAGATAGAAAAGTTTTATTCCATAAGTAAAAGAATCGAGGCAGAAGAAAAAGCACTAAAGTCATCAGATATTATTGTCACAAGTACTAAACAAGAGTCCGTTTTTCAATATTCTCAATATTCTTCTTTTGCACCTCACAAAGCTAAAGTGATTCCCCCTGGTGTTGATCATAAAAAGTTTCACCATATTCACTCGACAACAGAGACAGCTGAAATTGATATTATGATGAAACCTTTTTTAAAGGATTCTACTAAACCTCCATTATTGACTATTTCAAGAGCTGTACGAAGAAAAAATATTCCTTCTTTGATTGAAGCATATGGAAGATCTGAAAAATTAAAAAGAAAAACTAATTTAATTTTGATTTTGGGTTGCCGAGATAGTACTTCAAAACTCGACCCTCAACAAAAAGAAGTATTCCATAATATTTTTGAAACGATTGATAAATATAATTTGTATGGAAAGGTAGCTTATCCAAAAAAGCATCTTCCAAGTCAGATCCCTGCTTTATATAGGTGGGCTGCTAGCAGAGGGGGTGTATTTGTAAATCCAGCTTTAACAGAGCCTTTTGGTTTAACCCTTCTTGAAGCTTCTGCATGTGGGTTGCCAATAATATCAACAAACGATGGAGGACCAAAAGAAATTCGCTCAAAATGTGAAAATGGACTTTTAGTAGATGTTACAGATATTAATGAGTTGAAAGTTATCCTTGAAAAAGGAATTTCCAATACTAATCAGTGGAAGTTATGGAGCAAAAATGGAATTGAGGGTGTAAATAGGCACTTTAGCTGGAGTACTCATGTTCGAAATTATTTATCAATACTTACAGAAAAATTTTCAACCTCAAATAGTTATTCTTCATCTGATATTAAACAGAGTTGTTTAAAAGGAAGTTCCTCACTAATAAAACCCCACTGATTAAATACTTTAGGATCGGGGTGAAGAATTAATTGATTGTTATGAGTTTTCTTAAGTTTAAAGCCTTTTTTTGATAGCTTTTTCATTAAGTTAGCAGTTTCTTCAAATCTTGATGCCATTGCATCGAGACTCGAGCAGTCACTTGTTAATCCATTATCTTTCCATGTAAAAAAACTCATAACAAATTTTTTAAAGATTGATTTTTAAAACTATACCTAAAATTACAAGTAAAATGTTGATTTTCCAAAAATTTTCAACTATTGTTTCTTCTTTAATTCCTTTAAGTTCAAAATGGTGGTGTAGTGGAGACATTAAAAATATGCGTTTACCTTTATGAAATAATTTTTTTGTAATTTTAAAAAAGCCTACTTGAATTATTACTGATAAAGATTCAATAATAAATATTCCTGAGAATATAGATAAGGTAAAAATGCTATTAGTTAATAACGCTGTAGAACCTAGAATTGCACCAATACTTAAAGATCCTGTGTCACCCATAAATATTTTCGAGGGATAACTGTTGTATTTGAGAAATCCTAAGCATATGCCTGACATTGAATAACACAAGATACTAAAAACAAAAAGCTCTGGCTGTTCCTTCATTAATATTTCTGTTCCTAATCCATAAAAGACGATTCCACTACATCCAGCTGCTAATCCATCTAGTCCATCAGTCAAATTTACTGAATTACTCATTCCAACAAGTACTAAAAAAGAAATGGGCAATATGAAAATATTCATATTGATTCCCCAGGAGTCAGATACTAAGATCAATGGATTTATTAAATTTTTTTCATAAGCTAAAGATATAAAAATTATTGAGATGAAACTTTGTAATATAAATTTTTCTTTTGTTTTTAAACCTGTGTTTTCTTTGTTTTTAATACTTAAATAATCATCTAAAAATCCTATAATAAAAAAACCAAAAATAGTCAGCAATAAAAGGAATAATTTTGGGGAACCTAAATTAATAGTTAATATCAAAAGAAAAATTAAAAAAGGGATTATCATAAAAATCCCACCCATTGTTGGGGTATTATTTTTTTTAAAGTGATTAGCAGGACCTTCAGTCCTAATATTTTGTAATAAATTTAATTTTCTGATTATCTTTAGCCCATTCTTTGTTGTGAATAAAGAAATAATGAAAAATAATGTATAAACTCCTATAAAAATAAAATTATTAAAAAAAAAGGAGGTAACTATTAAAGCAAAAGTATTTAATGTTAATAACGATTTAAAGTTAAATTCTTTAATCTTCCCAATCATCTTCTAAGGAAGGGTCTTCTTCAGTTTTATAATCTTCCTTTTCTCCCATTAGTGCTGAAAGTTCTTCTTCTTCTATCGTACTAATTTCTTGTGAATCACCGTCTTTTTCACTGACAAGCCTACCTGTATTTTCGAGCCAAGATAGCAGATCAGGTTCGTCTCTTAGTGGCAAAACAGGAGCTGGATCATCTCTGTGGTAGCAAGTTAAAGCAGGGTTGACTTCAGAAATATCGTCTAATCTAAGTTTTAGTTTATTTGAGTTCATTAAAGGGTATGACCTACATATAGGATAATACATAATGATGCATACGAAAAACTTTGTTTGATAAAGGAAATTTAAAATACTTTTTTATCTGGCTAATTTCACTGTTTCTTTCTGGATTATTAAAACTTATTGGATATTTGAATCCAAATTTTTTAATAATTAATAACTTTCTTCTCTTACTACTAGTTTTTGGTCCAGCTCTTTTAGTTACAATAGTATTAGTTTTTAAAAAGTTTTCAAATACTTAATTACGTCAAAAATTTAAATTTATGGAGCAAATTTAGATGCAGCAGGTAAAAAAAGTTGTACTAGCTTATTCTGGTGGTGTAGATACGAGCGTTTGTATTCCATATCTAAAGAATGAATATGGAATTTCAGAAGTGGTTACTTTTGTGGCAGATCTTGGACAAGGTGAGGATTTAGAACTTATCAGGCAAAAAGCTTTAAATTCTGGTGCATCTCAATCAATTGTTGGTAATTTAGTTAATAGTTTTGTTGAGAGATACGCTTTTCCAGCTATTAGAGCAAACGCATTGTATTTAGATAAATATCCTTTATCTACAGCTCTTGCTAGGCCTTTAATTGCAGAAAATCTTGTAAATATTGCTCGAGAGTTTTGTGCTGATGCAGTTGCGCATGGATGCACTGGTAAAGGAAATGATCAAGTTCGATTTGATTTGGCAATTAATGCTTTAGCTCCTGATTTAAAAATAATTACTCCTGCAAGGGAGTGGAATATGAGTAGGGAAGAGGCAATAGTGTATGGAGAAAAATTTGGTATTCCTGCGCCAGTATCAAAAAAATCACCATATTCAATAGATGTTAATCTACTTGGCAGGAGTATTGAAGCCGGCATATTAGAAGACCCAATGCAAGAAGCACCCGAAGATATTTTTGCAATGACATCATCTATTGATAATTCTCCTGATTCTCCTCAAGATATAGAAATTATTTTTAAAAATGGTTTTCCTGTTGGAATTAATGATGAATCTTTAACCGCTTTAGAGATTATTAAAAAAGCTAATGTTCTTGCAGGAGAGCATGGTTTTGGAAGAATCGATATGATTGAAGATCGAGTAGTAGGAATTAAAAGTAGAGAGATTTATGAAACACCTGGCCTCTTACTTTTAATAAAAGCTCATAAGGAATTAGAAAGTATCACCTTAAACCCAGATGTTATTGACTTTAAAGGAATAGTGGAAAAAAAATGGGGCCAATTAATTTATCAAGGTTTTTGGTTTGGACCTCTTAAAGAAAGTTTGGATTCATTTATTTCCTCTACTCAAACTTCAGTCAATGGAAGAGTAAAGATTAGACTTCATAAAGGGAACGCAATAGTTATTGGAAGAATTTCTGAAAATAATTCACTTTACAGGGAAGATTTGGCTACTTATAGCCGAGAAGACGTCTTTAATCATTCCTTGGCAGAAGGTTTTATTTATATGTGGGGTATGTCTAATAAAATTTGGGCAGAGTTAAATTCAAAAACAAATGATTAGCATTTAAGAATCTGCATTTTCATTGGTTTCAGTATCATCTTTTCCAGAAATTGAAGCTTCAGTAGTTGTTACTGGTTGACTTTCTTTAGACTCTATTTTGGCTTCAGGATTATCTTTATTCTCTTTTTGAGGTGTACTTGTACTCTTGTTGGCAGGTTTTGGCGTTGGCAAAGGCCCTTCTTGTTTCACTGTCATGTATCTAATAACATCTTCACTAAGTCTCATTGCTTTTTCAATTTTAAAAATATGTTGTCCATCACCTTGATGACTCAATTGAACGTAAACACCTTCCCTATGCTTTGCTATTTGATAGGCTAATCTTCTCTTACCCCTCATTTGACTATCTAATACAGTGCCGCCAAATTCTTCTAAAAGTTTATTATATTTATTAATGTGATTAGTTACTTCATCCTCCGCTATATCAGGGCGGAGAATATACATAGTTTCGTAATAAGATTGTTGATTGTTCATAGTTTCAGACAAGGTCTTTGGCTCATTAATTTATTTGATGAGCGTCTGTTCATTATTCACCATACATTATGATGGGCAATTTCTTAAAAATTATCATCAATTTTTTTAAGATATTTTTTTATAGCGTCGTTCATAATATGAAAAGGTACTTCTAAGCCATCAGTCCAAAAGGATAATGATTTAATTCCTTGGGCAACAAGCATTTGCAAACCATCGATAGTTACGCAGCCTCTATTAGCGCTAAATTTCAATAGATCAGTTGGTGCAGGGTTGTAGATTAAATCATAAACAATTGTTTTCTTATTAAGAGATTTCCAAAAAGTTTCCCCATATGGCAATTCAGGTGTTCCTTTTGTAGCTATTTTCATTCCTACTGGTGTGGTATTGACAATTAAATCAGCTTCTTTAATAAAATCCTGAGTCCGATCGTCATTATGTAACAAACCCTGAATTATAATTTGATTTCTAAAATTGTTTATTAACTCATCTAATGATGTTTTGTTTCGTGATACTACTGAAATTGTTGAAAAATTCAAATTTATTAATCCTTGTATAACTGATCTAGCTGCTCCACCGGAGCCAATTACAACTGACGTTTTGTTTGCTAAATTTAATTTTTTCAATGGATAAATAAATCCATCTACATCTGTATTAGTTGCACTCCATTCCATATCAGAATTTAATTTAAGGGTATTAATCGCTTTCAGCTGGTCGGCAATAGGTGAAATTTCACTACAAAGGTCAAATACTTTTTCCTTAAATGGAATTGTAATATTTAATCCTTTGCAATTAATTTTTTTCAAAGAATTGAGAACTATTTCTAGATCTTCACTTCTACATGGTATAGCAATATATATTAAATCTAATCCTAAATACTGAAGTGCCGCATTTTGCATGATCGGGGACAAAGAATGGCTAATTGGATTACCGATTAATGCAATAAAAGATGTCTTACTTGTAATCATGTTTAGAAATTTTTTTAAAAAAATAACGATCTGTTCGGGAACCACACCCCGTCTTTGAGTAACAATAATGACGCCGATGACCGATTATGGAGAATATTAGATATGAGAATTTACCCATGGGTAAGGTTGTTGGAATCGATTTAGGAACAACTAATAGTTGTGTAGCTGTTATGGAAGGTGGTAAACCCACTGTAATAGCAAATGCGGAGGGTTTCAGAACTACTCCATCAGTTGTTGCATATACAAAGAATCAAGATCAGCTTGTTGGACAAATTGCAAAAAGACAGGCTGTTATGAATCCTGAAAATACTTTTTATTCGGCAAAGCGTTTTGTTGGTAGAAGAGTAGATGAAGTTAATGAAGAATCTAAAGAAGTAAGCTACTCTGTTGAAAAATCTGGTTCTAGTGTCAAATTAAAGTGTCCTATTTTGGATAAGCAGTTTTCTCCTGAGGAGGTAAGTTCTCAAGTTTTAAGAAAGTTAGCAGACGATGCAGGAAAATATCTTGGTGAAAAAGTTACTCAAGCTGTTATTACAGTTCCAGCATACTTTAATGATTCTCAAAGACAAGCTACAAAAGATGCAGGAAAGATTGCAGGTTTAGAAGTTCTCAGAATTGTTAATGAGCCTACTGCTGCAGCTTTAGCATATGGTTTAGATAAAGAAAATGAAAAAATACTTGTTTTTGATTTAGGAGGAGGAACTTTTGATGTCTCAGTTATTGAAGCTGGTGATGGAGTAACTGAAGTTCTATCTACATCCGGAGACACCCATCTTGGTGGTGATGATTTTGATAGGTGTATCGTTGACCATTTAGCTAATACATTTAAATCGAATGAGGGAATTGACCTTAGACAAGATAAGCAAGCTTTACAAAGACTCACTGAAGCTGCAGAAAAAGCAAAAATAGAGCTCTCAAATGCTACGCAAAGTGAAATAAATTTACCTTTTATTACAGCGACGCCAGAAGGACCAAAACATTTGGATTTGAACCTTACTAGAGCAAAGTTTGAGGAACTAGCAGCTTCTTTAATTGATAGGTGTAAGACCCCAGTTGAGAGAGCTATAAGTGATGCAAAAATTTCTACTAGTGAAATTGATGAAGTTGTTATGGTGGGAGGCTCATCTAGAATACCTGCTGTCTTAGATTTAGTTAAAAAAATAATTGGTAAAGAACCAAATCAAACTGTTAATCCTGATGAGGTAGTGGCTGTTGGAGCTGCAATTCAGGGAGGAGTTTTAGCAGGAGAGGTTAAAGATATATTGTTGCTTGACGTTACTCCACTTTCTTTAGGTGTAGAGACTTTAGGAGGAGTAATGACAAAAATGATAAATCGAAATACTACAGTACCTACGAAGAAATCTGAAACATATTCAACTGCTGTAGATGGTCAAACAAATGTTGAAATACACGTTTTACAGGGTGAAAGAGAAATGGCTTCTGATAACAAAAGCTTAGGTACTTTCAGATTAGATGGTATACCCTCAGCACCAAGAGGTGTGCCGCAAATTGAAGTTACATTTGACATCGATGCAAATGGAATCCTCAGTGTTACTGCTAAAGATAAAGGCAGTGGTAAAGAGCAAAGTATTTCTATCACTGGTGCTTCTACTTTATCTGATAATGAAGTAGAAAAAATGGTAAAAGATGCTGAATCAAACGCTTCTGCAGATAAAGAAAAAAGAGAAAAAATCGATTTAAAAAATCAAGCTGAAACACTTGTCTACCAGACAGAAAAGCAACTTGGCGAGTTAGGAGATAAAATCGATGCTACAGCAAAGTCCAAAGTTGAAGAAAAAAGTAATGCTTTAAAAGAGGCAACTTCGAAAGAAGATTATGAATCAATGAAAAAACTTCTTGAAGAACTTCAGCAAGAACTTTACGCAGTTGGTTCATCTGTTTATCAGCAACCAGGCAATCAGCCACCTTCACCAGGAGAGCCTGGCGGTTCTGATCAGAGTGATTCAAACGAAAAAGGTGGAGATGATGTAATTGATGCCGACTTTACTGAAACGAAAGATTAAAAAAGGTAATTTTTAATTTCATTAGCAACCCATTTAGAACAAGCCGGAGCCAGTAAAATCCCATTTTTATAAAAACCTGTACATATAATTAGTCCATCTTCAAGATTTTTCATTATTGGCGAAGGCTCGCCATCTGGTCTTGATCTTATTCCGTACCATTTTTTAGAAATCTTCCCTTTCATTAGCCAATTTGGCTTTTTATCTAGAAAATTTGTGAGTTTTTCGTATGTATTTTCTTCTGGTTTAGTACTATATTCGTCAGTTGATCCAATAATCAGCTTATTTTTTGATTTTGGAATTATATTTTTACCATTTATATTAAATTGTTTAGGCAGCGATAATAAATCAACTTCTGCATCATTTATATCAATTTCCATAGCTTGACCCAAGACTGGTTTTAATGTGATGTTATGAGATATTCCATCTATTAAATCAACTGCTTTTAGTGAATTGCACAAAACAACCATATCAGATTTGATGTTTTCATTATTCCTAGTTGTAGAAATCCATTGATTGTTTGATTTTCTGATTTTTATTATTTCTCTTTCTGAAAAATTTATTTTTTTATGTTTTAAATATTTATCTAATGTTTGAAGTAAAGAAAAAGGATTTATTCTTCCATCTTTGAAAGAGATCATTCCTTTTATATTTTTTGTTTGGAAGGCTTGATTTATATTTTTGATAAATATTGAGTCTCTTTCTAAAATTCGTAAGTTTTGATCATTATTTTCATAAATAAATTTCTCAAATTTTTTAAACTTTTCTTCATTAGTAGTTAGTTGTATTAATGGTTTTTCGATATTTAATTCATAATTAAATTTTTGCAGGAATGTAATCCATTGTGGCCATAATTCAATGCTCTGTTTCCTGAGATCCCAGCTTCTACCTCTTCTTTTTTGATACATATTACCCATTAGTAAGCCTAAAGCTGCATTGCTACTATTTTGGTGTTGAGCTGGATCTATTATCGTTACCTGGAAACCTAATTCTGATAATTCTAAGGCGTTAAATTTTCCAATAATCCCTGATCCAATAATAACTATGTGTGCTTTTTGAAAATTTTCTTTTAAGCTTTTCATTGATATATTAGATATACTTGCTTATTTGACTTAATAGTTAAAGATTTTTTGGAACATCCTTCAATTATATTCAAAATTGTTTGTCCCGATCGTCCTGGTCTTGTAAGTCTACTTACAAGTTGGATTTCAAATTATGGTGGCAACATAAAACATTCTGATCATCATACAGATCAAGATGCAGGATTATTTCTTAGTCGAATTGAATGGAATAGTAACAATCAATTTTTTAATAGAGATGAAATTTATAAAGAATTTGAAAAAATTGCAGATGAAGTAAATGGAAAATTTAACGTAAATTATTCAGATGAAATTCCAAATGTTGCTATTTTCGTGAGTAAACAAAATCATTGTTTGATTGATTTACTTTGGCGAGTAAGAAATGGAGAACTCAAAATGAAAGTCCCGTTAATAGTTTCAAATCATTCTGATCTTGAAAATATTGCAAATGACTTTAATGCAAAATTTGTCTATTTTGATACCTTTAAAACTGATAAATCTATTGTTGAAGATCAATTTTTACATTTACTAAAAGAATATGAAATTGATCTCGTTGTATTAGCTAAATATATGCAAATTTTGAGTGACTCTTTTTTAAAAAAGTTTTCTTCAATAATAAATATTCATCATTCTTTCTTACCTGCATTTAAGGGCGGGCAACCATATCATCGAGCTTGGAAGAGAGGCGTTAAATTAATCGGTGCTACAGCTCACTATGTTACTGAAGATCTTGATGAAGGCCCGATAATTGAGCAATGCACAGTTAATGTAAGTCATAGGGATGAAGTTGACGATTTGATTAGAAAAGGAAGAGATATTGAAAGAATAGCTTTAGCAAGAGCAGTTAGATTACATCTGAATCATCAAGTATTTGTTTATAACAGCAAAACTGCTGTTTTTGATTGAAGATAGTTTTTAGTCTTCTAATTCTATTTGTATTTGTCTTTCATAAATTGATTCTTCATTAAAAACTCTTGCTATCAAGAAACTGGCAATGCAGCTGATTAACACAGGTTTCATTATTAATAAATTTTTTGTTAAAGCGAAAGCTAAAAACATTGCGGTAATTGGTGTTCGCGAACATCCTGCTACGAAAGCTCCCATTCCCGCAAAAATGTATGTACTTGGTGCATGTCCTGTCGCAATTTCCACCCAGCTCCCCATTATTAGTCCAATTGACCCACCTAAAGTAAGCATTGGATAGAACAATCCTCCAGGAGCTCCAGATGCTGCAGCTAAGCCTGTCGTGATAAATAATACTAAAACTGCTAATAAAGCAATTCCAATACTTGTATTTTGTTCAGCTATTATTTTCTGTAATTCATCTAAATTATGAAATGTACTGGGTAAAAAAGAATAGATACTCCCTAAAATAAGGCCACAAATACTCATTTTTAAAACAAATTTATTTTTATACCACTTTTTCCCAAGATTTTGCATCAACAAAACATATCTGCTGTACAATTCTGCAAATATTCCAATAATTATTCCTAGTAAAACTAAGTAAATAAAATCTACAGGTAAGAAAAAAACTGATGGGTCATATTCTTTTTGAATCAAAAATCCGAGGTTAAAATCAAACCCTCCTGCTTTAGGATCTAAGCCTAAGGCTTGAATAATATCAGCAGATGAATCTGCAATGAAAGTTGTAATTACTACTAATAGCAAAATTACTGGTCTTGCAGAGTTTAATAACTCTTCTATTGCATAGACAAACCCTCCTAATGGAGCGCTAAATACTGCAGCTATTCCAGCACCACCCCCTGCTGCTACTATTACTCTTCTAAAAGCTGTGGGAGCTTTGAGCCACTTGGCCATTTGCCAAGCTACTGATCCTCCCATTTGAACGGATGGACCTTCTGGACCCAAAGGGAATCCACTACCAATCGCAATAATTCCAGATATTAGCTTTACTAAGCCTACTCTTAAATTCATTGGAACTTTTTTATGTCTTAAAAAACCCATGATTTGACTAACTCCTGAACCTTTTGCAGCAGGTGCTATATTTTTGATCAAATATCCTGCAATAGCTCCTCCTAGAGCTCCAAAAATAGGTAAGACCGCAATAGATGGGAATTGGTCTAATAATGCTAATCTCCAATTATTAATAAAATAGATTCCAGTTTTAAAAGATATGCTTGTAAATGAGGCTCCTAAACCTGTTAATAAGAGCGAAAATGCAACGACTAGAGATCTTTGTTTTAATAATTTTTTGATGCTACGAGACGAATTATTACTTGTTTTTTGAATATTATCTTTTATAAAGTTTGGCATAGTCCATGATTACTTTGTCAAGCTGAAATCGTTTATTTCATCAAATTGAAGATAGCGATAAAGTTCATCTGAATATGGATTAATTTTATTTTTAGTAATATCCTGATATTCCTCAACTTCAGGTATTTTGCCAAGCAGGGCGCAAACTGCTGCTAATTCAGCGCTGCCTAAAAAGACTTGTGCATTCTTGCCAAGTCTATTGTCAAAATTTCTTGTACTAGTAGAAAATACTACGGAACCTTCATCTACTCTGGCTTGATTTCCCATACATAAAGAACAGCCCGGTAATTCTAACCTTGCACCACAATCTTCAAAAATTTTATAGTAACCTTCAGCTTTTAGAGTTTCTTCATCCATCTTTGTTGGTGGACAAATCCATAATTTAGCTTTTAAATTTTGTACTCCTTCAAGAACTTTTGCAGCTGCTCTGTAATGACCAATATTTGTCATGCAAGAACCTATAAAAACCTCGTCAATATTTGTATTTGCAACATCAGTGATTTCTTTTACATTATCTGGATCATTAGGGCAAGCAACTATAGGTTGTGTTACTTTTGCTAAATCAATTTCAATGATTTCTTCATACTGAGCGTTTGAATCTGGTTGAATTAATGATGGTTTTTTTAACCAATTTTTCATATCATTTATTCTTCTTGAAATCGATTTTGAATCTTCATAATTACTCTCGATCATTTTTTCTAGCAGGCAAATATTGCTTTTTAAATATTCTTGAACAGTTTCTTGGGATAAAAGTATTGTGCTACCAGCGCATGAGCGTTCTGCAGTAGCATCAGTAAGTTCAAAAGCCTGTTCAAGTTTTAGGTTTGGTAATCCTTCAATTTCCATAATTTTCCCGTTGAATATATTTTTCTTATTTGCTTTCTCAACAGTTAAGAGTCCTTTTTTAATTGCGAAGAGAGGGATTGCATTTACTAAATCTCTAAGAGTGATTCCTGGTAATAATTCTCCCTTAAATTTAACCAGCACAGATTCTGGCATATTTAATGGCATTGATCCTATTGCAGCGGCAAAGGCAACAATGCCAGAGCCTCCAGGAAATGAAATGCCAAGAGGAAATCTAGTATGACTATCTCCCCCAGTGCCAACAGTATCTGGGAGAAGCATTCTATTAAGCCAGCTATGAATTATGCCGTCTCCAGGCTTAAGAGCTACTCCACCTCTTTGAGATATAAAATCAGGTAATTCTTTATGGGTAACTAGATCTACTGGTTTAGGATACGCAGCTGTATGACAAAAACTTTGCATCACTAAATCTGCAGTAAATCCTAAACAAGCTAGTTCTTTTAGTTCATCTCTAGTCATTGGCCCAGTAGTATCTTGACTACCAACTGTGGTCATAATTGGCTCACAGGTCATTCCTGGCCTTACTCCCTCTAAACCGCATGCCTTGCCCACTATTTTTTGAGCTTGAGTAAAGCCTGCATTACTTTCGGTTGGATTTTGTGGTCTAGTAAATATTTCACTTGGTTGATAATCTAATTTGTTTCTAATTTTGTCCGTAAGAGATCTTCCAATCATAAGATTTATTCTTCCTCCAGCTTGAATTTCATCAGTAAGAGTTGATGGATACAACTCGAATTTGCTTATTAATTCTTCAGTATTTGAATCTTTTTCAATTTTTTTAATAATGCCTTTATAAGGATATATTTTAATAACATCTCCTGTTTTCATTTGAGATACATCAGCTTCTATAGGTAAAGCTCCTGAATCTTGTGCAGTATTGAAGAAAATTGGGGCTATTTTGCTGCCAATTATTATTCCACCTGTTTTTTTGTTGGGAACAAAAGCGATATCTTCTCCTATATGCCAAATGAGTGAATTAATAGCAGATTTTCTAGAACTACCTGTTCCAACAACATCTCCAACATAAGCTATTGGTAAATTTTGTTTTTTTAAATTATCAAGAATCTTTATTCCATCAGGTTTTTTAAATTCCAACATAGCTAATGCATGCATTGGAATATCCGGGCGTGTTGTTGCATGTACAGCTGGAGATAAGTCGTCTGTGTTTGTCTCACCGTCAACTTTAAATACTAAACAAGTAATCTCTTTCTCCAGAACTTTTTTATTTATGAACCATTCTGCATTTGCCCAACTATTTACAACTTCTTTTGCATAAATATTACTGTGAGATAATTCATAAATTTCATTAGCCGAGTCGTAAACAAGAATAATATTTTTTAAAACTTCTGCCGCTTTTTTTGCGAGTAAACTATTTTCTCCTTTAAGGATTTCAACCAAAGAATTTACATTGTATCCGCCTATCATTGTTCCTAGTATTTCAATTGCTTTTTCGGGATTAATTGATTTGCAATATTTTTCGGAATTAACAATAGCCGTAAGCCAGCTTGCTTTTACGTAAGCAGCCTCATCAACTCCTGGGGGTACTCTATTTATTAGTAAATCAAGCAAATAAGATGAATCGTAAGTACTATCTTGTTCTAATAATTTTGTAATACAATTTGTTTGTTCAGCATTTAAAGGTAAAGGTGGTATACCTTTGGCAGCTCTTTCAGCTACATGATCTGCATAATCTTTTAGCAATGTTTCCAAATTCTTCATTAGTAAGGTTTAATGCCTAATCTATTGTTATTTTTAATATTGAAAAGGAGAGTATTCATAAATGCTTTTTTAAATATTCAAACTTCTTAATTAATCAATGACGACATCATCAAATAATTCAGCTTTAGAAAAGACATCAGATTTACATGTTCTTGAAACACGTCCATTAATACCTCCAAGCAGATTACATAATGATATACCTTTAGATCACGACTCTGCTAATACAGTATCTAAAACAAGAAGATCGATACAAAATATTTTGCATCATAATGATCAGAAGCTTTTAGTAATTGTTGGTCCATGTTCAATTCATGATCTTGAGGCGGCAAAGGAATATTCAAAATATATTCAAAAATTCCGAGAAATGTATAACGATAAATTAGAAATAATTATGAGAGTATATTTTGAAAAACCAAGAACAACTATTGGTTGGAAGGGATTGATAAATGATCCTCATCTAGATGATTCTTATGATATTAATACTGGTTTAAGAAGGGCAAGAAGTTTGCTTTCACATTTAGCAACTCGAGGCATACCTTCTGCTACAGAATTACTAGATCCAATTGTTCCTCAATACATTGCCGATTTAATAAGTTGGACAGCCATAGGTGCGCGGACCACAGAAAGTCAAACTCATAGAGAAATGGCATCAGGATTATCAATGCCTATAGGCTTTAAAAATGGAACGGATGGTTCTTTTACTACTGCAATTAATGCAATGCAGTCAGCTTCAAAATCCCATCACTTCTTAGGAGTAAATGAAAATGGAATGGCTTCTATAGTTAATACTACAGGAAATCCAGATGGACATATAGTTTTAAGGGGCGGTTCAAAAGGCCCAAATTTTGAAAGTGATCATGTACAAAGAATTTCAGCAGAATTGAGGCAGTGTAATCTTCCCCATAAAGTGATGATTGATTGTAGTCATGGAAATTCCAATAAAGATTTCCGAAAACAGTCAGAAGTGCTAAAAAATGTAGCTTCTCAAATTAGTAATGGTGAAAAAAATATTTTAGGAGTTATGCTTGAAAGTCATTTGAAGGAAGGAAATCAAAAACTTTTAAAAAAAGAAGATCTCCAGTTTGGTAGAAGCATTACAGATGCATGTATAGATATAGAAACAACAAAAGAATTAATCGCTATTTTATACGATTCACTTAGCTAGTTATTAAAAAATTAAAAAATAATGCTGAAGAGATTGGAACAATGAAATTATCTATTCCTAGAATACTAAATTGTTCGAGCAAAGTCGCAATAAAAGCTATTGTAAAATAATTTAAATTTAGACTATTTTGTTGAGAATATCCTGTTGAGCAAACTACTATCAAACTTGTTAAAAACATTGTCATAGTACCAAATAAAGATTTTTTTTGTTCAAAAAAAATCCAACTCTTTGAGTTAAAGCTTTTTCCTATTAATCCAGCTAATCCATCACCAAAAGTCATTATGAAAAATCCACTTATTAGTGCATATGGATCTTTATCCCAGAAAAGATAAATCAAAATAAATAAACTTAGACAATAAAATAATGTCCCATAACTTTTTCTCTCAACATCCTCAATTGTTGGAAATAATTTATAGTTGTAATTGGTGAAAACCATTAATGAAACAATTCCTGTAAAAATTAGAGCCGAGTTTTGATTAATTTTTAAAAATTGAGCAATTGGTATTAAGGGTCCTATTCCAATATGTATTATTTTTCTGACGATTTCTCTGCTATCTTCATTATATTTTTTAAAAACTATTGATATTAAAAAAATTGAAAATAAATATAATAAAATTACAGTAAATTTTATCAATTTGGTTAAGCTGCTTTTTGATGAGTTGTCATTACTCTAAGTTTTAATATTGCTTTAGCTTCTAGTTGCCTAACTCTTTCTCGTGAAACATTAATTTGTCTTCCTATTTCTGCGAGTGTTAATGGTTCTTCACCATCTAAGCCAAATCTAAGTTTCATTATTTTTTGTTCTCTTTCATTTAATTGAGAAAGCCAGGTTCCTAAATGCTCTTTTTGAATAGTTCTATCCATACCTTCCATAGGTTCTTCACAGTTTGGATCAGGTATAAGTTCACCAAGAGTACTTCTATCTTCTTCGCCTCTTGCGTGAGCATCTAGGGAAGCGCAAGGAGCACTTTGCGAAATTAAATCTTCTAAATCTTTTTGATCAATTCCCATTTCAGTTGCCATTTCCAACCTGGTAGGTTGTCTGCCAAATTTATGTGATAATTCTCTAGAGACTCTTCTCATTTTGGATAGTTTTTCACTTATGTGAATAGGCAAACGGATTGTTCTTGCACTGTTATCAATAGCCCTTGTCATTCCTTGCCTAATCCACCAGTAAGCATAAGTTGAGAATTTATATCCCATCGCAGGATCAAATTTATCTACAGCTCTTTCAAGGCCAATAGCTCCTTCCTGGACAAGATCTAATAATTCAAGCCCTTGGTTTTGGTATTTTTTTGCAACGGAGACAACAAGCCTTAGATTAGCTGCCATCATTCTATCTCTGGCTCGTTTGCCAATCTTAATTTGATAGAGATTTCGATGCGTTCTATCAGTTTCAGGAACTTGTAGCAACTTTTTCATATTCTGAACATGATGAGCTAATTCTATTTCCTCTGCTGGAGTCAAAAGAGGTACTCTACCAATGCTACTTAAGTAATGGCCAATAGAATCTGAAGCTAGTCGTCCAGATTTTTTTTGGCTTTGTTTTGCAGTTAGACTGGATTTAGATTTGCGAGACTTGCCCGCAGTGTTTGGTAATCTTGGCTCATCAAAAATATTGTCTGAAGAGCTTTTCGCAGATTCCAGAGGGATCCCCATCACCCTGGCCTCCTAAATAATGGATTTTTTAAAAAGCTAGCACTGAAATTGGAATAAAAACTACTTTTACGTTGAATTTTAAAGACAAAATTTTTTTTAAAAAAGCTTATTTCTTGAAATCCATTGATATGAGACGATTTTATAAAAGTTAAAAAAAATTTAAAATATTAAGTATTTTTTTAAATGTTGTAAAAATCAATATTAATTTTATTTTTCTATGAGGTCAATTTGCGAGCGATTATCCGATGAATCTAATTCATATTTCGAATAAGAACCATCTTCTTTCATAATCCAAGAAAAGTAATTATCTTTAATGTAGGTTTGCAAAAGCGAGTATATTTTAGATTTCAATTCATAATCCTCTATTGGAGTAATAGCTTCTATTCTTCTATCAAGATTTCTTCTCATCCAATCTGCACTTCCAATAAAAACATCATTATCATCGTTATTACAAAACCAAAAAATTCTTGAGTGTTCGAGAAAATGACCAATAATGCTTATAACTTTAATATTTTCACTTAAATTTTTTCTTTGGGGATATAAGCAACAAATACCTCTTATGATTAGACTAATTTTTACACCTGAGTTTGAAGCTAAATAAAGAAGTTTAATTATTTCTGGGTCTACTAAGGAATTCATTTTTGCAATTATTTCGGCTTTTTTGCCTTCCTCTGCATTTTTAATTTCTCTCTTTATCAGAAATATAAATTTCTCTCGCATCGATGAGGGAGAAACTAATAACTTTTGATAACTTTTTTGTTTAGAGAAACCAGATAAGTAGTTAAATAACTCAAGTAAATCAGATGCAATATCAGGATCTGTTGAAAGTAATCCTAAATCTGTATAAAACTTTGAAGTATTAGAGTTATAATTTCCTGTTCCAATATGGAAATAATTCCTTAATCGTCCTTTCTCTTTTCTAACTGTTAAGGCAATTTTTGTATGTGTTTTAAATCCGATGATTCCATATACAACATGAATGCCAGCTTGTTCAAGTTGTTTGGCCCATTGAATATTATTGTCTTCATCAAATCTTGCTTTTAGTTCAACAAGAGTCATTACTTCTTTCCCATTCTCTGCAGCTCTCATTAAAGCTGCAATGATAGGGGAATCTTGGGAAACTCGATATAAAGTAATTTTTATAGCCATTACAAGTGGATCATCAGCTGCTCTGTTTATAAATTCTTCAACTGAAGTTTTAAATAGGTCATAGGGATGATGAAGCAGAATATTTTTTTTCCTAAGTATCTTGAAAATAGAATTAGGGTTTTTGTTTGAAGGCAAATCTAAATGTTTTAATTCTGGGTGAGTTTTTCCAATTAGTAGATTTTCTTTTAAATCATCTCTATCAATTTTTGTAAGCTGATTTAAATCGTCTAGGCCTAATAAACTTTTGCAAAAGTATATATATTCTTTCTGTATTGAGATACTTTCAATAAGTAACTTTAGAATATTTTCTGGCATATCTGACTCCACTTCTAATCTAACTACGTCTCCACCTAATCTTCTTTTTTGCAAACTTTGTTCAACAGCTAAAAGTAGATCATCAGCTTCAAGTTCTTTTAATTCTAAATCTGCATCTCTTGTCACTCTAAAAAAAGAGTAATCTATACATTCCATTCCGTTAAATAAAGTATTTATATTATTCCCAATTAAATCTTCAACACTTATGAAATAGTGAGAACTTTCATCACTAAGTTGAGTAAATTCATTTGGAATTCTTATAAATCGGGGTATATTTTTTGTTGGTATTTTTACTCTGACAAACTGATTTTTAGAATTCTCCTCATCCTTTATTAAAGCTGCTAAATTTAGACTTAAATTACTTATAAAAGGAAATGGATGTGCCGGATCAAC
>CACGPQ010000015.1 GCA_902574955.1 uncultured Synechococcaceae cyanobacterium
GAAAATGCAATATTTGGTCAAACAGGCCCAAGAGTTGGTAGTTTTGATGCCGGTTTTGGATCTAGTTATTTAGCAAGGCTTGTCGGTCAAAGAAAAGCAAAAGAAATTTGGTTTTTATGTAGAAAATATAATTCCAAGGAAGCTCTTGATATGGGCTTGATAAATGCAATAACAAAGATTGAAGAATTAGAAGCTGAGGGTGTAATCTGGGCAAGAGAGGTTTTACGAAATAGTCCAACTGCTATTCGTATTCTTAAAGCTTCATTCAATGCGGAGAATGACGGGATTGCGGGTATTCAGGAATTATCTGGATATGCAACTCAATTATTCTATTCGACTGAAGAAGCCCAAGAAGGTAGAGATGCCTTTCTTGAAAAGCGTCCACCAGACTTCACTGAATATAAGTGGACACCTTAGTTTATTTCTTAAAAGAACTTTTTTAAATAATTATCAATGAGAATTCTTCTTGCCGCTGCCGAATGTGCTCCAATGATCAAAGTTGGAGGTATGGGAGATGTGGTTGGTTCGTTGCCTCCATCTTTGATAAAACTTGGTCACGAGGTAAGGGTAATAATTCCAGGATATGGAAAGTTGTGGAGTCTTTTAAAGGTATCGAATGAACCAGTCTTTAGAGCAAATACAATGGGCACTGATTTTGCCGTATATGAAGCAAAACATCCCATTCATAATTATGTGATTTACCTAGTGGGTCATCCAACATTTGACTCTGACCAAATATATGGAGGCGAAAATGAGGACTGGCGCTTTACATTTTTTGCTAGTGCAACTGCAGAATTTGCCTGGAATTGTTGGAAACCTCAAGTTCTCCATTGCCATGATTGGCACACTGGAATGATTCCTGTGTGGATGCATCAGGACCCCGAAATTAGTACTGTTTTCACAATTCATAATTTAAAATACCAAGGCCCTTGGAGATGGAAACTTGAAAAAATGACTTGGTGTCCTTGGTATATGCATGGAGACCACACAATGGCTGCGGCAATGCTGTACGCAGATAGGGTCAATGCTGTTTCTCCTACTTATGCAGATGAGATTAAAACCCATGAATACGGGGAAAGCCTTGAAGGATTACTTAATTACATTTCAGGTAAATTAAGGGGAATTCTTAATGGCATAGATCTTGATGAATGGAATCCAGCTAAAGATCCTGTTTTACCTGCAAAATTTAGTATTAAGAATTTAGAAAATAGGCTAGAAAACAAAAAAATTCTGCAGAGAGAAATGGGTCTCGAAGTTAATCCTAAAAAATATCTTTTAGGTATGGTCAGTAGGTTAGTTGATCAGAAAGGGGTTGACTTGCTTCTACAAGTTTCAAGAAGACTATTAGCATATACTGATTCGCAAATAGTTGTTTTAGGGACTGGAGATAGATATTTAGAGTCAGGATTATGGCAACTCGCATTAGATTACCCAGGAAGATTTTCTGTATTTCTTACATATGATGATTCTTTATCAAGACTTATATATGGTGGCTCTGATGCATTTTTAATGCCAAGTAGATTCGAACCTTGTGGCATTAGTCAACTACTTGCTATGAGGTATGGTTCTATTCCTATAGTAAGGCGAGTAGGAGGTCTAGTTGACACAGTTTTACCTCATGATCCAGAAAATAACAGTGGCACAGGTTTTTGTTTCGATCGCTTTGAACCTATAGATTTCTATACATCTTTAGTAAGGTCTTGGGAGGCTTTTAGGCATAAAGATAGTTGGGGATTATTGCAAAAAAGAGCAATGAGCCAAGAGTTTAGTTGGCAAAGATCTGCACTCGAATACGAGATTATGTATAAAGATGTTTGCGGAATAAAAGAACCATCTCCAGATTTTGCTGAAGTCGAAAAGTTCTCTTACGGGCAATCTGCTGATCCATCTTTAAAAAAAGTATGACTTAATTTTTTAATGGAATTCTCTTTATCAGAATTAAACGATGTTTTGGGGGATATTAGAAATCTGAGCGAGGGGAAAGGAGATTTTTTTTATTTTAAAAATATAAGTATTGATAGTAGAACTTTATTAAAAAATGATCTTTTTATAGCTATCAAGGGTAAAAATTTTGACGGACATATTTTTCTTCCAGAGGTTTTAAATAAAGGAGTTAAATCGGTAGTAATTAAAGAAGGGATGCAGAAATTACTTCCTAGTAATTTTCCTTATTGGGTTGTAAATGACACAACAGAGGCATTTCAAAAATTAGCATTGCTAAAAAGAAAAAAATTAAATATTCCTATAGTTGCAATAACTGGCTCAGTTGGTAAAACAACAACAAAAGAAATGATTGGTGGAGTTTTAAATAAACTTGGAAGAATTAAATTATCTCATGCAAATTTCAATAATGAGATTGGAGTTGGTCTTACTATTCTTGCTACAGATATAGAAGATAAAGTTTTAGTTCTTGAGATGGGGATGAGAGGTCTTGGACAGATCGAGAATTTATCTAAATATAGTGAACCTGATATTGCAGTTATTACTAATATTGGCACAGCTCATATTGGATTGTTAGGCTCGAAAAAAAATATAACTCATGCAAAGTGTGAAATTAGTAAGTTCTTAAATCCAGAAGGTGTTGTAATAATTCCAGCAAATGATCCATTCCTAGAAAGAACTTTAAAAGAATTTTGGAAAGGTAGAGTGATAAAAGTAAAACTAATAAATATAGAAAATCAAAAGGAGAGTTTTGAAAAAGATGATAATTTGCGTGGATTTTATAATCCTTTGAATAAAACAATTTTAATTGAAGAAAATACCTTTGAAATTTCATTTGAGGGATTTCATAATGCTTCGAATTTCTTATTTGCTTATGCAGTTGCAAAAGAGCTAGGTATTGATTTTGCAAGTTTTAATAAATTTGATTTTGTAAGTTTAGGTGGAAGGAATAAAATTCTTAAATCTGTAAAAACAACAATATATGATGAATCATATAATGCTTCGCCAGAGTCGGTAAAAGCATGTATTAAAAACCTGCTTGGAAAACTGGGAAATAAATTTTTCATATTTGGAAGTATGCAAGAATTGGGAGAAGAATCTGAAAAATATCATAAAGAAATATTTAACTTAATAAATAATTCAGACATAGAAAAGTGTTTATTTATTTGCGATAAAAAAAATGAAAAAATTTACACCAATTACCTTAAAGATAAGAAAAAATTTTTAGTTTTAAATAATATTAAAGACGTACCTAAAGAGATAAACAAATCTACAAAAAAAGGTGATTCTATACTTATAAAAGGGAGCAGATGTTGGCAACTTGAAAAAATTATTGAATTAATTAATTAGATCAGGATTTCTTTCTTTCCCAATTATCTATATTTACTTGTTTAGTTCTTGAGATCGCTAGTGAATTATCTTTAGAGTCTTTTGTGATCACTGAACCAGCTCCTGTTGTAACTGATTCCCCGAGATTTATTGGCGCTACAAAAACTGTATTTGCCCCAATACTGGAATTTTTGCCAATTTTTGTTTGATGTTTTTTCTGACCATCAAAATTTGCAGTAATAGTGCCTGCTCCAATATTTGTAGATCTTCCAATAATAGAATCGCCAATATAACTTAAGTGGTTTACTTTAGATTCTTCCTCTAATTGACTATTTTTGATTTCAACAAAATTACCTATTTTGCTAAGGGAAGATATCTTTGAATTAGGTCTTATATGACTATAAGGGCCAATTTTTATAGAATCCATGATCTGAGAATCATAAACAGTAGAGTTTGAAATTTTACAATTTAATCCCACATTAGAATCCTCAATAAAAGTATTTGGTCCGATAATGCAATTACTTTTTATTTTGGTATCTCCTCTTATGTGAGTATTAGCCTCTATAACTACATCCTTACCAATTACAGCTTCTTCACTAATTGAACAACTTGCTTTATTTATAAAAGTTACACCATTAAGCATATGCTTTTCCTTAATTGAATTCTGTATACTTTCCTCGCACTCTGATAATTGAATTCTGTTATTAATTCCTTGAAGCTCTCCATTATCCTCTACCTCGAGGCTTAAGGAACTTTTTAGCAAAGATATTGTATCTGTTAAGTAAATCTCTTTTTGATTATTATTGCTTTGCAAGGCATTAATTATTTCTGACAAGTTACTCCAATTAAAACAGTAAACACCTGCATTTATTAATGGATTTTCTCTTTCTAGATCATTGCAATCTTTTTCTTCAACAATTCTTTCTATAAAATCCCCCTTCAAAAAAACTCTGCCATATCCATGAGGATTTGTTTTCTTTGTAGTAATTAAAGAAACATCAGCATTTTTTGAATCGTGTAAATATAAAAGTCTTTTTAGAGTACTAGGCCTAATGAGAGGCACGTCCCCGTTAAGTACCAAAAGTTTTCCTTCATGTTTTTTTACTTCCTTACAAAGCACCTGGATAGCATGACCCGTTCCTGATTGAGGTTCTTGAACAACAACATGGATTTTTTTATTGTTTGGGATTGACTTTTGTACTTCTTTTGATTTGTGTCCAGTAATTACGAAAATTTTATCAGGTTTTAATTCGACACATGAATTAATCACTCTTTGTAGAAGAGTTTTGCCAGAAATTTTATGTAAAACTTTTGGCAATGAGCTTTCCATCCTGGTGCCCTTGCCAGCCGCTAATATCGCAACACTTAACATGTTTATTTGAAATCCTAATTTAAATCTAACTCTTAACGGATAACTTCGTCATTCCCCACTTCTCTCTCCATTTATTTGTAGATAATAGATTTGATAATAATTGCTCATCTAATCTTCTCCTGATTATATCGTCTTTACTTGAGTTCAAATCTTGATCTCTATATGGAATACTAGCTTTAGTTAAGAGATGTTCTTCTTCCATTAAAGATAACTTTTCAAAATTGTAATTAGGTTTAAATTTATTCTTATCAAATTTCGATATTGCGACAGTTCCCTGACTCCAAAAAGGTCTGTTTTTAAAACTTGGTTTAATAGTAAAAATTTCTAATCCGAGATTTCTTAAGGTTTTTCTTACTGCCGCTGATGAAGAATAAGTTATTAAATAACCCTGAGGATTAAGATTTTCTGTGACTTTGGATAAAAATTCAATTGTCCATACTTGTGGGCATTTTTGAGGAGAAAAACCATCTAAATAAATCAGATCGAATTTAATAGTGGAAGGAATAATGTTGATTTCTTCTCTAGCATCACCCCACAAAATACTGCATTTAAAAAATTGATCCTCAAAGTAATCTTTTCGATAAAGTGATTCAAATATTTTTTTGACTTTTGGATCCCATAATTTAAAGAAAGATTCATTTCTAAGCGAATATTCAAGAGGCTTTTTATCAATCTCCAATGCATACAAATTTAAATATGATTTTTGTTTAATTAATTCATCTAATAAAGATGCGGAATTGTATCCTAAGCCAAAACATATATCCAAAACATTAAGAGATTTGCCCTTAAATCTTTGCAAATTAGAAGTAGCAGTAAACTTTGACTTTGTTTCCTCTAATGCGCCCAATAAACTATGGAAGTTCTCTTTAAAAAACACACTTCTTAAAGAGTAACTACCATCTTTAGTTAAAACTTCTATTAATTCAGACAAAAACTTTTGTGGCTAATTAGTTAGTTTAGCCAGCTCTTCCCAAAAAGTGGGATACGAGACGCTAGCAGCATCAGATCTCATGATTTTTGAGGTACCTTTAGCAAGAAGTGAAGCGATAGCAAGACTCATTGCTACTCGATGATCTGTCTCACTATCTACCTCCGCAGAATGAAATTTTGATTGCCCATTAATGATTAACCCATCCTCTTTTTCTGTTATTTCAGCGCCGAATTTTTGTAACTGTCGAGCCATGACTTTCAATCGATCTGTCTCCTTAACTCTTAATTCTTGTGCATCCTTAATTTCAGAAACTCCATTACAAAAACAGGCAGCAACCGTAAGGATAGGAATTTCATCTATAAGTTTTGGGAGAATATCTCCTTCAATAGTGAATGATCTTAAATTATTTGAAGTCTTTACTTTAATAGATCCAATAGGTTCACCTGCAATAGTCGATTTATCTAAAATCTCATAATTGCATCCCATTGAATCCATTACATTTAAAATCCCTGTTCTAGTTGGATTTAATCCTACATTCTGAATTAAAACCTCTGAATTTGGAACAATAGATGCAGCAATCATCCAAAAAGAAGCAGAACTTATATCTCCAGGAATCAATATTCTCTGACCAATTAAATTGCTCCCTGACTTGATAACTACATTCCTTCCTAATTCTCCTCTGATACTGATGTCTGCTCCAAATGCTTTTAGCATTCTTTCAGTATGATCTCTTGAAGATGCCGGTTCAATTACAGAAGTAGTTCCAGAAGCATTGAGGCCTGCCAATAATATTGCCGATTTTACTTGAGCACTTGCCACTGGAGTTCCAATAACACATCCCTTAAGTTTTTTCCCATCAATTGAGATTGGAGCTTTGTTACCGCCTTCCCTTCCATAAATTTTGCCACCCATCAAAGATAATGGCTTGCCAACTCTCCCCATTGGCCTTTCGTTAAGAGAATCGTCACCAGTTAAGATGAAATTCTTACCATCTTGTGCGGCTAATAAACCCATTAATAACCTCATAGTGGTTCCTGAATTTCCACAATTGAGAATTTCTTTTGGCTCTTTTAATCCATCAAGACCCAATCCTGAAATCGTAAAAGGCTCATTTTTTTTTATTTCTGGTATATTAACTCCTAACTTTCTTAGACAATCAGCAGTTGAAAGTGGATCTTCAGAATGTAAGAACCCCTCAATAGTCGTCTCACCCTTAGCAATACTTCCTATTATTAAAGCTCTATGAGAAATAGATTTATCTCCAGGTACTTTTACTTTTCCTTTTAAATTAACTCCACCTTTTATTGCGCGGATATTATTCATTTTCAAATTAATTAATAGATAAGATTTCTGTAAAAACAAATTAGTTTTATATTATCAATAAGTTTGTTTTTTAAAAAAAAATAATCAAATTAAGTAACTGTTTTCTATAATAAATCTAGAAAAAGGATTTGATTATTAATCTTACTTATTATCACGTTGCAAAGGATGTTCCTGAAAGTAGTCTAGACATCGCAGTTGTCATTGATGTTTTAAGAGCTACAACCACAATTTCTTGGGCTTTAAAAAATGGAGCTGATTCAATACAAGTTTTTGCAGATTTAGATTTATTAAAAGAATCTGCAATTAAGTGGCAAGCTGAAAAGAGACTAATGCTAGGAGAGAGAGGTGGAAAGAAGATTGAGGGTTTTGATTTAGGAAATTCTCCCTTATCAGTTACAAAAAAAGTTGTTAATGGTAAAAGGCTATTTATGAGTACTACTAATGGGACTAAATCATTGCAAAAAGTTCAAAATGCTAAGCATTTATTTGCTATGAGTCTCCCAAATAGGAAAGCAGTTGCTGAAAAAATCATTTCATTTAAAAGTGAAAATGTTTTAATACTTGGTAGTGGTTGGGAAGACTCTTATTCACTTGAAGATTCTTTAGCTGCTGGTGCTTTGGCTTCATACCTAAAACAGAACTGTGATTTTGAAATTAATATTCTGAATGACGAATTACAAGCTGCTTTGGCACTTTGGGATGTCTGGGAAAATGATATTTTGAAATGTTTAAAAACAGCAACCCATGGCAAAAGATTGACAAGTCTTGGAGATTATGAGGATGATTTTAAATGTTGTGCTGAACTTGATTGCTTAGATATTGTTCCAGCTCAAGTTGAAAGAGGTGTGATTCGTGCCTCATGATTTACGAATTGGTTTATTAGGAGTAAAGTCTTGACTGATTTTTTGGTAGCTGCATTGCAAATTACAAGTACTTCAAATGTTGAAGCAAATTTTACTGAAGCAGAAGAACAAATTGAATTAGCTGCTAGAAGAGGTGCTGAGTTAATAGGATTGCCTGAAAATTTTGCTTTTTTAGGAGGAGATGATGAGAAACTTAGATTAGCAACTGAATTGTCTGAGAAGTGCGCAAATTTTCTAAGAACTATGTCACAAAGATATCAAGTATTTCTTTTGGGAGGAGGGTATCCTGTCCCTGCTGGTGATGACAGTCATACCTTTAATAGGTCAGCCTTATTTGGGAAAGATGGACAGATTTTGGCAAAATACGACAAGATTCATTTGTTTGATGTTGATCTGCCAGATGGGAATTTATACAAGGAATCTTCCACTATTTTATCTGGAGCAGAATATCCGCCTGTCGTAGATGTCCCAGGTTTATGCAAAATAGGATTATCGATTTGTTACGACGTTAGATTTCCTGAACTCTATAGATATTTGTCTTCCAATGGTGCAGAGCTAATTATGATACCTGCAGCTTTTACAGCATTTACTGGAAAAGACCATTGGCAAATCCTATTACAAGCAAGAGCCATTGAGAATACAGCATATGTAGTCGCTCCAGCTCAAACTGGGATTCATTATGGGAGAAGGCAAAGTCATGGCCATGCAATGGTAATCGACCCTTGGGGTACAGTATTATCTGATGCTGGAAAAACTCAGGGAGCTGCAATAGCGCCTGCTGATAAAGAAAGAGTAAAGAAAATTAGGGAGCAGATGCCAAGCCTTAAACATAGAAAAAACAAATTGTTTTCAAACTAATGATAAAGTTTTTAGATAATAAACTTTTTCGTTATTTATCCGTTTTTTTATTTTTAAATTCTTCAATTCTTCCAGTTAAATCTTCAAGTGCTCTTGCGGCATGGGCTATAAATACTAATGGGGTTTTAGAATTAAGAACTAAATCAAATACAATTTTAAAAGCATACTTTCAGAAGGCTAACCAAATATCGGGAGATAGATTTTGGGTGGATTTTCCAGGGGAATTAAAAAATCCCAGAACAATAAAAGGTAATGGTCCAATAAAAGAAATTAGATTAGGAAAACCAGATAAGGGTAAAACAAGACTAGTAATTGAATTTAAGGAAGAGACTTATTTGAAACCTTTGACTTGGCAAATGGTTGGCTTAAATCAAAATAGATGGAGAATTAAACTATTTAACCCAAAATATTCATTTAAAAAGATTGGTGAAGGTTTTGTGGAAAAGAAAAGAGTAAATATCAAACCAAATCGAAATTTAATTCATAAGAAGAAAAACAATTATGGTTACTTGAAACTACCAGAGGTAAAACGAAACAAGTTTGAGGTTGTAATCGATCCAGGGCATGGTGGACCTGATCCAGGAGCAATAGGTATAGGTGGTATTAGAGAAACAGATGTTGTTCTAGAGGTTTCAAAAATAGTTAAAAATTTACTTTCTGAGAAAGGTGTCAAAGTAAAGTTGACTAGAAAAAATGACGTTGATTTGGATTTACCCCCAAGAGTTTCCATTGCTAATGATACGGATGCTGATATCTTTGTAAGTATTCATGCAAATGCCTCAAGAGGTAAAAGAAGGGACATAAATGGATTGGAAACCTTTTATTACAGAGGGTGGAAAGGAAGATTACTCGCGAAAAGAATTCAAAAACAAATTTTAAGAGTTTCCCCTGGGAGTCCTGATCGAGGAGTTAAACAAGGTAGATTTTATGTAATTAAAAATACTAGGATGCCCGCAGTCCTTGTAGAAATTGGATTTTTAACGGGAAGATTAGATGCAAGAAGATTAGAAAAAATAACCCATCAAAAAAGATTAGCCTATGCAATTGCAAAAGGCATCCTCGAATATCTAGATAAAGTAGGGTGAAACTAAAATTAGGTATATTTGATAGCGGAATAGGTGGTTTTACTATCCTTAATTCTTTACTAAAAACACGTAAAGATGTAGAAGTTTTTTATTTGGCGGATACAAAAAGAATACCTTTTGGGAGTAAAAATTCTAAAGAGATAAGATTAATTGCAAAGGAAATTTGTACTTTTTTTGTTGATAAGAATTTGGATGCACTTTTAGTTGCTTGTAACACTACAAATGCGTGTGCGCTTGATATTCTGGAAGATAATTTAAAGGTCCCTTGTTTTGACCTTATAAACTCAGCATCGGAATTAGTTGATAAACGAATAATTGGTGTCCTAGCAACTCAAACAACTGTTCGATCATCGTATTACAAGAAAGCTATAAATTCTAAAAAAGAGAATAAGATAATATTTCAGCAAGAATGTCCAGAATTTGTACCAGAAATTGAAAAAGAAAAATTAAATCTTGATAAGTTAAATAGTCTTTCAGACTTATACTTAAGACCACTAATAAACAAAAATATTGAAGAATTAATACTTGGATGTAGTCACTATCCTTTAATTTATGACTTTTTAAGAAAAAAATTAGATTCAAATGTAAAAATTATTGATCCATCGGTAGCATTAATAAAAAAATTTAATGAATCATTTGCTATTCCAAAAAATAACCGCTATGAGAGTATTTCTTTCGAAAATGTAAAATTTTTTGTTACTTCAGAAAGAGATGAGTTTTCCAATAAAGTAAAATTTTGGCTTGGAATTAATAAAAAAATTAGGTTGGTTAACCTCCGAAGTAATGTTTGATTCCTTAAGATATAGAAGAGGTCAATCATGAATACAGTAACAGAGCTACTACAACCAGTTGAAAATGATCTTGATGATCTTATTTTAGAACTGAAAAATCTAATAGGAGCTGGTCACCCAATTCTTCAAGCCGCAGCAGAACACCTTTTTAGTGCTGGGGGGAAAAGATTGAGACCAGGCATAGTTTTATTGATTTCAAAAGCTATATCTCCTGAATTTTGCTTGACAAGCAAACATAAAAGGCTTGCTGAAATAACTGAGATGATTCATACTGCCTCATTAGTTCATGATGATGTTGTTGATGAGGCATCTACAAGAAGAGGAGTAGATACAGTTCATAGCAGATTTAATACCAGAGTAGCTGTTTTGGCGGGTGACTTTTTATTCGCTCAAGCAAGTTGGCACCTGGCAAATCTTGACAATGTAAATGTAGTTAAATTACTTAGTAGAGTAATAATGGATCTAGCAGAGGGTGAAATCAAACAAAATTTAAATAGATTTGATTCTGCTCAATCTTTTTCCAAATACATCAACAAAAGTTATTGCAAAACAGCATCATTAATAGCCAATAGTTGTAAAGCAGCGGGAGTTTTGAGTGGGATTAATGACGAAAACTTAACCTCGTTGTACGATTTTGGTAAAAATATTGGTTTAGCTTTTCAAGTTGTAGATGACATACTTGACTTTACTGGAAATGATAAACAACTTGGAAAACCTGCTGTGAGTGATCTTGCTAGTGGTTATCTAACCGCCCCAGTTTTATATGCCTTGGAAGAAAATAAAAAATTGTCAGTTCTTATAAACAGAGAACTTGCTGAGAAAGATGATTTAGATGATGCTCTTAATATCATCATGAATTCTAAAGCTATTGAAAGTTCCAGGAAACTAGCTGAGGATTTTGCAATGCTTTCAAAAGAAGCTATAGTCTGGCTTCCTGATTCAGAATATAAAAGAGCTTTAATGGCTCTTCCTGAATTTGTTCTAAGCCGTATTTATTAGATCTATTGGAAATAAATCTTCGAGCTAAATTAATATTAAAATTTTTGAAAACCTTAATTTTTTCGACTAAATTTATTAAACATAGAATTATTTAATGTCATTAGATAAAAAAAATTCAATCAATAACATACTTGAAGAAAAGAGAATTTTCCCTCCATCAAAAAAATTTGCAGAAAACTCAAATATTAGTAATCAAGAAGAATTCCTAAGTCTAAAAAAAAAGGCAGAAGATAATCCTATTCAATTTTGGGAATCTTTTGCAAAATCTGAATTAGATTGGTTTGAGCCATTTCAAACTGTATTAGATAACGAAAATGCGCCCTTTTTTAAATGGTTCAAAGAAGGGAAACTCAATATTACATATAATTGCTTAGATAGACACATTAAGAGAGGGTTAGGAGGAAAGACTGCACTTATATGGGAAGGCGAACCAGGAGATAGCAAAAAATATACTTACGAAGAACTTCTAAAAGAGGTATGTAAAGCAGCTAATGCATTAAAAGCAATTGGTGTAAAAAAAGGAGATTTGGTATGTATTTATATGCCGATGATTCCTGAAGCGATGTTTGCGATGTTGGCTTGTGCAAGAATTGGCGCGCCTCATTCGGTTGTATTTGGAGGATTTTCTTCAGAAGCTCTAAAAGATAGGTTAATTGATGGAAACGCAAGATTTGTTATTACTGCTGATGGTGGCTTTAGAAAAGATAGAGTTATTGAACTTAAGCAAGCAGTTGATGCGGCAATTAAAAGTGGGGCAGATAAAGTTGTTGAAAAAGTAGTTGTTGTTCAACGAACCAAAAAAAATATTTTGATGGTTGATGATAGAGATTTATGGTGGCACGAATTATTAAAAGATCAAAAAGATCACTGTGAACCAGAAATAATGAATAGCGAAGATAGACTTTTCATTCTTTATACTTCAGGCTCTACTGGAAAGCCCAAAGGTGTAGTTCACACTACAGGTGGTTACAATCTTTGGTCCCATTTGACATTCAAATGGATTTTTGACTTAAAAGATGACGACATTTACTGGTGTACTGCTGATGTTGGTTGGATTACAGGCCATAGTTACATAGTTTATGGGCCTCTATCTAATGGAGGTACAACCTTAATGTATGAGGGAGTGCCAAGACCATCAAATTTAGGGGCTTTTTGGGAAATTGTTCAAAAATATAAGGTTTCTATTTTTTATACTGCGCCAACTGCAATAAGAGCATTTATGAAGTCTGGGCGTGAAATACCCGATAAATATAATCTTGAGAGTCTTAGACTTTTGGGCACAGTTGGAGAACCAATTAATCCTGAAGCATGGATGTGGTACAAGGATGTTATTGGTAAAAATAAATGCCCTATTGTTGATACTTGGTGGCAAACTGAGACTGGTGGTGTGATGATCAGTCCCTTGCCTGGAGTAGTTTCTACAAAGCCAGGTTCAGCTACTTTCCCTCTACCTGGAATCGAAGTTGAAATCGTCGATAAGAATGGAGATAAGGTTAAGGAGAACGAGGGTGGATATTTAATTATTAAGAAACCATGGCCAGGAATGATGAGAACAATTCACGGAAACTCAGAGAGATATTTGGAGAGTTATTGGGAATATATTACCTTTAAAGGAGAAAAAAATGTTTATTTTGCTGGAGATGGAGCACGCATTGATGAAGATGGATATATATGGATTATGGGAAGAGTTGATGATGTCATAAGTGTTTCAGGACATCGGTTAGGAACAATGGAAATAGAATCTGCTTTGGTAAGTCATAAATCAGTTGCAGAGTCTGCAGTGGTTGGCAAAAAAGATGATTTAAAAGGTGAAGTTATAGTTGCTTTTGTATCTCTAGAGAAAGACGTCAAGAGTTCTTTAGAATTAGTAGAGAATTTAAAGAAACATGTTGTTAATGAAATTGGAATTATCGCAAAGCCTGAGAAAATAATAATTTCTGACTCTCTTCCGAAAACACGTAGTGGAAAAATTATGAGGCGAATTTTACGATCTTTGGCTGCTGGAGAAAAAATTAGCGGTGATATAAGTACTCTTGAAGATAGTTCTGTTTTGGAAAAGCTGAAAGAATTATCCTAATCAGATTCATCAATTAAATTAGAAATTTTTTTTATAGTATTTCTTTTAAATTCATCATCGGCCCAGTCTCCCAAAAAATTTTCTCTTAGTCCTGCGCTTGCAATTATAGTGTGTGTACCTTTTAATATCACTCCCTTAGAATTATCTTCTTTTCTTGCTTTCAGACAAGAAAATAATTTATCTGTTTGATCTAATTCGTCTGAGTTGAATTTTATTAGGAAGTTATTTTTTTGATTATATGTTTTTTTAATTAATCGGAAAGTTCTTTCAGGGCTTGGACTGAATTCACTTTTGAATTCTAATTTTTGAGAAAGTTGTTTCAATAATGGAATAGATTTGTTAGCACTGAAGTTATTAAAACTTATTGATATGAATTTTTCGCAATTTCTTCCACCATCAGGGGAAATTAGATGAAGTTTGCAGCCTAGGCTATGACCAATTCTTATTGAAGGAATTGATGCTCCTATTCTCTTGGATAAAGATGTTCGGCAATTCTTGAAATCCCTCCATGCTTTAATAGCAAGTTGTTGGTGATCGAATTGTGGAGTGTATTTATACGCATGTACTGCATAGTTTTTATTAATTAAACTTTCAATGAATCTTTTGTATGTTAAATCTGGTTTAGAAGCTAGATAACTTCCACCAATAAATTCCACAATTTTTTTAGGATTTGAAGGCCAATAACAAAAATTATTAAATTGATATTTTGTAAAAGTCATCTTTTATAAACTAAAAATGTATCAAAATTATTTTCTAATCATGTTTCTTAATTTATATTAATTTAAGAGAAATTTTTATTAAATGCGTCAAGATAAATGAAAGAGTTTTCAGCTAATTGGAACAATCTATTAAAAAAGAATTAAATCAATTGGATATTCTTCAGGATCAAGTTATCAATTATCCATCTGAAGATAGTGTTGCTAATCAGAATAAAAAAATTGAAAAAATTTTAATCCTTGATACTGAAACAACAGGTTTAGATGAAAATAAAGATGAAGTGATAGAGATAGGTTGTATTTTGTTTGATGTATCTTTTAAATGTGTACTTTCACAGGTCTCATTCTTATTCCCGGTTAATAATAATGAGGCAGAATATGTTAATGGCATATCTGCAGAAGTAACTAATATCTCTCAGCCATGGGAAGATGGATTGAATTTCTTTTTAAAACTTGTTGATTGTTCGGATTTCATTGTCGCGCATAATGTAGAGTTTGATAAGAAATGGTTTGGGAAAGGAAGATTACCTAAACTTAATAAAAAATGGATATGCAGTTTAGAAGATATTAATTGGTCTTTTCAAAAATCACTAAAAAATAGACCCTCAGTAACTGATCTAGCTTTATCTTTTTCAATACCAGTTTGGAATTTACATAGAGCTTTATCTGATTGCTTTTACATATCTGAAGTCTTCAAAAAATGTGATAATTTAGAGGAACTTTTACTTAAAGCTACTGAACCGAGGTTTTTATACAAGGCACTGATTAGTTACGAAGATAGGTCTTTAGCTAAAAATGCTGGGTTCAGATGGAATAGTCCTGTGCAAGGAGCTTGGTCAAGAAAATTAACTACTGATGAAGCAAAAAATCTTGATTTTAGAGTAGAGATTTTGAATTAATACTTAATAAATTTTTGACTAAGAAGTTATTTAGTCCATCTTACAAGGCATCCATTTATTATCCATTTTATGTGCTCCAACACATCCGTATTTTGAGGCAGCTTCTTCAGCCTCTTGTTTAGTATTAAATAGATCTGACATCATATTTTCCTTATTTGAATTTGAAATTTGTTTGGAATGATTATGATGATTGTTATGTGAATTAGGTGAATACTCCCATATTCCCATAGTAGTAACACCGGCAGAGATAATTCCCATCCCAACTACTGATAAATTGACTATTCCCATTGCTACTGCACCAAAAGAAAATACACCCATTGGTACTACCCCAATACTTATTACTCCCATTGGCACTATTCCTATTGAAACTATACCAAGAGGTGCTATTCCAAAAGCAATTTTTTTTGGCTTTGTACCGCAATGCTGATTCTCTTTACTTTTATTAATTCCCAATAGTTTTTCTAAATGTTAAATTAAAATTGTCTCACAGAATAACTAATCAAAGATTAATTTCTAGAGGAATTAAAAATTTTGAATTATTTTTTAGAACTTTGAATAACTTAAAAAATCTAAGAGGAACAGTAGATTTGTTGCCTGATCAATTAATAAAGTGGCAAAACGTTGAGAAAATTGTGTTGGAACAGCTTTCAAGAGCATCCATCAAAGAAATAAGAACACCAATACTGGAAATGACCGAATTATTTATAAGAGGAATTGGTGAAGGAACAGATGTTGTCAGTAAGGAAATGTATACATTTCTTGATAGGGGGGGAGAGATCCTGTACTCTCAGACCCGAAGGAACAGCCTCTGTCGCACGAGCGTTAATACAAAATGGAATATCATCTAATTCTCTTCAAAAACTTTGGTACATGGGTCCTATGTTTCGATACGAAAGACCTCAAGCAGGCAGACAAAGACAGTTTCATCAGTTAGGAGTTGAGTTTATAGGGCATCATTCAGTTAGAAGTGATGTTGAAATTATTGCTTTAGCTTGGGATATCTTAGGAAAATTAGGAATAAAAGAACTCAATCTTGAAATAAATACTTTAGGTGATACAAATGACAGATTAAATTTTCAAAAATCCTTTTTAAAATGGCTAGAAATAAATAAAGATTTTCTAGATTTAGATTCTCAGAATAGGATTACTAAAAACCCTTTGAGGATTTTGGACTCAAAGAATATTCAAACAAAAAAAGCTCTTGAAAATGCACCAAGATTATTTGATTTTTTGTCTGAAAAAAGTCATAACAGATATTTAGACTTAAAAAAACAATTGGAGGTTTTAAAAATACCTTACGTGGAAAATTTTAATTTAGTAAGAGGTTTAGATTATTACACCCATACTGCTTTTGAAATCACTAGTGGTGCTTTAGGTTCCCAAGCTACAGTTTGCGGGGGAGGAAGATACGATGATTTAATAAAACAAATGGGAGGGCCAAATACCCCGGCAATTGGATTTGCTATTGGTCTAGAAAGATTAATTCTACTAGCAGGAAAAGATCTTGAAGTTCCAAGAAATACTGATATTTATATTATTAATCAAGGCTTAATTGCTGAATCATTAGCTTTGGATTTATCTAGAAAATTGAGAAATTTTGATTTGATAGTTGAGTTGGATTTAAGTGGGGCCTCATTTTCTAAACAATTTAAAAAGGCAAATAAACTAAAAACTAAAAGTATTATTATAATTGGCGATGATGAAGCTACTAAAAGGGAATTTATTATAAGGCTCTTTGATCAATCAGGAAATGGGAATGAAGAAGAGGTTATATCTTTTGAAAATGATATTGAATTGGGAAAATGGATAAATAAGAATTTACTTGCAAAGTGATGTGATGCTTTTAAAGTTTGTGATAATTTTTCTTTTTATATTTATTTTCTTTTATTTAAGGAATTTTCTTAAATTAAATAGAAAACAAAAAGTTTCAAAGGCTAAAAAATTAACAACTTTCAATAAAAAGAATCTTAATGATTGGATGAATTTAACTAAAAAAGAGAGATATAACTTATCTAAAAAAGATTCTGTTAACTATATGGATAGGAGAAAACTTTTATTAGACGAAATTAGAAATGAATATAAAAAAATATCTAGAGAAAATCATGAGGAAAACATCAAGAAAAAATAATTATGGAAAATTTCTGGACTTCTATTAAACCTATAAATGGATTGAGACATTTTGTTTTAGTAAATGAGACTAAAGAAAAAGGAAATATTACTTTTTTAATGGTTTCTGTCCTTGATTCTGAAATTAACTTAACAACTACATACGAAGAATTAATAAATAGTGGAAATTGGCAAAAGGGTTGGATCAATCTTTCAAAGCATCAATCTATTACAGAAGAATACGTTGAATTTAAATCTATCAATAAAGGAGAGGGTATTGATGAGATATTCATTAATGAAGATTCTTTATTTAATATTTCTTAATTTGATATAAATCCTTCAAATCTCTTATCTTTATAGATACTAGGTTTTTTGTTATTTAATAATTATTTAAAAGTTTTACCCCTTTCAAAAAAATAAAATTAACGTTATCAAGGATTAATAATATTTACTTAATTCAATGTTAGGGGATATGTGGAGCTCATCTGAGTTGACCGCGGAAAAACTAGGAATAACTGAAATTAAACTTTCTTTTTTCCGTGAAAATGGAATACTCAAGCCTGGTATTCATTGGAAAAGTTCTCCACTCGGTCAGAAAAAACCTTGGAAACCCAAAGCGCTATACAATATAAAAATGTGTAGACAAATAATTAATAAATTTTATTCTGAAGAAAATTATAATATCGCAGCCTAAGAAGGATTATATTTTTTGATTACTTTGGAAAAATAAATAAAATCTCTATTCGATTAGGTTCTCATCCTTACAATCAATTAGAGTGTTCTGCAAAGTTGGATATAAGTTAATCATATCTATATATTGTTTTGATTTTCTGTAAGATTTTGCAGCCTTTTTGTAATGAACTTCAGATTTCATTTCTAGTGAAAATTTTCTAGAAGACTCTTGAGAAGTAGTCATAATATTTAATGTCTTATTTCATATTTAATAATTGTTTGAGAATGAGGCAATAATTAGGATGGTTTAATGAAACAAAACATTGTCGCAATGTCAGCAAAATGAAATTTATTAAAATTATTTGAATTGGAAAATAATGGTTTATTTTATGAAACTTATACCTCTGAGAATAATTTTTCTACATTAAATCTACCTTCTTTGCTATTGGATTACCTTATGAAGATTTTTTGTTTAGTAATTACTAGGATTACTAACCTTTACAATTTTGTTATTAATTCAACTGTTTGGTGAAATATAAAGTATTCTCAAAACGTTTAAGCTAATCAATTCCTAAATGCAAACCTATGGAAATCCAGATACTACCTATGGATGGTGGGCTGGTAATTCAGGTGTAGCGAATCGCTCAGGAAAATTCATTGCTGCTCATGTAGCTCATGCAGGATTAATTGTTTTCTGGGCGGGTGCATTCACCCTTTTTGAACTTTCACGATTTGACCCAAGCGTCCCAATGGGTCATCAACCTCTAATCGTTCTTCCTCATTTAGCAACTCTTGGAATAGGGTTTGATGCTAATGGTGTTGCTATGGGAGATACTAAACCTGTTCTAGCGATAGCAATAGTTCACTTAGTTTCTTCTATGGTTTTAGCAGCCGGAGGACTTTTACATTCTTTACTTCTTCCTGGAAATCTTGAAGATTCTGATGTGGCAAGAGCTAGAAAATTCAATATTGAATGGGATAATCCAGACAAATTGACTTTTATTCTTGGTCACCATCTAATTATTCTTGGTTTCGCAGTTATTGCTTTTGTCGAATGGGCAAGAGTGCATGGAATTTATGATCCAGCTATTGGTTCAGTAAGACAGGTTGAGTATGAATTAAATCTAGCCAAAATTTGGAATCATCAGACAGACTTTTTGACTATTGATAGTCTTGAAGAAGTAATGGGAGGTCATGCTTTCCTTGCTTTTGTTGAGATTACTGGTGGTGCTTGGCATATTGCAACTAAGCAAGTTGGTGAATATACCAAATTCAAAGGTAAAGGTCTTCTCTCTGCAGAAGCTGTTCTTTCATGGTCATTAGCTGGTATAGGCTGGATGGCTATTATCGCAGCCTTCTGGAGTGCAGCTAACACAACAGTTTATCCCACTGAATTCTTTGGTGAACCACTTGAATTGAAGTTTAGTATTTCTCCTTATTGGGTAGATACTGTTGATCTTCCTGACGGTGAGTACACTTCAAGGGCGTGGTTGGCTAATGTTCATTACTATTTCGGATTCTTCTTTATTCAAGGTCATCTATGGCATGCTTTAAGAGCACTAGGCTTTGACTTTAAGAGAGTTACAAATGCTATCAGTAATATTGATAGTGCTACAGTTACTCTTAAAGATTAATTCTCAAATTTTCTTACCAATATCAAAAGGCTCCTATTACAGGGGCCTTTTTTATTTGAAAAATTTTGTTTATTAATCTAGATTTAGAATTATATGTTTTTGAAATCATTGAATATTTTTTCGATACAGAATAAAGAAATTTTTTCAAATTCTCTATTGATAAGTTTTT